>JAITNL010000147.1 GCA_031290495.1 Accumulibacter sp.
GAAACAGGCGCCTTTGACGTTCGTTGAGTTGTGGTAACATCATTTTGATACGTTGTTCCATATTGTTCCACCTCCTCATATAAGTTGATGGACACAGTATGCCATAAAATCAATAAATATTTAAGTTGTTATTTAACGGTTCCAAAGCGAGGCGGACGAATGAACACGAAACAGCTTCGGCAGAAAATCCTTGACCTCGCTATTCACGGCAAACTCGTGCCACAAAATAGCCGTCATTCCAGCGCAGGTTTTGTCGTGGTTCGCTTGGCGAATCCAGACTTCAGGTTTTCAGAAATTCATTGGGGACGATTATTTGTGGGAACCGTTATAGAGCGATTCCCGTAAATAACCGTCAACTCCGGTAATCCGCGTTGATTTTCACGTACTCGTAGGAGAGATCGCAGGTGTAAACGCTGGCGTTGGCTTGCCCGCGCCCGAGATCGACGCGCACGGTGATTTCCTTGGCCCGCATGACGCTCGCGCCGTCTTCTTCGCGGTAAGAGACCGCCCGACCGCCTTTTTCGGCGACCAGCACGTCGCGTCCGTCGCCGCTCAGCCAGACCCGGATTGAGTCGACATCGAGCGCGTCGACAGGCGCGTAGCCGATGGCGGCAAGGATGCGTCCGAGGTTGGGGTCGGAGGCGAAAAAGGCGGTTTTGACCAGCGGCGAGTGGCCGATGGCGTAGCCGACGGCCCGGCATTCCTCGCGGTCGCGTCCGCCTTCGACGGCGACGGTGATGAATTTGGTGGCGCCTTCGCCGTCGCGCACGATGGCTTGCGCCAGTTCCCGCGCCACGCCGATGAGCGCTTCGCGCAATTCGGCATAGCCGGACGCCGAGGCGTCGGCGAACGCGGCGCCGGATTGGCCGGTGGCGATCAGGATGAAAGAGTCGTTGGTCGAGGTGTCGCCGTCGACGGTGATGCAGTTGAACGATTCGTCGGCGGTTTCTCGCGCGAGTTGCCGCAGTAGCGGCGCGGCGATGCCCGCGTCGGTGGCGACGAAGCCGAGCATGGTCGCCATGTTCGGGTGAATCATGCCGGCGCCCTTGCACATGCCGGTGATGGTGACGGTGCGACCAGCGATGTCCAGCTGGCGCGAAGCCGCCTTGGCTACCGTGTCGGTGGTCATGATGGCGTGCGCGGCGGCGTGCCAGTGAACCGCTTCGAGATCGTCCCGGCAACGCGGCAAGCCAGTCACCAAGCGGTCGACCGGCAGCGGTTCGAGAATCACGCCGGTGGAAAACGGCAGCACCTGGTCAGCGCCGATGCCCAGCACTTCGCCGACCGCCGCGCAGGTTTTCAGCGCCGCCCGCATACCCTCGTCTCCGGTCCCCGCGTTGGCGATGCCGGTATTGATTACCAGTGCGCGAATTTCATGACCGCTGTCCAGATGTTTACGGCAGACGTGTACCGGCGCGGCGCAGAAACGGTTTTGCGTGAACACGCCGGCGACCGTGGCGCCCGGCTCCAGCGCCAGCAGCGTCAGATCGCGCCGGTCGGCCTTGCGGATGCCGGCCTCGGCCACCCCCAGACGGACGCCGTTCACGGGAAAGAGTCGTTCGGGGGCGGGAGTCGCGTAGTTGATGGTCATGATCTTGGCGAATGAATCAAAGGTTCAGTTCAGCTTGCCGTGGCACTGCTTGTATTTCTTGCCCGAACCGCACGGGCATGGGTCGTTGCGGCCAATCTTCTGACCGGCGCGCAGTTGTCCGCCGCTTTCCGCCACCGCCGCCAGCGCCCTTTCGTAATCGTCGTGATGGTACTGGACGTTCTGCACGGCGGCGGGTTGCGGCGCGGTTTCCCGAACGTCCTCGGTGCGCACCTGAACCGTCACCAGCAGGCGGGTGACTTCGGCGCGCACGGCGTCGAGCAGCGCCTGGAACAACTCGAACGCTTCGCGCTTGTATTCCTGCTTGGGGTTTTTCTGGGCATAGCCGCGCAGATGGATGCCCTGACGCAGATGATCGAGCGCCGCCAGATGCTCGCGCCAGTGGGAGTCGAGATTTTGCAGCATCACGTTGCGCTCGAACGGATGGAAGGCATCGGCGCCGACCAGTTCGAGCTTGGCCTGATACGCCGCGTCGGCCTGCTCGACGATGCGCTTGAGCATCGCGTCGTCGTTGAGCGTCGGTTCGTTCTTGATCCAGTCGGCGGCGGGGACGACCAACAGGAGCTGCGCAGCCAGCTCTTTTTCCAGGCCCGGCAGTTCCCATTGCTCCTCGACACTGTCCGCCGGCACGTGGCGGCGGAAAATGTCGGCGAGGATGCTGTGGCGCATGGCGGTGATCGTCTCGCTGATGTCCTCGGTCTCCAGCAGTTCGTTGCGCTGCGCGTAGATCACCTTGCGCTGATCGTTGGCAACGTCGTCGTATTCGAGCAACTGCTTGCGGATGTCGAAGTTGCGGCTTTCGACCTTGCGCTGCGCCGATTCGAGCGAGCGCGAAACCATCGGATGCTCGATGGCTTCGCCCTCGGGCATCTTCAGGCGATCCATGATCGCCTTCAGCCGGTCGCCGGCGAAAATGCGCAGCAGCGAATCGTCGAGCGCCAGGAAAAAGCGCGAGGAACCGGGGTCGCCCTGCCGGCCCGACCGGCCACGCAACTGATTGTCGATGCGGCGTGATTCGTGGCGCTCGGAACCGATGATGTGCAGGCCGCCCGCGGCGACGACCTGTTCGTGCAGCTTCTGCCACTCGGCGCGCAAAGTGGCGATGCGTGCCTCCTTGACCCCCTGATTGAGCGATGGATCGTCGCCAATCGCCGACAACTGCCGGTCGATGCTGCCGCCCAGCACGATGTCGGTGCCCCGGCCAGCCATGTTGGTGGCGATGGTAATCATGCCGGGCCGCCCGGCCTGCACGATGATCTCGGCCTCCTTGGCGTGCTGCTTGGCGTTGAGCACCTGGTGCGGCAGTTTTTCGCGGTCGAGCAGTCCCGAGAGCAGTTCGGAATTTTCAATCGACGTCGTGCCGACCAGAACCGGCTGTCCCTTTTTCCGGCATTCGCGGATGTCGGCGATGATCGCCGTGAATTTTTCGCTGGCGGTACGGAATATCTGATCGTTCAGATCGGCACGGATCATCGGCACGTTGGTCGGAATGACCACCGTCTCCAGGCCGTAGATTTGCTGAAATTCGTAAGCCTCGGTATCGGCGGTGCCGGTCATGCCGGCCAGCTTGCCGTACATGCGGAAGTAATTCTGGAAGGTGATCGAGGCCAGCGTCTGATTTTCGTTCTGGATCGCCACGCCTTCCTTGGCTTCGACGGCCTGGTGCAGACCGTCCGACCAGCGGCGGCCCGACATCATGCGACCGGTAAATTCGTCGACGATGACCACCTCGCCGTTGTGCACGACGTATTGCTGATCCTTGAGGAACAAGGTGTGCGCGCGCAGGGCGGCGTAAAGGTGGTGAATCAGCAGGATGTTGGCAGCGTCGTAAAGACTGCTGCCTTCGGCCAACAGGCCGACGCGCGTGAGGACTTCCTCGGCGTGCTCGTGCCCGTCCTCGGAGAGCAGCACCTGGTGCGCCTTCTCGTCGACCCAATAGTCGCCCGATCCCTCCTCTTCCTGACAGCGGGTCAACATCGGCGCGACCTGGTTCATGCGCACGTACAGATCGGTGTGATCCTCGGCCTGGCCGGAAATGATCAGCGGCGTGCGCGCCTCGTCGATCAGGATCGAGTCGACCTCATCGACGATGCCGAAACTGAGCTTGCGCTGCACCCGGTCGGCCACCGTGTAGACCATGTTGTCGCGCAGATAATCGAAACCAAATTCGTTGTTGGTGCCGTAGGTGATATCCGCCGCGTAGGCCGCCTGTTTCTGGTCATGCGGCATGTGCGACAGGTTGACGCCAACGGTCAGGCCCAGGAAGCGGTGCAAACGCCCCATCCACTCCGCGTCGCGATTGGCCAGGTAGTCATTGACGGTGATGATATGCACGCCATTGCCGGTCAAGGCATTGAGGTAGGACGGCAGCGTGGCGACCAGCGTCTTGCCCTCGCCGGTGCGCATTTCGGCGATCTTGCCGTTGTGCAGCACCATGCCGCCGATCAGCTGGACGTCGAAATGGCGCATACCCAGCGTCCGCTTGCCGGCTTCCCGCACCACGGCGAACGCCTCGGGAAGCAGCGCGTCGAGCGCCTCCCCGTTGGCCAGCCGCGCCTTGAACCCGGCCGTCTTGCCGCGCAATTCGTCGTCGGAAAGCGCGCTGACGCCCGCTTCCAACGCATTGATTTTGCGCACCATCGCCGAATATTGCTTGATCAGCCGATCGTTGCGGCTGCCGAATATCTTTTTGAGTAAACCGGAAATCATTCTGGAATTGGCGAGGAGAGGAAAAGGGTGAAATTCTATCACGCGCCACCGGACAGATTCAGGGTAATCGCATGAAATTCCGTAACGATTCATGGACGCTTGAAACATGACACGGTTTCGTAGTTTCGCAGGTTGGATAAGCCGCATTTATATCATTAAAAATCAACATCTTATGTGACAATCATTTCCGCAACAATTGAATTTTAGTGGGTTGTAACATGTTGATTACTCTACATACTGAAAGGTGATAGTAGCAAATGACATTGATTTACACATTCAGAAGATTTTGAGATTTTACGTTGGCTATCGTAGTGAACGACTGGTTGCGCATAGTCATAAGCGCCAATATTTTGTCGGTGATTTTTTCTTGTTT
>JAITNL010000135.1 GCA_031290495.1 Accumulibacter sp.
TGTCGGCGGCGAGTTCGATTTTTCCGCGATGAACAACCGGGCGGCGCGTCAGGCGCGGGGCGAGTACCTGCTGCTGCTCAACAACGATACCGAATGTATCCACAACGACTGGCTCGACGCGATGATGAGCCACGCGCAGCGCCCCGATGTCGGTATTGTCGGCGCGCGCCTGTTGTATCCGAAAACCCTGGAAATTCAGTCCGCTGGCTCGATACTTGGAATAGTTGAACAAGGCGGTCTCGTTTTCTGGCGCATGCCGCACGACGCGCCCAGTTACATGAACCGCGCGCTCGTCGATCAGGAACTTTCAGCTGTTGTCGGCGCTTGTTTGCTCATCCGTGCCACGATTTTCCGCGAGGCCGCCGGTCTCGACGCAACGCTCAAGATGCAGTGTCAGGATACCGACCTTTGCCTGAAGGTCAAAGAGCTTGGCTATCGCGTCATCTGGACGCCGTTCGCCACGCTTCTGCATCACGGTTCCGCCACCCTGGTGCCCGAACTCGACGCGCATAAAGCAACGATTATCCGGCGGGAACTCGCGCAATTTCGCACGCGCTGGCTGCCTCGTCTTGTAAACGATCCTGCCTGGAACCGCAATCTCAGTCTGCGTTTTGTCACGCCCACCCTCGAACATGAACTGGCGCCATCCTGGAATCCGGATTTCCATGATCGACCGCGTGTGCTGGTCATGTCGGCATCGAGTCAAAGCGCGGCGGAATACCGCGCCATCGTTCCTCTGCGCGCGCTGAACGCCGCCAGGCGTCTGCATTACACATCGGTAAACTCCGGACGTGTGCCAAACCCGCAGGAACTCGCGCGCCTGGCGCCGGATACGCTGATCGTGCACGCGCCGGTCGACGATGTTCGCTGTCAGGCGCTGGTGAGCTGCAAAAAGCATCACCTGGATATTTTCAAAATCCATTCGCTCGATGAGTGGGGCGCCCATTTGCCCTGGGACAACCCGCTCTGCCATGCCTTGCCTTCAGACGTCATGGCCGAACGCTTGCGTTCCGGACTCGATGCGTGTCAGCGGTTGATCGTCAGCACCGAACCCCTGATGCGGGCTTGCCGGGGCATGATCGACGACATCCGCGTCGTTCCCGATACGCTGGAATGGAAAACATGGGGACAAATGCAATCGCGGCGGCGGCGGGGAAGCAAACTTCGCGTCGGTTGGACGGGCGCGCGGCAGTACGCGGGCGATTTGCGCTTTATTCAGGACGTTGTCAAGGCAACAGGCAAAGAAGTCGACTGGGTTTTCCTTGGTATGGCGAGCGAAGAAATCCAACCCTGCGCCGCCGAGTTTCACGATGATGTACACCATTGGGCCGATTACCCGGCCAAACTGGCGTCGCTTGATCTCGACCTCGCCATCGCGCCGCTGGAAATACACCCGTTCAACGAGGCGAAAAGCAATTTACATTTGCTTGAATACGGCATTCTCGGCTGGCCGGTCATCTGCACCGATATTTTTCCGTACCAGACCGACAACCCTCCAGTCACGCGCTTGCCCAACAATGCGGATCAATGGATTGCCGCCATCCGCGAACGTATCGGCGAAGCTGACTCGCTCGCCCGTGAAGGCGACGCGCTGCGCGAATGGGTCAAACGTCATTACCTGCTGGAAAACAGGCTGGATCAATGGTTGAGCGCCATTACGAAAAATACCGCGTTGTAAACGGAACGCGTTTGCCGGGCTTTTCAACAGGGCGGCTGCAGCAAAAAATTAGCGACATGCCTTCAGACCGGGGTTCAGCTCCCACCGCCCTAAGGGGCGGGGTTTCAAACCGGAGTTGGTTTTACGATGAAAGAAAGTTCACGCGACGGACCTGGCGGCGCCGCCGGTCATGCCATTCCGAACTTCCTCGCGGACTATAATGATCATCGCTTTCCGCCCCGCCATCTTTTTACCTTTTCCGGAAACATCATGCGTCATCGAGGCCGCCGCTTGCTGCCCCTGAAGCAACATCCGGCATTTTTCCAATGGGCTGTTCTGCTGGCCTTGTCGCTGGGCCTTGCCCTGGCGTTCGACGCCGTCCGGATGCCGGCCGCGCTGTTGCTCGGCGCGATGCTGGCGGCGATCCTGATCGCCGTCGCCGACGCTTCGCCGCGCGTCGCGCGCAAGCCGTTTATCGTGGCGCAGGGCGTCATCGGCTGTCTGGTGGCGCGTGGCATCACGTCGGACATTCTGGTTTCATTGCGCGAAAACTGGCTGTTTTTCGTTTCGGTCACCATGGTGATCGTCTTTGTCTGCTCCGCAATGGGCTGGATGCTGGCGCGCCAAAAGATCCTTCCGGGAACGACGGCGGTCTGGGGATGTTCGCCCGGCGGCGCTTCGGTAATGACGGCAATGGCCGACGACTACGGCGGCGACATGCGTCTGGTGGCGGTGATGCAATATATGCGCGTGGTCCTCGTCACCATTCTGGCGACGGTCGTTGCGCATTTCTGGATCGGCGGTGCGCCTCCTGATCACGGCGTGTTTTCGAACTGGCTGACCGGCGTTTCCTGGCCGGATCTGGCCGCCACGCTGTCGCTCGCCGTCCCGGTCGCGCTGCTCGCGGGTTTTCTCAAAATTCCCGGCGGCCCGCTGCTCATCCCGCTCATCGTCGGCAGTACGCTGCAAGCCAGGGGCTTGATGACGATCACCCTGCCGCCCTGGATTCTGGCCCTCGCCTACATCACCCTGGGCTGGAGCGTCGGATTGCGTTTTACGCGCCAATCCCTGAATCGGGTGAAACAGGCGCTGCCTTCGATCGCCGCCTCGATCGTCTGCATGATTCTGATGTGCGCCGGCGTCGCGGCGGCGCTCACGCAAATCACCGACATCGATCCGCTGACGGCGTATCTGGCGACCAGCCCCGGCGGTCTGGACTCCGTCGCCATCATCGCCGCCACGTCGGGAGTCAACATGCCTTTCGTCATGGCGTTCCAGACGGCGCGGTTGCTGGTCGTCATCGTCACCGGCCCGGCGCTGGCCCGGTTCATGGCGCGTCGGCTTTAGTCCAGACCGGGCTTGTTCCTGGGCTGAACCGCTGTCCCAGCGCGGGTAACAACGTCTGACCACCTCCGCATCCGTCGACAGCGTGTGGCGGGCTTCTTTTGAAAGCGGCGGCAAGCCGCCCTGCCGCGAAACGTCTTCAAACCGGAGAACACAGGTAGTACACTGGCGTTTTACACGAAGGAGAAACGCATGATTGCTTTGGTTACCGGCGCCAGCGCCGGCTTTGGCGAGGCGATGGCGCGCCGTTTCGTCGCGGGCGGGTACCGCGTCATCGCCGTGGCGCGGCGCATCGAACGGCTGGACAAATTACGCGCTGAGTTGGGTACCGCGCTGTTGCCGGTGGCCATGGATGTCACCAATCCGGCGTCGATCACGCAAGGGCTGACGGACCTGCCCGCCGATTGGCAGACGGTCGACGTGCTGATCAACAACGCCGGTCTGGCGCTTGGCACCGAACCCGCGCCGCATTGCTCGCTCGCCGAATGGACGACGATGATCGACACCAATATCAAGGGACTCGTCACCGTCACGCACGCGCTCCTGCACGGCATGGTCGCGCGTAACAGCGGGCTGATCATCAACCTCGGTTCGATTGCCGGCAACACGCCGTATCCCGGCGGCAACGTTTATGGCGCGAGCAAAGCCTTCGTCGAGCAATTCACCCGCAATCTGCGCGCCGATCTGGTCGGTACCGGCGTGCGCGCAACCAACATCGCGCCAGGACTTTGCGGCGGCACCGAGTTTTCCAACGTGCGCTATCGCGGCGACGACGCGGCGGCGGCCAAAGTGTATGCGGGTACCGTACCGCTGACCGCCAGGGACATCGCTGAAACCGCCTACTGGATCGCCGCCTTGCCGCCGCACATCAACGTCAATCAGATCGAACTGATGCCAACCTGCCAGGGTTACGGCAGCCTCGCCATCCAACGTTCGGGGACGGCTTGAAGGGTTCCACGGCGTTTCACAACAAAGCCCAGCGCGGCGCGAACACGCGCCCTTGGGTTGTCGCTGCCCACACACCCGGCCCACGACTGAGTTGCGCATAACCGAATGCTCAAATCGCGCAAAGCGACCGACCTTCAGACCGGGTTTTGTATCCCGCCGTCCTGAATTTCAAACCGGAGCTGGTTTTACGCTCAAATTCCAAGAAAACCGTTCAAACCTGCCAGCCGCCGCGACAATTCGGCGAGCGGTATTTGGCGGCGTGCGAACCTCATCGCAACTCCAGGTGAGGCGGACGCCAACGGTTCCGTGCTAGAATCCGCCGCCTGTCGGAGAGGTGGCAGAGTGGTCGATTGTACCTGACTCGAAATCAGGCGATGTCTTACGGCATCCGAGGGTTCGAATCCCTCCCTCTCCGCCAGGTAAACATCCAGCCGGATTCAGATAAGTCCAAAATACCTTGAAAATAAAACGGATGCGTCAGATCGATCATCGGGTCCAGCCGGGATCGGAAAAGTCTTCGGTCATCGCGTTTCTCAGGGACAATTTCTCTCAGGTTTTTAGGCCTTCTATTTCAATTTCTACGGGTTCAATTGGGGAAATTCCCTCGCAATAGCCCTTTCTATGCGGGTTTCAGGGGTTTGGCCGGGCCGACTAATGATCCGCCGTTTGAAATGTAGCATGGTCCCGTAGGATAAGCAGCGGCGTAACCCGGCAATCGTTCCAATCGCTGCGGAGCGGCGTTCATTTTTACGCGCCGGACGCAACCAAGTGCTTGATTACAAAGAGATTAAAGAAACTCAGCTGGAAGCCGATATATAGGTCTGCGGAGATGTATACGCGAATGATCGCCGGTTGGCGTTAAAATGCGGCGGAAGGAAATCAAGGGAAAACAAGGTGCGGAAACAACAGCAAAATCAGATATTGGAACTGATAAAGACGCTCGGCGAAGCCCACGATGTGCTGCG
>JAITNL010000233.1 GCA_031290495.1 Accumulibacter sp.
TTCGGTCTGAGCTGGAACGTAGGCAGCACGACCGCCCACGGCACGTTCACCGTTACCGACAGTTTCGAGGTGGACATTCCTCTCGCCGAAGTTGCCGCCAATCCCGCCAAAAACTGGGACGGCAAATCGTTGCCCAAGTACGGCGACGGCACGCTGATTCTCTCCGCCGCCAACACCTACAGCGGCGACACCACGGTTTCCGGCGGTACGCTCAAACTCACTGACACCGGCAGTCTGACCAACAACGCCAACGTGATTGTCGAAGGCGGCGGCATTTTCGATCTTTCCGGCAAACTCTCTACCGGGAACATCACCATCAAGAACGGCGCTTTCTTCAACATTACCGGCACCGAACTCACCGTCAATGGTATGACCGATGTCCAATCCGGCGGCACGCTCGATCTGGTCAATCATTCCGGTCTGCTCGATCTGGGGCCGTCTTCTTCTTTGCGCAACGCCGGACTGGTGCGTTTGAATAATCCGTCTTCCGTTGGCAATACGCTGAAGGTCGGAGCTTATGAAGGCGATGACGGCACGCAGGCGCTCAACACCGTTCTCGGCGGCGACGATTCCTTGACCGATAAACTCCACGTTACCGGCAACGTCACAGGTAGCAGTCTGCTGGCGATAACCAACGTCGGCGGCACAGGCGCTCAAACGGTGAACGGCATTCAAGTCGTTCAGGTCGGCGGACAGTCCGCGGGAAAGTTCTTTTTGGCTTCGTCTCTCCGTGCCGGGTTGTATGAGTACTTTCTGACCAAAGGGAATGACGGCAGCTGGTATTTGACCAGTTTATTACAGGCATCCGTCCCCAGCATCGAAGCCCAGCGGATCAACGCCGAAACCGGTTTTCTGCAACTCGCCAACCTGAGTCAGCGCGTCGGCGAACACCGCGATCTGCCGCTGGAACTTCAATCATGGGCCAGAACGTATCGCAGTCAAGGTTCCGAAGACGGCAAACGCGGTTTCGGTTACGACCAGGACACCACCGGCGTACAGGTCGGTCACGAACTCCTCGCCAAGTCCACCGGAAACGGCGGTACGCTGCGCGCCGCCATCGCCTTCGACTACGCCAGAACCGACGCCGATTTCAACGATCGCGCCCGCCCCGCGCTGAACCAGGACAAAGATACCGGTTCGGTAAAAGCCGAAAGCTACGCCCTGGGCGCTTATCTCACCCACACCACGGCGAACGGCGCGTATGTCGATCTCGTAGTCCAGACCGCCAAGCTGCATAACGACTTCACCACCAAAAAGACCGGGGAACCACACGACAAAGCCACCCAAAAAGGCTGGCGCGCGGGTTTTTCCCTTGAAGGAGGTTATCCCCTGTGGAAAATCGACAACGCTTGGTTACTCGAAGGTCAGGCGCAATTGAGTTATCAGTACACGAAGTACCAAGGCTTCAAGGACGCCACCTTCAAAGTCGACAAATACGACGCTGACACTCTGCGCGGTCGTATCGGCGCGCGGCTGGTCAGGGATCTGACGACCGCCGAAAACAAGCCCTTGAAACTCTACGGACTGGTCAACGTGCATCATGACTTCCTGAAACCCGAAAGCGTCACTTTCGTCAACTTGAACGATGGGGGTTCTACCCCCGTTTCCGAACGCTACGGCAAATCTTGGGGCGAGCTGGGCGTCGGGATTCAGGGCTGGGCGGACAAATCCACTTCGGTCTTTGGCGATGTCCGTTATCAACACGGGTTTTCTTCGCCCGACAAGGGGGATGCCAGAGAAGGCGGCTCGGTAAATGTCGGGGCGCGGTTCAGGTTTTAAGCGCTGGCGGGCGGCCACACAGGGCCGCCACCCGCATTGCCGTTTTCCGAAGCCGAAACACGAAACTGGCGTCCTTTCACGGACGCCCGTTTTTTATGGCGATAGTCAGAATAATGGTGGAAAAACCGTGGATAGGCCAGATTACGCCGCCGCGCGGCTTGTCCACGGGTTTTCTACCATTATTTTGATTATCGCCATTTTGCTTCGCAAAACCAGTCTTCGACTGTCTCGCGGCCTTGGCCTGACCGCGAAAATGACGGACAAGGATGCCCGCGTAATCGCTCCGAAACAAGCGCTCAAAACGACAGGATGTACGCAATATGTGTCAAAATGCCCGACGTTTTTCGGAACCAGGGCGTTATCGGCGCTATGCGGCTTCCATTTTCGATAACGTTTATTTTCCAAGTTCATTGACCAGGAGAATCTCATGACGTCAATCGGGTTACTGGGTATTGCAGGCAGTCTGCGCAAGGCTTCCACCAATCGCGGACTGTTGCGCGCGGCGCGCGCTAATCTTCCGGACAACGCCGGTCTGGAAATTGCCGATCTCGCCGATATTCCTTTCTACAATCAGGACCTCGCGGAAAAACCCGCGTCGGTGATCCGCGTACTGGCGCAGATCGGCGCCGCCGACGCGCTGGTGCTGGCCAGCGCCGAGTACAACTACTCGCTGGCCCCGGCGCTCAAGAACATTCTCGATTGGGCCTCGCGCGAGCCGGATAATGCCCTGCTGGCCGGCAAGCCGGCCGCCATTCTGAGCGCCGGCGGCGGTATGGGCGCCTCGCGGGCGCAATACCATTTGCGGCAGATTTGCGTTTTTCTCGACTTGCGGCCATTGAACAAGCCGGAAGTATTCGCCAACGCTTTTGCCGGCGGTTTCGACGTCGACGGCAATCTGATCGACGAAAAAATCACCGGGCTTGTCGGCGAGTCGATGCGCGCCTTGGTCGCCGCGGTCGCGGCGCGCCGCTGATTCCGGCGAAGAGCGCCAAACCAAACCCAACCCAACCCAACCCAACCATTACCGCCTGACATTTTTCACTTGAGACGCCAAAATGACTGGTCTCTGCGCGTGGCCGGTATCGTCCCAAATTTCCGGGGGAAAAAGATCATGGTCGGAGGCAATTGAAAATGACGCGCAAGGTGGAGCACATACCCATGATGGCACGGCCATCCAGCCCAACGCGCGCCGGAAAACAGCGTTACCTTGCCGCTCGAGGCGCGGGTGGATGGGGGGTACGGCAATTTCGCCTGCAACACAAACCCGGTGCCCAACGGTTTTTGCAGGAAACAAAGCGTTACTTCCATAAATGCGAAGATTATTTGTTATATTCGGGCACATACTTGGCGCTGAATCACCGCAAAACCATGCCTGTACTGGAAATTTCGCTTTTTTGAGCGCCACGGCCCAGCTATATGCCAACTGTCCCAAACCGCGCTAAAGGAATCATTATGTCCGATACCGATCCGCTGGACGTTTTTCTCAGCCGCCAGCCAATTTTAGACCGTCAGCAAGGGTTGTTCGCGTATGAACTGCTCTTTCGCGGCATCGGCGCTGGAAAAGAGCAGCTCGCCGGTTTCACCGAAAACGAGCCGACGGCAGCGGTCATCGTCAACGCCTTTTCCGGATTCGCCCTGACCGACGCGCTGGGCACGTACCAAGGCTTCATCAAGGCTGATCGCGATCTGTTGTTCAGCGACCTGATCAAGACATTGCCGCCGCACCTGGTCGTGCTGGAAATCCTCGACACGGTGCCCCGGACGCCAGAAACGATCGACCGTTGCAAGCAGCTTAGACAGGCGGGTTATATGCTGGCGTCCTGGGCGCGCCCGGAATCGCCGGACTTCGAGAACGAGTCGCTGCTCAAGATCGTGGAATTTGTCAAGGTAGACACCGGTCAGGTTGAAGCTGAACGCCTGAAGCAGTTCATCCCGGCCTTGAAGCGTCTGCGCAAGACCATATGCGCCGAGAAAGTCGAAAACAACGCGCAAATGCGCCTGTGCCACGAACTCGGCTTCGATCTCTTCCAAGGCTATTATTTCGCCCGCCCGGCGGAAACCGTCGGCAGACAGCCGCAGAGTTCGCAAGCGGCGTTGCTGCGCCTGTTCGGACTGATCAGCCAGGACGCCGATACCGCCGAAATAGAAGCGGTATTCAAGCAGGAACCGATGCTGACGATCAGTCTGCTGCGCCTGACCAATTCCGCCGCCAGCGGCTTGACGCGCCACATTACCTCGATGCGTCAGGCCATCGACCTGCTGGGCCGCCGCCAGTTATTGCGCTGGTTGCAATTGCTGCTTTACAGCCACAGCGCTTCAAATTCGGCGGCGGCGTCCAATCCCTTGCTGCAACTGGCGGCGACGCGTGGCCGCCTGATGGAATTGCTGGTTGATCACACACCCGAAATCAGGCAATACGGTCGTGACCTGGTCGATCAGGCGTTCATGACCGGCATCCTGTCGCTGATGCCGGCCATGCTGGGCGACGGGTTCAACGCATTGCTCGCGCAACTGCCGCTCGCCGCGTCGGTCATCGACGCGCTCAACGGACACCTGGGCGTGTTGGGCGACCTGCTCACGCTGGTCGAAGCGCTGGAGGAAGAAACGCCGCAAAAAGCCGTCTGGGTGTTGCAACGTCTGCCCGACATCGACATCGTCTGCGCCAACGGCTGTCTCGCGCGTGCCTTGAGCTGGGCCAACAGTCTGGCGCGCTGAGCATTCGCCAGGCGACGTCCTCCGTTTTTCAAATTGGGTTAATGACAAGAGTTTGCCGAGTCACGCGAACATTTCCATGGCTTTCAATGTGTCTGTAAACAAATTACTCAGGATAGCAGGAGCAAAAAATATTCCCCGATTGACAAGCCTATGAAAAAATTTCAAATATTGATTTAGGTAATAATATTTTGCGTGGATATTCTCGTGGGCATCAGGAAGACGCAAGACGAAGCGCGATTATCACATTTATAAAATCAATCCGTGACAAAAAATACAACGTACAACGCATGAGCGGCATATAAGACCGGCAAGGTTGTATTTCAATTTCAGGGAGTGCTTATCGTTCCGCATATTTACGCAAGCAACAAGAAAATCCATTGGTTATTGTGCCGAAGAAAAAATATTCATAATGAGCGGAGCGAAATTATCCATGAATACGCTGCCGTCGGAATGGCGCGGTCGGGATTTCGTAAATTCGGCGCCCGGCTTGCCGAGCGTTCTGGCGGCCTCGTGGTTGATGTACTCCGAACCGTTGTCGTCATGTCGATCGCCATGCCCTGAACGATCGATCATTTTGCCCGCGCTCAGACTCATACCATGTTGGAAAAGACCGCCGATAGAAAACAACGACAAGAACTGGTACAGTCACCGGCTTTGGACAGTCACACTTTCTTCAACTTTTGGGGTACGTGAAAAATGAAAAAACGTCTCTCGTTTCTGGCCGCGGCTTTGCTGGCTTCAGCGCTTCTGATGGCTTGCGGCAAGCAGGAAACCTCCGCTCCGGCGGCAGCGCCCGCTCCGGCGGCAACACCAGCGCCGACACCCGTCGCCGCGCCCATCGTGATCGGGCTGGACGATCATTTTCCGCCGATGGGTTTCCGCGACGACAAGAACGAGATCGTCGGCTTCGACGTCGATCTGGCGCGGGAAGCCGGCAAGCGGTTGGGGCTGGACGTGACGTTCAAGCCAATCGACTGGAGCGCCAAGGAAGCCGAGCTGAACGGCAAGCGCATCGATGTACTGTGGAACGGCTTGACGATCACCGACGAGCGCAAGGTCAACATCCTGTTCACCAAGCCCTACCTTGAAAACCGCCAGATCGTCATCGTCATCGAGAGTTCGCCGATCCAGGCCAAGGCCGAGTTGGCGGGCAAGACCGTCGGCGTGCAGGACGGCAGCAGCGCCGTCGACGCGATCGACAAGGATCTCGAAACGGCCAAGGTCATCGGCGAACTGAAACGCTTCTCCGACAACGTCACGGCGCTGATGGATCTGTCCGCCGGACGGCTCGACGCAATCGTCATGGACGAAATCGTCGGGCGCTACTACACCGCGAAGAAGCCGGGCGAATATCGCGTTCTCGGCGAGGATCTCGGCGCGGAAGAATACGGCGTGGGTATGCGCAAGGCCGATACCGAACTGATGGGCAAGATCGACCAGGCGCTGGACGACATGAAAGCCGACGGCAGCGCGGCGGCCATTTCGGAAAAGTGGTTTGGCAAGGATATTTTGAAGCGATGATTCCGGCGAATCGGCGGCGGATTGGTCGCGATTTTCACATTTTTCCATTCATGTCGAAGCCGTCGAACATCTCCTGCCGTCATTCCCGCGCAAGCGGGAATCCACAACGGGCGTTTGAAAACCTGGATTCCTGCTTGTGCAGGAATGACGGCTATTTACGGGGAATGCCATATCGCGCCGCCGCCGGTTTGGGTTTCGTCGCCATGAAGGTCTGAACAAGTGAAATTTCGTCATTCCCGCGCAAGCGGAAATCCAGGTTTTCAACAGCTTATGAATACTCGCCGATCAAACTTGTTCAGAGGCTTTCCCACGATGTTTCAACCAACCCGAACCTGAGTTTTCCTTCATGGGCTACGTGTTCGATATTCTTCCGGCGCTGCTGCAAGGCACCGGAGTCACCTTGCAAGTCTTCATCGTCACGCTGGTCCTCTCCGCGCCGCTCGGGCTGACGCTGGCTTTGCTGCGCGTTTCGCGGTTTCGTCCGGTCAGCGTCCTGGTCAACGGCTACATCTGGCTGATGCGCGGCACGCCGCTGATGCTGCAAATGCTGTTCATCTATTTCGCGCTGCCCTTCGTGCCGGTGATCGGCATCCGGTTGCCCGATTTTCCGTCGGCCATCGCCGCCTTCGTGCTCAATTACGCCGCTTACTTCGCCGAAATCTTCCGCGCCGGCATCCAGTCGATCGACCGTGGACAGTACGAAGGCGCGCGGGTGCTCGGCCTCACCTACGCCCAGACCATGCGGCGCATCGTGCTGCCGCAGGTAATCAAGCGCATCCTGCCGCCTTTCAGCAACGAGACGATCACGCTGGTCAAGGACACCTCGCTGATCTACGTCCTGGCCATGAACGATTTGCTGCGCGCGGCGCGCGGCATCGTGCAGCGCGATTTTTCGACCACCCCGTTCATCGTGGCGGGCGCTTTTTACCTGGCCATGACGCTGGTGCTGACCTATGGCTTCCAGCGCCTGGAAAAGAAATACGCCGTCTATGACGAATGATCCGATGGTCCGCGCCGTCGACATACACAAGCGCTTCGGCCCGATAGACGTCCTGAAAGGCGTCTCGCTGGAGGTCGGCAAGGGCGAGGTGATCGCCATCATCGGGCCGTCGGGTTCGGGCAAGAGCACCCTGCTGCGCTGCCTGATCCATCTCGAAAGCGTGCAGCGCGGCACGATCGTCATCGAGGGCGAAACGCTGGTCGAGACCGACGCCGACGGGCATTGCCGCTACGCGCCGGAAACCGAGATCCGGCGCATCCGGGGCAAGATGGGAATGGTGTTCCAGCACTTCAATCTTTTTCCGCACCTCACGGTATGGCAAAACGTCATCGAAGCGCCGCTTACCGTCAAAGGGCTGCGCCGCGAGGAGATCGCGCCGAAAGCCGACGCCCTGCTGAAAAAAGTCGGCCTGTTCGACAAACGCGACAGCTACCCCTCGCGCCTGTCCGGCGGACAGAAACAGCGCGTGGCGATTGCCCGCGCACTGGCGATGGAACCGGACATCCTGCTCTTCGACGAGCCGACCTCGGCGCTCGACCCGGAACTCACCGGCGAAGTGCTGCGCACCATGCGCGGCCTGGCCGAAGAGCGCATGACAATGGTCGTCGTCACCCACGAAATGGGCTTCGCCCGCGAAGTGGCGAGCCGCGTGATCTTCATGGACGAAGGCCACATCGTCGAAACGCGTCCGGCGCGCGAACTGTTCGCCGCGCCGGCGCATCCGCGCACCCGCGCGTTCCTGGAAAGCATGTTGTGACAGCGTCGAAGCGGCACAGCTGACAGGTGCTCTTGGTTTGGTATATCATCCGGCCACTAATTTCGCGTCGGCGTTAATAGCCAGAGACACGATTATGGAACAAACCAGAAAACTCATCATGCTGGTGGATGACAGCCGCACCAACCTGTTGACCGGAAAAAGCGCGTTGGCGGACACCTATTCGGTATTGGCCATGCCTTCCGCCGCAAAGATGCTGGAAATGCTGGAGCGGCATACGCCGGAAATGATTCTGCTCGATGTGGATATGCCGGAAATGAACGGCTACGAGGCAATCAGGGTCATCAAGAGCCGTCCTGAAACCAAAGACATTCCGGTGATTTTCCTGACCGCGATGAGTTCCGCCTCCAATGAACTCGAAGGGCTGGAACTCGGCGCGATCGACTACATCACCAAACCGTTCTCTCCCGTGCTGCTCAAAAAACGCGTGGAAGTGCATCTGCTGGTCGCGGCGCAAAAAAAAGCGCTGCGCGATTACAACGAAAACCTGCAAAGCATGGTCGAGGAAAAAACCCGTACCGTGGTCAAGCTCCAGAACAAGATCATGAAAGCCGTCAGCGACCTGGTCGAAGGGCGCGACGATTCCACCGGCGGACATATCGAACGGACGCAGCACTATCTGAAAATTCTGCTGGAATCGCTGCTCGAAGCCGGTCTCTACAGCGACCAGATCGACAACGACTGGGACATCGATCTGCTGCTCAGTTCGTCCCTGCTGCACGATGTCGGCAAGATCGTGATCAGCGACAGCATTCTCAAGAAACCGGGCAAACTGACGGCGGACGAATTTGACCAGATCAAGCAGCATGTCGATTTCGGTGTGCGCTTCATCGAAAATCTCGAAGAAGACGAAGACGATCGCGGTTTCCTGAAATACGCCAAGATTTTCGCCGGATACCACCACGAGAGATGGGACGGTTCGGGCTATCCGAACAATCTTCGCGGCATGGAAATTCCACTGATGGGACGCCTGATGGCGATTGCCGACGTCTATGACGCGCTGACCTCGGTGCGTCCCTACAAACCGGCGTTCGATCACCAGGACGCGGTGGAGATCATCCTCGCGGGCAGGGGCACACATTTCGACCCGGTTCTGGTGGATCTGTTCGAGAAAATCCACCCGCTGTTCGCGCTCCCCATTGAAGAGAATGAGGTTGCCGAAGGGAAGGTGTCGTGAAAGGCAGAATCCTTTTCATCGCGCTGTGGTGTGTGTTTGCGCTTTTCCTGACGGCTTGCCAGAAGAAGGAAGCGGCATGGCAGCCAGGTATGCCCATCGCGGCCAGTGACCTCAAGGTCGGCGTGCTCTACACGTCCGACCCGGACAAGGAAACCAGCGGCTTCACCTACGAGCATCACGCGGGAATCCTGGCGATGCAGAAGACGCTTGGTCTCGCCGACGAGCAGATTGTCATCCGGAGCAACGTGCCCGATACCGACACTCAGACAGTGGAATACGTCTTGCGGGAATTTGCCGCCGTCGGCGTCAATATCGTGTTCACCGCCAGCGACGGCTACGCGGAAGTCTGCGCGAAAGCCGCCGTCGATTATCCGAACATCGTCTTCGCCACCGTGGCGAGCCAGGCGCACAATGACACGAACCTGACCAACTACTACGGCGCGATCCATCAGGCGCGTTATCTTTCCGGCATCGTCGCCGGACTGCGCACCAGAACCAAGGTCATCGGCTACGTGGCCGCGCGGGGGGTGGAAAACAGCCATGTCACCAGCGGACTCAACGCCTTCGCGCTGGGGGTGGAAAGCGTCAATCACGATGCCCGGATTCATGTCTATGTCACCCACAACTGGTTCGACCCGGTCGGCGAAGCGCTGGCGACCCGCACCCTGATCGAGCGCGGCGCCGACGTGATCGGGCATCACACCGATACCCCGATTCCAATGCTGGAGGCGCAAAAAGCCAAGGTGTGGGGAATCGGCTACAACAGCGACATGAGTCGCGAAGCGCCGGACGCCGTGCTGACTTCGGTGGTCTGGCACTGGGGCGCGTATTACACGGCGCTGACGCGCAGCGTCAGCGACGGCAGTTTCACCACCGCGCCTTCTTTCATGGGCATCAAGGAGGGCGTCGTCGGTCTCTCCACGCTCAATAAAACGCTGGCCGCGCCAGGCACCAGGGAGGCGCTGATAAAAGTCACGGCGCGCATCGGGGACGGCTTCGACATTTTCGACGGGGTCATGGAAACCAACGACGGCAGGCGGATAGGTCAGGCGAACGGCAAACACTCGCCCAGTGACATCACGCAAAACATTACCTGGTATTACCGCAACATCGTGGTAGTTCCCACGGCGGCGGCATCCGCTTCATCGCCAAGCGAAAAATCGTGAACCCACACTCCTCCGCCTGGCACCACCGCCTCGTCCTCTGCCTTGCCGCAAGCGCGCTTTCACTGGTCATCGTCGCTGGATGCGAGAAAAAGGACTTGCGGCCAAGACAGCCAATCGCGGCTCAGGACATCAAGATCGGTGTACTCTACATGGCCGATCCGGACAGGGAAACCAGCGGCTTCACCTACGAGCACCAAGCAGGAATCCGGGCGATGCAAAAGGCACTGGGACTGACCGATGAACAGATTCTCATCGGACGCAATGTGCCGGAAACGGATTTCGCGGAAGAGGAACGCCGTCTGCGGGAATTTGCCGCCGCCGGAGTCAATATCGTGTTCGCCACCAGCGACGGTTACGACGACGCCAGCGTAAAAGCCGCCGCGGAATACCCCGGAATCGTCTTCTCGACGCTGGCGGGTCTGCATCGCAACGCCACCAATCTGACCAATTACTACGGCGCGATTCATCAGGCGCGTTACCTTTCCGGGATCGTCGCCGGGCTGCAAACCAAAACCAACAAAATCGGCTATGTGGCGGCCATGGGCATGGAAAACAGCGAAGTCACCAGCGGTCTGAACGCCTTCGCGCTGGGGGTGGAAAGCGTCAATCCAGACGCCCGGATCCTCGTCCATGTCACCCACAACTGGTCCGACCCGGCTGGCGAGGCGCTGGCGACCCGCATCCTGATCGAGCGCGGCAGCGACATCGTTACCCATCACACCGACACCCCCACGCCGATACGCGAGGCGCAAAAAGCCGGGGTGCTGGGAATCGGCTACAACAGCGACATGCGCCGCGAAGCGCCGGACATCGTACTGACTTCGGTGGTCTGGCATTGGGAGGCGTATTACACGGCGCTGGCGCAAAGCGTCATCGACGGCAGTTTCACCACCGCGCCTTCTTTCATGGGTATCAAGGACGGTCTCTGCGGTCTCTCCCCGCTCAATTCAAAACTGATCGCGCCCGGCACCAGGGAGGCGCTGGCCAGGGCCACGGCGCGCATCGGTGACGATTCCGGTATTTTCGATGGCGTCATGGAAACCAACGACGGCAGACTGATAGGACAGGCGGACGGCAAGCTCTCGCCAAGAGACATCGTGCACAACATCACCTGGTACTACCGCAACATCGTCGAGATTCACACGGCAGCGCCGGGTGCCGCCCCCCTACCCCCTCATTCCGCCTATTTCCAACAGGCAGCTCCATCGTGAAAACCCTCGCGTCCGTCTTTCATCAGCTCGCCGCCGCCCTGCTCTGCGGCGCGCTGCTTCTCGCTCCAGCGGGATGTGAGAAAGCCAATTGGCAGCCTGGACAAGCCATTGCCGCCAAGGATCTCAGGATCGGCGTACTCTATCTTACCGATCCGGACAAGGAAACCAGCGGCTTTACCTACGAACACCACGCGGGAATCCGGTCAATGCAGAAAACACTGGGCATCGCCGACGCGCAGATCGTCATCAAACGCAGCATCCCCGATACAAACCCGAACGGGACCGGGCATCATCTGCGGGAACTCGCCGCCAGCGGCGTGAATGTAATCTTCGCGGTCAGCGCCGGTTACGCTGACGCTTGCGCGCGAGTCGCCGCGGAATATCCGAACGTAATCTTCACCACGCTGGGCGGCAACGAGCACAACGCCCGCAATCTGACCAACTACTACGGCGCGATTCATCAGGCGCGCTATCTTTCCGGGATTGTCGCCGGGCTGCAAACCAAAACCGACAAAATCGGCTATGTGGCGGCCATGGGCATGGAAGACAGCCAGGTCACCAGCGGCCTCAACGCCTTCGCGATCGGGGTGGAAAGCGTCAACCCCGCGGCCCAAATCCTGGTCCATGTCACCCATAACTGGTTCGATCCGGCCAACGAAGCCCTGGCGACCCGCCTCCTGATCAAGCACGGCAGCGACATCGTTACCCATCACACCGACACCCCCACGCCGATACGCGAGGCGCAAAAAGCCGGGGTGCCGGGAATCGGTTACAACAGCGACATGCGCCGCGAAGCGCCGGAAACCGTGCTGACCTCGGCGATCTGGCATTGGAATGTGTATTACACCGTGCTGACGCAAAGCGTCATCGACGGCACGTTTACCACCGCGCCGTATTTTGGCGGCATCCGTGACCGCCTGATTGGACTGGCGCCGCTGAACGAAAAACTGGTCGCTTCAGAAACCGCCGCGGCAGTTGAAAAAGCCGCCACGCGCATCAGGAACGGCGAATTTGACGTTTTCGACGGAATCATGGAAACCAACGATGGCCGCAAAATCGGTCGCAATGGCGGTCGGCTTACCGCGCAGGAAATCGGGCAAAACATGACTTGGTATTACCGCAATATCGTCGCCTTGCAGTCCGCCAGGTAAAAACATGGCCGCCAAAAAATTCGCCCGCACTTTGCTCCTTGCGCTCACGCTTGGCGCGAACCTGCTTTTTCTGACCGGCTGCGAGTCTGGCAAGGCTGAAAAAAATACGGGCGCGAATACGTCGGCGGCGGTCTGGAAACCCGGCGTACCCATCGCGGTGCAAAACATCAAGATCGGCGTGCTCTATTTCGGCAATCCGGGCAGTGAAACGAGTGGTTTTTCCTACGAGCACCACATCGGCATCCGGGTCATGCAAAAGGCGCTTGGCCTGACCGACGCGCAGATCATTACCGAGACCGACGTGCTCGACGCCAACGCGTCAGAAATCGAATATCACTTGCGGAAATTCGTCTCGATGGGAGCCAATCTCGTTTTCGCGACTACGTTCGGCTATATGGACGCCTGCGCAAAAGTCGCCGCCGAATACCCCAACGTTATTTTTGCCCATATTTCCGGGTACAAGGGCAACGACACGAATTTCACCAATTATTTCGGCGCGATTCATCAGGCGCGTTATCTGTCGGGCATCGTCGCCGGGCTGCGTACCAAAACCGGAAAAATAGGTTATGTGGCGGCAAAGGGCACCGAGAGCAGCGAAGTCAGCAACGGTCTCAACGCTTTCGCGATGGGCGTGGAAAGCGTCAATCCCGCCGCCAGAATCTACGTCATTGTCACCAAAAACTGGTTCGACCCGGCCAGCGAGGCGCTGGCGGCGCGTACCCTGATTCGGCTGGGCAGCGATGTCATCAGCCATCACACCGACAGTCCCGCTCCCATCATGGAGGCGCAAAAAGCCGGCGTGTGGGCCGTCGGCTACCACAGCGACATGCGCCGCGAAGCACCGGAAACCGTGCTCACCTCGGCAGTCTGGCATTGGGGCGTGTATTACACATCACTGGTGCGCAGCGTCATCAACGGCACTTTCACCGCCAAGCCCTATTTTGGCAGCATGAAGGACGGTTTGGTCGGGCTGGCGCCGCTGAACGAAAAACTGGTCGCCGCGGGAACCGACGAGGCGGTGGAAAAAACCGCCGCGCGCATCAGAAGCGGCGAATTTGACGTTTTCGACGGCGTCATGGAAACCAACGACGGCCGCAAGATCGGTCGCAAGGGTGGCCGGCTTTCCAACCTTGAAATCATGCGGAACGTCGATTGGTACTATCGCAATATCGTCGTTGCGCCATTTCGCCCCGTGGAATCGCGATGAAGTGGAAAGAACTGATCAAGGCCAACGTCCTGCAGCTTCTCTTCATTTGCACGGCCTTTGCCATGATGGTGGCGGTGAGCCACATCGCGGTCAGCCGCATCATGCAGGAAGAACTGATTTCCAGCGTCGACCGCGCGCTGAACATGGCGGAAACCAATATCCGCGCGAATTTCGCGGAAGCGGATACTCTGCTTGCGCATTCGGGCTTGGCCGTCGAAGACATGATCCGGCGCAATGAAAGCAAGGAACGCATCGTCGCCTACATGGTCGACACCACCCAAACGATACGCAGCGAGAACACCATGACCATCCCCTTCACCGGGATGTACGGGTTCATCAATGGCGAATTTGTAAATGGCATCGACGCCCGGCTGGACGCTGGGTATGTGCCGCAAAAAAGGCCGTGGTACCAGGCGGCGGTGCGCGCCGGCAACAAAACCGCCTTCACCGCGCCCTATGTGACCGAAGGCATGAGCAATGAAGTGGTAATTTCCGCCGTGCGGCAAATCTTCAACGACAAGGAAGAGCCTTGCGGCATTCTGGCGATCGACATGGAAATATCGTGGATGGCCGCCCAGATCGACGCCCTGAGCAAAATGACCAGCGGTTACACCATGCTCCTCAGCCAGTATCTGAACGTGCTGATTCACCCGGACGCCGACCTGGTCGGGCACCCCTTGCGCGAAATTGGCGGCGACTATATCGGCATCTCCGATCAACTGATGAAGGAAAAGGACATCGCCGCGCTGAGAATGACCGACACCGACGGTCAGGAATCGACGGTCTTTTTCAAACGCCTGTTCAACGGCTGGTATATCGGCCTGGTCATCTCGGTGCTGAATTATTACAACGACATTTATTTTGCGACCGCGCTGATGATGATACTGGGCACCTTTTTCGCCTTGGTGCTGTGTATCATTCTGCTGCGCCTGAACGAGAGCAAGGCGCGTCTGGAAGAAAACAACCGCAGCAAAACCACCTTCCTGGCCCGCATGAGCCACGAAATCCGTACCCCGATGAACGCCATTATCGGGATGAGCGAACTGGCGCAAAGGGAATACGGCAAGCCGCAGGCGCTGGAATATATCGTGGGCATCAAGCAGGCCGGGCACAACCTGCTCACGATCATCAACGACATTCTCGATTTTTCCAAGATCGAGGCCAGCGGACTGACCATCGACAGTGTGCCTTGCGACACCGCCTCGCTGTTCAACGATACCCTGACCATCATCCGCTTTCGCCTAGGCAACAAACCCATCGAGATGATCGTCGAATTTGCCCCTGACATCCCCGCCACGCTGATCGGCGACGGCGCGCGAATCCGGCAGATCCTGCTCAACCTGCTCAGTAACGCGGTGAAATACACCGAAAACGGCTTCATCCGGTTTACGGTCAGTTGCGAGCGCGTGGCAAAACTCGTTACCCGCCGGACCGATGCGGGCGAAACCAAAGCGAAAGGTCTGCGCGCAACGGACCTTCAGCTGCGCCTGACCTTTACCGTGGCCGACAGCGGCTTTGGCATCAAGGCCGCTGAACTGCCCTTCCTGTTTGACGATTTCGTGCGCGTCGGCGATAGCCGCGAAAAACATATCGAAGGCACGGGACTGGGACTGGCGATCACGCGCACCCTGTGCCGCGCGATGGGCGGCGACGTCAGCGTAACCAGCGAATACGGCAAAGGCTCGGTGTTTACCGCCGTGATCGTGCAAGACGTTGCCGACTGGACGCCGATGAACTATTCCCCGGAAAAACACCTGCGCAACGTAACGCAGCAAACCCGGCACACTTTTACCGCGCCGGACGCGCAAGTGCTGGTGGTAGACGATCTCGCCGCCAATCTGCTGGTTGCCGAAGGTTTGCTCGCCCCCTACGACATGAGCGTCATGCGCTGCCAGAGCGGGCAGAAAGCCATCAAACTGGTGCAGGAACGCGCCTTCGACCTGATCCTCATGGATCACATGATGCCGGAAATGGACGGCATCGAAGCCACCGCCGCGATTCGCGCCATGGCCGACAAGCGTTACAAAAAACTGCCCATCGTCGCGCTCACCGCCAACGCGGTTCCCGGTATGCAGGAAATGTTCCTGCGCAACGGCTTCAACGACTTCATCTCCAAGCCCATCGATTCCGGCAAGCTCGACGAAATCCTGCTGCAGTGGATTCCCGTCGAAAAACATCGGCCGCTCGCCGATCTGGAGACGCAAAACAACGCCGGCGTATCCTTGCCCGTGGTCCGTGGGCTGGACGTCACCATCGGTCTGAACACCGTCAGCGGTTCCGGCGAACGCTATCTGGAATTGCTGGAATTATCCTGTCAGGAAGCAACCGAACGTCTGCTGAAGATTACCGGGATACAGGAAGAAAAAAGCGAGACCAAAACTCTCAAATCCTTCACCACCCACGTACATGCCCTGAAAAGCGCGCTCGCCAATATCGGCGCGATGGAACTGTCGCGCCTGGCCGCCCGTCTGGAAGCGGCGGGACGCAACGAAGATACGAATGAAATCGGCAACCACTTCCGCGACTTCCAGACCCAACTCACCGCCCTGCTGCAATCGATCAAGGAAGCCATCGCGCCCGCCGCGCGGAAAGCCGGTGCAAACGATGAAGAAACCGACTGTCTGGATATGGCCGTCGCGCGCCAATTGCGCCAGGCGCTGAAAGACGAGGACATGGACGGCATGGATGCCGCCCTGGAAAGCCTGAAAACCCTGTCCCTCGACGCGGAAACCCGCGCCGCCATCACCGAACTCACCGAACTCGTCCTGATCGCCGAATTTGACAAGGCCGCCATCGCGGTGAACGCGCTAATCGAAGCGCACGATCCCAAATAAACGCTGCCGCGTGGCTATCCCAACCAACGTAACCCGATGACGCCCTGCCGCCGCAAATGTGAGCTTGGAGCGCGCAATTTCGCGTCATGACTTGCAAACCAGTTTTGACTCATTTTGTTCGTCCAGTTTCCGCAAATCCGCTGTAACTCGTTAGCCTGTTGGACTATTTTCCGTTATGCACATTTTCTGTTGATAAGTCTGTGGAAAATTCATGGCGAAACTGCCAAAACCACGCTTACTTCAATGGCTTGCAACACTTTGCCACAAAAATAGGCAGTCATAAAACTCAATAAAATCAAATAGATACAATAAGTCACTGATTTTTCATAATTCCTGCGACAATCTGCATAAGCAACGCAATTTTTGTGCATAAGTCAAGCATGATTTGGCCTGATTTTGGGTTGCTCAGGTAATTTTTCACGCCGACGCCGACTGTAATCGTGCACCGTGTCGACCAGCACGGCTACGTGTTCAGGCGGCGTAAATCGGGAAACGCCGTGTCCGAGGTTGAAGACGTGCCCGCTGTCGGATGCGCCGAAGCTGTCGAGCACGGCTCGCGTCTCACGCGCGATGGCTTCCGGGGATGCCAGCAGCACGCCTGGATCGAGATTGCCCTGCAAGGCGACGTTGTCCCCGACCCTTTGCCGCGCCGCGCCGATGTCGATTGTCCAGTCGAGTCCGAGCGCGTCGCAGCCGCACGCGGCGAGGTCTTCCAGCCACAGCCCACCGCCTTTGGTGAACACGATCGACGGGACGCGCCGCCCGTCTTTTTCCCGGATCAGCCCGGCCAGAATCAGCCGCGTGTAAGCCAGCGAAAACTCACGGTACGCCGCGTCCGACAGGCAGCCTCCCCAGGAATCGAACAGCATCACCGCCTGCGCGCCGGATTCGATTTGCGCGTTCAGATAGCGGGTAACGGCATCGGAGTTGATCGACAGAATCCGGTGAATGAGATCGGGACGGTCGTAAATCATCTTCTTGATCCGCGCGAAATCGCCGCTCGCGCCGCCTTCAACCATGTAACACGCCAGCGTAAACGGACTGCCGGCGAAGCCGATCAGCGGCACCGAACCGGCCAGCGCCCGCCGGATTTCGGCGACGGCGTCCATGACGTAGCGCAGATGACCGTCAGGATCGGGAACGCCGAGGGCACGGATATCCCCTTCCTCGCGCAATGGCCGCTCAAAACGCGGCCCGTCGCCATCGGAAAAATACAGGCCCAGCCCCATCGCGTCGGGCACCGTCAGGATGTCCGAGAACACAATCGCCGCGTCGAGGGGAAAGCGCGCCAAAGGTTGCAACGCCACTTCACAGGCCAGCCCAGGACTTTTGCACAGGCGCAAAAAACTGCCCGCGCGCTCGCGCGTCGCTCCGTATTCGGGCAGATAGCGCCCGGCCTGACGCATCAGCCAGACCGGCGTGTACCCGGTCGGCTGACGCAGCAAGGCGCGCAGGAAAGTGTCGTTAGTTGGTCGATTCACCGGAATACCCCAAAGTTTTGCTGTTTTGAACTGACTACAGCTCAGGCGATAGTCAAAAAATCGGTTGAATTTGCGAAACCATCCTGCGCTCTCCCGCAAGGAGGAAGGGAAGGCGGTCATTCATCGGGCGGTTTTGGAAGCACGGAATAAATAAGCGCCCTTGCGTGGCTCACACCTCATCCGCCCCTGCCTGGGCACCTTCTCCCGCAAGGGGAGAAGGGAAAGCTGACGCAGAAGGAAAATTGAGGGTGTGTGCGCGTTTGGACAAGCCGCGCGGCGGCTTAGTCTGGCTTATCCACGGTTTTTCTACCATTATTTTGACTATCGCCTCAGCGATCCTTGCTTTTGTTCATTGCCTGTAACCAGGATTGGCCACTGGCGGTCAACCGGTATTTCTGCAAACGGCTGCTGGGTTTGTCGGGCAGGGTGTATTCGATCAAGCCCTGCGCCAAGGCTGGCTCGATGTAATATTCCCGGACGTGCGTGCGATCCTTGAGTTTCAAGCGCACCCGGATGTCGGCATTCGCCAGTTCCCCGGCTTCCGCCAGCAGCGCCAGCAATGCCGCGACTGGTGGGGTGACTGGTGGGGTGACTGGTGGGGCGACTGGTGGGGTGACTGGTGGGGCGACTGGTGGGGCGACTGGTGGGGTGACTGGTGGGGTCGCCCACTCCGCTTTGGGCCGCCAGACCACGGCTCTGAACTGGTTGCCCGCCACATCGTCGATCAGCTCGATACGGGGCCACTCCTTCAGCGCGCGCGGAATGCCACTGCCCATGCCCCGATACGGCAGGATCTGAGAAGCGTGTTCGGTCAGCGTCGGGTTGCGGCGGTTGGTTCTGCCCTGACAAATGGCTTCGATGCTCAGGCTATCGGGCAGATGGCCGGGACTGGCGATTTCCACCCGGTCGGTGAACACCATCAGGCGTATCGAAGCGCTGGTGAAATAGTCGCGGTGAATCAAGGCATTGACCAGCAGCTCTTCCAGCGCCGTTTCGGGAATCTCCAGCTCGCCCAGCGTGTTGAAACCGCGCCCGCGCTGTACGTGGTGCAGGTTACGGCGGATGAAGGCGAAGCTGTGTTGATACTGTTCCAGCAGCGTACCGCCAGCGTCTTCACTGTCCAGGTAACGCGTATCGTGCAGCGCCGTGCCGGGGAAAGCCACGGCCTTTACCTCGAAAGCGGGACGCCAGTGCTGCGGCCGCTGGCCGAACAACATCAGTCCGGCCAGATTCAATTCATGCCCGTCGCCCAGCCCCAGGTTTTGCAATAGCTGCTCCGGCGTCTGGCCAGCGAACTCGTTGTTCTGGCCGTAGCGCCGACCGAAGTAACTCTGGAAAGATTTCTCGTTGATGTCCGCCGCCGACGTGCCGGCCACCGGCACCACGTCGGCATGGACCAGCCCGGAGCGCTGAAACATGCGCTGCATTTCCTCGCGCGCGGTTACATGACGCTTGTCCGCGCCCTGTTTGACCCAGATGCGCCCCTGACGATCCACGTAGGGTTTGGCGAGGCCATCGGGAACGCTCACCACCATCACGATGCCATTGGCCGTTGGCACGTTTTCGCTCAGCGGATGCACCGGCGGGCGCACATGCTGCGAGGAAGCGTTGCCCAGCAGCTGGTTCAGCCGCCGCACCGCGACGCCATCCAGCCCTGCCACGGAACCGTCATCCGCCACGCCGAGAAACAAGCGGCCGCCGCCGCTATTGGCGAAGGCGGCCAGCTCGGCAGCCAGGCTGTCGGCGCTGGCGGCATCGCGCTTGAACTGATGCCGGCTGTCTTCGCCGCGCGTCAGCAGTTGCAGCAGTTCGGTTTCGGTCATGGCCTCATCTTGCATTGACTGAATTTGCATAAGCAAAAATACCGGAACACCAAAGGGAGTACCGGCGTCCAACCAGCGATTGAAAAGGTCAGAAACATTTCGTTTGTTTCAGAACATAAATGTCACTGCCCCTTTATTTCATGGACTCTAAATGGGAATGACCACGAAGCGTTCGAGAATCAACAGCGCGAAAACCAGCAAGGCCACCATCACGGCGCAGCGGAATACGCGCCAGGAAAAGCGCACGTATCTGGAGTTGCCGGTCAGCAGGTACGCGCTCAGACCGCCGCCGACCAGCAACAGGGTCAGGATGCCCAGCAGGCGCAGCAGCCACATGCGGTGTCGATCTCAGTACGCCGGCTGCGCCAGCCAGCTGAGGATGGATTGCGGCGCGCGCGCGGCGTCGTCGAAGCTGACGAGTTCCCAGGCGTCGGGCTGCGCCAGCAGTTCGCGCGCCAGCAGGTTGTTCATGGCGTGCCCCGATTTGTGCGCGGTGAAAGCCGCCAGCAAGGGGTGCCCCAGGAGATAAAGATCGCCGATCGCGTCGAGCACCTTGTGCTTGACGAACTCGTCGCCGTAACGCAGACCGTCGGCATTGAGTACGCGAAACTCGTCGAGCACCACCGCGTTGTCCAGTCCGCCTCCTTGCGCCAGGCCGTTTTCGTGCAGCCATTCGACTTCCTGCATGAAGCCGAAGGTGCGCGCGCGCGCGATCTCGCGCACGTAGGAATGTTCGGCGAAATCGACGCTCACATCCTGGCCGGTGCGGTCGATTGCCGGGTGATTGAAGACGATCGAGAAGGTCAGCCGATAGCCGTCATGGGGATCGAGACGCGCCCAGCGTTCACCGCCGCGGTCGTTTTCACGCACTTCAACGCGGCGCTTGACGCGGATGAATTTCTTCGCAGCGTGTTGTTCTTCGATCCCCGCCGATTGGATGAGGAATACGAAAGGCGACGCCGAACCATCGAAAATCGGCGCTTCGGCGGCGTCGAGATCGACGTAGGCGTTATCCACGCCCAGACCGGCCAACGCCGACATCAGATGCTCGATGGTGCCGACCTTGACGCCGTCATGTTCGAGACACGAGCACATGCGCGTATCGCCAACGGTCAAGGCGGATGCCTTCAAATCGACCGCCGGATCGAGATCGACGCGGCGGAAGACGATGCCGGTATTCGCCGCAGCCGGCCGCAAGGCCATATTGACTTTGACACCCGAATGCAGACCGACGCCGGAGGCCCGGATCACCGATTTGAGCGTGCGCTGTTTGAGCATGTGCCTGGAAAAGTCTGGAAGAACAGGGAGTGGCGGATTGTAGCACAGCCCGCCAATTTTCTTTGGCGGAGAGAAAGAAAAGCCGGGCAATCACGTGAATGTTCATTCCATGCCGAGAAGTCGATTGCGATAGTTATCAGATGACGCGGCGATGATTCGACGCTTTTATCGGCAATCCGTCATGTTCTTTTGCCAAACCAGTGAAAACCCCGCGATAATGAAAGCGCCGCGAGTTTTGTCGCGGCCCATTCATGGGACAAAAACAACATGCGCAACCTGAAAAAAACGCAATCCGGTTTTACGCTGGTAGAAATCGCCATCGTGCTCGTCATCATTGGTCTGTTACTGGGCGGCGTACTGAAAGGGCAGGAACTGGTCAATAGCGCCAAGGTGAAAAACCTGGCCAACGATTTTCGTTCGATCTCTTCCTTCGTTTATGCCTATCAAGACCGCTTCCGCGCCTTGCCTGGAGACGACCGCTCGGCCAACACGCATGTCAATGGCGGCACCAACGCTGCCGCCACCGCCAACCTGGGCAACGCGCGCATCAACGGTCCCTGGAATTCCACCAACACCACGGACGAAAGTTACCTTTTCTGGCAGCACGTCCGCCTCGCCGGTCTCGCCACCGGAACGCCGGATACCGCCTCGCCCGACTACATTCCGCGCAATGCCGAAGGCGGGCGCATCGGAATCACCGGAGAACCTGTTCTCACCACGTCGACGACGCCTTATCCGGCAAGCTTCTATATTTGCTCGCAAGGAATCCAGGGACGCTACGCGCGGCAAATCGACACCACCATCGACGACGGCAACACGACGACAGGCTCGGTGCGCGTAATTACCGACAACAGCGCCACGGCGAGCAATACCATCGACGTTCTGGCGGCGAACGACGCCGAGCTTTATACCGTGTGCATGGCGTTCTAACGCTGCTTCCCGCCGTGCGTTCGAAATCGTGTCGGCGCGCGCCGCGTCGATTCGTTTATTCGGCATCCTGACCGGTCTCCAGAAGATTTACGCCGATGGCGGCCGCGCCGGAAAGATTCCGGCCGCCACGCCGGCGCTGCTCGCCTGTCGATCCGCCCAGTAGCTCGAACGCACCATCGGGCCGCACGCGGCGCCCGAAAATCCCATTCTTTTTGCCGCGTCCTCGAACATCCTGAAGCTGTCCGGATGCGCATAGCGTACGACGGGCAAGTGGTGCGTCGACGGCGCGAGATATTGACCGATGGTCAGCATGTCGACTTTTTGGGCACGCAGATCGCGCATGACTTCCAGGATTTCCTCGTCGCTTTCGCCGAGGCCGACCATCAGGCCGGATTTGCTCGGAATCGCCGGGTAGCGTTCCTTGAAGCGCCGCAGAAATTCCAGCGAATGCGCGTAATCGGCGCCCGGACGGACCTGCCGGTACAGACGCGGGACGGTTTCCAGGTTGTGGTTGAGCACGTCGGGGAGCGCCCGGCCAAGCACGTCGATGGCCGCGTCCATGCGCCCGCGAAAATCCGGCACCAGCGTTTCGATGACGGTGGCGGGCGACGCGCCGCGCACCGCGGCGATGACTTCGGCGAAGTGGCTCGCGCCGCCGTCGCGCAGATCGTCGCGGTCGACGCTGGTGATCACCACGTAGCGCAGCCCCAGCCGCGCCACGCTTCCGGCCAGGTGCGCGGGTTCGTCCGGGTCGGGCGGCAGCGGCTTGCCGTGGCCGACATCGCAGAACGGGCAGCGGCGCGTGCAGATGTCGCCGAGGATCATGAAGGTCGCCGTGCCGCGTCCGAAACACTCGCCGATGTTCGGACACGCGGCTTCCTCGCAGACGGTGTGCAGCTTCTGTTCGCGCAACAGGCGCTTGATTTCGCCGAAACGTCCCATTTCGTTGTCGGCCTTGACGCGGATCCACGCCGGTTTGCGCAAGGGCGGGGCCACCGCAACGATCTTGATCGGGATGCGCGCCGTTTTCAGCCCGCCTTTCTGCTTGACGCCCGCGATTTTGGCGGCGGAGGCGGGATGGGGAATCGATTCGGTCATGGCAATTCCAGTTGTCGGAGCAGTTGTCGGGTGAGCGCCGCACCGGCCTGCGCCGGTGTGAGATCGATGCCCAGATCGCGGGTTTGCGTGACGGGCATACCGGCGTAGCCGCAGGGGTTGATCGCCGAAAATGGCGCGAGTTCCATGTCCACGTTGAGCGAGACGCCGTGGTAACTGCCTGCGCGGCGAACGCGCAGGCCGAGCGCGGCGATTTTCGCCGGCCAGGCCGCGTTGCCGCCGTGGTCGACATAAACGCCAGGCGCGCCTTCAAGTCGTCTCGCGGCGACGCCGTGTTCGGCCAGCAGATCGATCACCGCCTGCTCCAGGCGGCTGACCAGTTCGCGTACCCCGAGGCCGCGCCGCTTGAGGTCGAGCAGTGCATAAACGACGACCTGACCGGGGCCGTGGTAAGTGATCTGTCCGCCACGGTCGACCTTGACCAGGGGGATGCCATTGTCGGCCAGCAAGTGTTCCGGTTGGCCGGCCTGACCCAAGGTGTACACCGGCGGATGCTCGCAGAGCCACAGTTCGTCTGGCGTCGTTGCGCTGCGCGCGGCGGTGAAACCGAGCATCGCTTGCCAAGCCGTAACGTAGTCGATACGGCCCAGAGAGCGGGCGGCGATGGCGAGCGGAGCGGACACGGTGGTATTTCGGGACAGTGGAAAAGACTTGCAGTTTACAGCCGTTCATTTTTCTTTTAATATTCCGCCCCCATGTTCCATCGCAAATCCACAATAGTCCTGTTTTCGCTGATCGCCTTTTCCCTGGCGGGTATTGGCGTTGCCCAGTCGACCGAAACCGTGCCTGCCCCTGGCGAGGAGGTTTCCCTGCTCGAGCGTTATACCAACGACGCGCAGGATTTGATCCTCAAGGGACTGGAACTCGTCGGAATCAATTACCGTCGTGGCGGCGTCAACCCGGATAGCGGGCTTGATTGCAGCGGTTTCGTGCATGTCGTTTTCAGGGACGCCCTGGGCAAACTCCTGCCGAGAACGGCCAAAGAACAGAGCAAAGTCGGCGAGGTCGTCGATAAAAACGAACTCCAGCCCGGCGATCTGGTTTTCTTCAACACGATGCGCCGCGCCTTCTCGCACGTCGGCATTTATCTGGGAGACAGCCGGTTCATGCATTCCCCGCGCCCAGGCGGCAAAATCAGGATCGAGAGCATGAACCAGGGTTACTGGGCAAAACGCTACAACGGCGCTCGCCGGATCATGGAGCGCTGAACCAGAGCCAGGCGCGGTTCCCATTCACCGCCTGTCGTCAGCGCGTTCCTGTTTCCATTCTTCATTTCCGGTCGGGGGATGGGCGCGGCGCGGCGCACCGGTTCGGTGCGGTCCATTCTCCGGTCAAACGCTCCAGCCCCGGACGCGGCGAGGGCGCAACGTGCCGGTTACGGTCAAAGCCGTTACAATCGTCATTTTTTCGGATTGCGGGCGAGCGAGCATTCCAAGTGACAGCTAAAGAATTCAGGCAAGGTTTTCCGGGGGCGGCATCATGACGCCCGGAGATGGTTTTCTTGCGCCACTCAAGCCACTCAATCGCCGCGTGGGTTTTCTGTCGCCGTTCATCGCCCATCCTGCGGCGCGGCGGGTGGCGCGCGCGCTCGTGTGGGGTTTCTGGGCGGTCTATTTTCTGTTCATCGTGCTGGTTTTATCCTTGCGCTACGCGATCCTGCCGCATATCGAAAGTTATCGTCCCGGCATCGAGCGGATGGTCAGCGACGGTCTTGGGCGGGCCGTGAGTATTGGCCGCGTCGAGGCAAGCTGGGACGGGATACATCCCAATCTGGCTTTGTACGATGTCAGCGTGGCCGATGCCGAGGGGCGTCCGGCGCTGGCTTTCTCGCGCGTCGAGACGGTGCTGTCATGGTGGTCGGTGGCGGAAATGCGTTTGCGTCTGCGCCTGCTGCGCATAGGCGAACCGACGCTGCACATACGGCGCGACGGCGACGGCGGATTGTTCATCGCCGGCATCCCGCTCGTCCGGGAAGGCGGCGGAAACGGGAACGGCGGCGGTATCGCGGCGTGGCTGCTCGAACAGCGCCGCATCCGTGTCGACGGCGCGACGCTGATCTGGAAGGACGATCTGCGGAACGCGCCGGAGCTGGTCATGGAAGACGTGAATATCGCCCTCGACAATCATGGACAGCGGCATCGTTTCGGTCTGACGGCGCGGTCTCCCAGGGAGTTCGCTTCGCGCGTCGACGCGCGCGGCGATTTCATCGGCGCTGATTTCGGCGCGCCCGACGCTTGGCGCGGACAGCTGTTCGCCGAAATTGGCGAGGCCGATCTGGCGGTATGGGAGCATTGGGTGGACTATCCGGCCACGCTGTCGCGCGGGCGCGGCGCGGCGCGCGCCTGGCTGACTTTTGCCGGCGGTGGTCTGCGCGAGGCGACGGCGGACGTGTCGCTGCGGGATGTCGATCTCAGGCTTGCCGAGGATTTGCCCGCGCTGGATATTGAAAGCGTGTCCGGGCGTTTGCGGGCGAGCTTTTCGGCGGGCGGTCTGAGCGTGAAAGGGCAAAACTTCGAGTTACTGTCGCGGGCGGCGGCGCGTGAAGGGAAACCGGCGGGCGGCGCGCGGCCGATCCGCGTCGAACCGGTCGATTTCGGGTTTGCCTGGCAAAAAGACCGTAAGTCCACGTCCGGCGCGGCTGTCGGCAGCGCCGAAGTCAGCCGCGCGGATCTTGACGCGCTGTCCCGCCTGGCCGCGTATCTGCCGTTCGACTCCAGTCTGCGGCAAACGCTGGCGGACTGCGCGCCGAGCGGTCAGGTCAGCGCCTTGAGCGCGCGCTGGTCGGGCGACGCCGAAAAAACGCTGACCTACGCGCTGAAAGCCGACCTGCGCGGCATGGGCGCGCGCGCCACGGGGAATTTCCCTGGTTTTTCGGGCATCACGGGAACCTTGGAAGCAAGCGAAACGGGCGGCAAGGTGGTTCTGCATTCGGCAACATCGTCGATTGACTTGCCAATGGTTTTCCCGGAACCGCTGATCCAGCTCGATTCGCTGAATCTCCAGGCGAGCTGGAAGATCGAGCGCGACGGTCTGGAAGTCGAGCTGACGCGCGTCGATTTTGCCGGACCCGAAGCCGCCGGTTCGGCGCGCGGAAGCTATCGCACGGCGGCCGACGGGCCGGGAACGATCGAGCTGACCGCCGCGTTGACGCGCGCCGACGCGCGCGCCGTGTGGCGCTATATGCCGCACGTCGTGGGCCAGGGCGCGCGCCGCTGGCTGCGCGATTCGCTGCTGGCCGGCCAAGCCACCGAGGCGCGGCTGACGCTGAACGGCAACCTGAAGGATTTTCCCTTCCTGGACCAGCGTCTCGGACAATTTCTGGTGACGGTCAAGGCGCGCGACGTCGTGCTCGACTACGGCGCGGGCTGGCCGCGCATCGACGACATTCATGGCGATCTGCGCTTTGAAGGCAACGGGATGAGCATCGAGGCTCGGCAAGGCCGGATTCTCGGCGCCCGGCTGACCGACACGTGGGTGCGAATCCCCGACTTCGACGCGCCGGTTTCAACGCTTTTCGTCAAGGGACAGGCCGACGGGCCGAGCGCCGAATTTCTGAAATTCATCGACCGCAGTCCGGTGAGCGAACAGATCGACCACTTCACCAAAAACATGAGCGCCGCCGGCAACGGCCAGCTGAACATCGACCTGACGATTCCGCTCGACGAGCGCAAACTCAAGGAATCGCGTATCGCGGGCGTCTATCGTTTCATCGGCAATGCGGTGACGGTCGACGCCGCCTTGCCGCCGCTGCGTCAGGTCAATGGCAGTCTGCGTTTTTCCGGCAGCGACCTTTCCATCCCGGAAATCGACGCCTCGCTGTTCGGCGGGACGCTGAAGATCAAGGGCGACGCGCGGGACGGTCGTCTGTCGATCGCAGCCGACGGTACGGCGGACATCGGCCAGCTGCGCCGGCAATCCGCGCATCCGCTGTTGAACAGTCTGTCGGGAACGGTGCCGTATCACGGGGAAATCCGGATCGGCGGACGCCATACCGACCTGGTGGTTGAATCGAACCTGGTCGGGCTGACCTCGACGCTGCCCGAACCGCTGGCCAAGGCCGCTGGCGACGCGCTGGCGCTGCGCTTTGAAAAAAGACCGCTGGACGCGAATAACGCGAATCGCGCGACGGAGACGGTCGAGCGCGAGCTGATCGACGCGGCGCTTGGAACGATTCTGTCGGCGCGGCTCGTCCGCCGGAAAAGCGCCGGCGGTTTCACGCCGGAACGCGGCGCGATTGCCATTGGCCGCCCGTTGTGGCTGCCCGAAAAAGGGCTGACGCTCGGTATCTCGGCGCGCTATCTCGATCTCGATGCCTGGCAAAAACTGTTCGCCGCGACGCCCGCCGACGTGCCAGAGGCCGCCGCGTCGGCGTGGCTGCCCGATGCGGTCAACCTGCGGGCTGACGAGTTGTCGGTGTATGGCACCGCGTGGAGCGATGTCGATCTGTCGGCCACGCTGGCGCCAAAGCAGTGGAAAATACACGTCGATTCGCGGCAGATGAAGGGCGACATTACGTGGAACGGCGATGGCGGCGGGCAGCTTGTCGCGCGACTGGCACGCCTGATCGTCGAGCGCCTGCCGCCGCCATCCGCAACGGACGCCGGCTGGACGACCGAACGGCTGCCGGCGCTCGATATCGTGGCCGATGAATTTATCGTGCGGCAGTTCAATTTCGGGCGTCTCGAAGTGCGCGCGAGTAACGACGGAGCGGGCTGGAACCTCGATCATATCGAGGCGTCGAATCCGCACGGCGTCTTGATCGGGAAAGGAACCTGGCAGCAGGAAGGCAGCGCCGGGCGGACGCAATTGAGTTTCAAACTGGAAAGCGACAACGTTGGCCGTCTGCTTGCGCGTATGGGGTATCCGGGAACCGTGCGCGCCGGGACGGCGCGGCTGGACGGAAATCTGGGCTGGAACGGCGCGCCGACCGAGGTCGATTATGCGTCGATGCGCGGCGATCTGAAACTCGCGGCGGCCAAGGGACAGTTTCTCAAGCTCGATCCGGGCGCGGCTGGCAAGCTGCTCGGCCTGATCAGTCTGCAAAACCTGCCGCGCCGGATTTCACTCGATTTCAGGGATGTCTTCAGCGCAGGTTTGGCCTTCGACGTCATCGCCGGAAAAATGACCGTGCTGGAAGGCATCATGCGTACCGAACAACTGCGCATCGACAGCCCGGCGGCGCGTGTGTCGATGCGCGGCGAGGTCGATCTGGCGCGCGAAACGCAGCGCCTCAACGTGACCGTGCAGCCGGAAGTCGGCGACACCGCCGCGCTGGGCGTGGCGTTCGTCAATCCGCTGGCGGGCGCGGTAACCTGGGTGGCCAACAAGGTATTGCGCAATCCGCTGGGAACGGTATTCGGTTACAACTATCTAATTACCGGCGGTTGGGACGATCCAAAGGTAGAAAAGCTGGGCGCGCCGCTTCCTGGCGAAACGCTGCCGACGGAAACCCCATAATTCATCAGGAGCTATTTCATGAATCCGGTCAGTGAAGAATCGACGATAAATCCGAAAAATGCCCGCGTCGCGGCGATCCAGATGATCTCGACCCCGCGCGTCGAGGAAAATCTGCGTACCGCTGGCGCGTTGATCGCCGAGGCCGTTCAGCGCGGCGCCGAGATAGTCGCGCTGCCTGAGTATTTTCCGATCATGAGTCTGCGCGACGCCGACAAGACCGCGGCCAGCGAGCTGGACGGGCACGGCCCGATCCAGACATTTCTCGCTGAGACGGCCAGTCGGCACGGCATCTGGCTGGTTGGCGGTTCGCTGCCGCTGACCGCCAGCGTGCCCGATAAAATATTGAACTCCTGTCTGGTGTTCGACCCAAGCGGCGAGCGCGTGGCGCGTTACGACAAGATTCACCTGTTCGGCTTCCTGAACAGCGAGGAACATTACGACGAAGGCGCGACGATCGAGCCGGGACACCAGCCGGTGACGTTTCAAGCGCCGTTCGGGCGGATCGGACTGGCGATCTGTTACGACCTGCGTTTTCCGGAGCTTTTTCGCGCGCTTGGCAAAATCGATCTGCTGGTGTTGCCGGCGGCCTTCACCGAAGTGACGGGGCGCGCGCACTGGGAAATCCTGCTGCGCGCCCGCGCCATCGAAAATCAGTGTTATGTGCTGGCTGCCGCGCAAGGGGGAAAACACGAAAACCGGCGCGAGACGCACGGTAACAGCATGTTGATCGATCCGTGGGGCGAAGTGCTCGCCCGGCGCGACAAGGGCGAGGGCATCGTCATCGGCGAACTCGATCACGCGCGCATCGCCGAAGTCCGCGCCAGCCTGCCCGCGCTGTCGCATCGGGTGTTGTAATGTTTTTTCAATGCCGATAACGCCAAGGAAAAATCTCTGCCCAAAAGCCAGGTGGCCGACGCCAGGCGCCAGGGCTTGACTTAAAATGGCGTCCGGTTTGCCGAAGCTTTGGCCGCCACAGCAGCCGATGATTTGGATAAACGCCCGCAAGGCCAACACGTTCAACGCGAGTAAGCTGTATACCGAGTGTCAGGCCAAAACTCCTGGCCTGGAAAACCAACGAAAGGGGATTAAATGCGCTTGCTGATTGCTTTCATTCTGCCGTGGCTGACTTTCTTCACCATTGGCAGGCCGATTGCCGGGGTGATCTGCCTGATTCTCCAGATCACCTTGATTTGCTGGTTGCCGGCGACTATCTGGGCCGTCTATGCCTTGAGTCAATACAAGACCGACAAGAAAATCGAGAAAGCGCTTGCCAACAGCCGGGAACGAGAACTGTAAAAACGCTTGTTTCTGTAAGCGCGAACCCAAGCCCGGTTTTTGATTCATGGAAAAATATATGACTAATGCGCAATCCCTGCTCACGCAAGCCCAAACAACCCTGCTGACGCCTTATGGCCTCGATGTCGAGAAGCTGACCCAGGTACTTGGCCACATCGCCGCGCACGAGGTCGATTACGCCGACCTGTATTTCCAGTACAGCCGGAGCGAGGGCTGGAGCCTGGAAGAGGGCATCGTCAAGTCGGGCAGCTTCAATATCGACGAGGGCGTCGGCGTGCGCGCCGTGAGCGGCGAGAAAACCGCCTTCGCCTATTCCGACGACATCAGTCTGCCGGTGCTCTCCGACGCCGC
>JAITNL010000052.1 GCA_031290495.1 Accumulibacter sp.
TGACGTTGAGCATCGTGTCGCCCGCGCGAAAGGTCTCGGGCAGGTAGAAGTTGAGGTACTGAAAACCGGGCATCATCATGTCGGCCGTCAGCCCGGCGGCTCTCAGGTTCAGGGTGTTGTCGGTAAATTCGTCGACATTGGCCAGCCCGCCATAAACCATACCGGACACACGACCGCCGCTGAGGTTGACCGTGTTGCCGGCAGCGGTGGCAGCAGTGCCGCCGGTGCCGCTCGAGACATACCCGCCGTAAACACCACTGCCCACATAGCCACCGCTGATGTTGACCGTGTTGCCGATGGCGGTAGCGGTGCCGGAACCGGAACCGGCTGTTTCGGCACGCCCTCCCAAAACCTCATTTTCCACGCCGCCGCTGCGGAGGGTCACGGTGTTGTTGTTGGCGGTGGCGATGCCAGTGACGGTTTGGGCCAATCCGCCGAAAATCTCATTGCCCACACTGCCGCTGCTACTGAAGTCGACGATATTGCCAGTGGCTGTAACGGCACCTGAATCGCTGTCGGCAAACCCGCCGTTAACAGCCCCGATCACACTGCCGCTGATGATGTTGACCTTGTTGTCGGTGGCGGTGGCGGTGCCGGAACTGCTGTAGGCCATCCCACCGAAAACATCCCGGTTGTTGTCGCTGAAGAGGTTAACCGTATTGGCGGTGGCGATAGTGTTGGCCTTGGGGCTGGTGGCCGCACCGCCAATAATTGTCTCGACCGCACTGCCGTTGAGGTTGACCGTATTGCCGATGGCGGTGGCAGTGGCGGCAGATGAGTCGTTGTTCTCGTTGTAGGCCACCCCGCCGATTACGGTGGCCACACTGCCGCCGTTGAGGTTGACCATGTTGCCGGTGGCAGTGACCGTGCCAGGCTCATTGTTCTCGTGCTTGGCACGCCCGCCGAAAACATCATTTTTCACCGTTCCGCTGTTGATGGTCACGGTGTTGTTGTTCGCCGTAATGTTATCGGTGGTTTGGATATCCGCGCCGTAAACACTGTAAACACTTTCAGTGTTTGCGTTAATCGTAATATTGTTGCCGTTGGCACCGCTCAACACAGTCGCGTCAGAGCGGTTGTTGTTGCCGAAAACCTCTTCGTATTCGTGAGCGTCATTAATGATTGTGTCATAACCGCCAGTGGCGTTCGGACCAGCTGGAAACTCGTCAGCCGCGATTGCCGATGCCGTGAATGGAGGCGCGAACCACAGGCTAATGGCCAGGGCGGCAGCCGCCAGAGGAAAAGAAAGGAGGGGAAAACGACCGGCGGACCGGCGGGAGGAAAATTCGGGAAGTTCTGGCTTTAGCTTATGCTTGCTTGCTTGCTTGCTTGCTTGCTTGCTTGCTTGCTTGCTTGCTTGCAAAAATTATGCTGGGTGTTTCGGAAAAGTCAAGCCCAAAATGCGATTTCATGATGTTTTTCCTAAAAATGTAGAAGGGGAGGAGGAGAACTTGCGGACGAGAAGAACCTGCGCATTATATCCAAGTCTTCGTTTTTTCATAGCTTTTTTGAATTTTCAGGTTTTTCCGCTTTTGCGCGCGCCCGGTTTTATCGGCATGCCCCGAAAACTCAAAACCGCCGCCCGCCATCCGGAGTATCAGGAATATCAGGCTGGCGCCCTGAAGACAGGCGGAATTTGACGCTCCGGCCCTGATGGTTATTCCGGGGAATCGCCCGGTTCCGCGCCGGAACAGGACAGAACCAGAGACCGCCGTCCCACGAAATATCGGCGCACACGAGCGGCGCGTCGTGGTTCGTCTGCCCCTGCCCATGCCGCGTTCCGGTCAAGCGCTGCCCCGAACAAACGCGACCGCCCAGAGGCGGCGCTCACGGGCGTGTCCAATCGGCTTATACTGCGCCCCTTGCAACCGTTGCACAATCGCGATCGACAATTATCAAATCAGTCAAGGGAGAACGAATGATTTCTTTCATCGTCGGCGTTACCGTACTCGTTCTTGGTTATCTCCTTTATGGCAAATTCGTGGAGAAGGTTTTTGGCACTGACCCCGCTCGCCCGACGCCGGTGGTTGGCGGCAGCTATGACGGCGTCGATTACGTCGCGCTGGACTGGAAAAAAGCGCTGTTGATCCAGTTTCTCAACATCACCGGAACAGGCCCGATCTTCGGCGCGATTGCCGGCGCGTTGTGGGGGCCTTGGGCTTTCATCTGGATCGTGCTCGGCTGCGTTTTCGCCGGCGCGACGCACGACTACCTTTCGGGGATGCTTTCGCTGCGCAACAACGGCGCCAGTATCCCGGAGATCATCGGCAAGTATCTCGGCCCGGGCGCGCTCTACTTCATCCGCACGCTTTCACTGCTGCTGCTGGTGCTTATCGGCGCCGTCTTCATCACTTCGCCCGCGTTGATTCTGGAGAACCTGATCGATCCGGGCAACAAGGCGATTTATTATTGTCTGCTCGCGACGATCGTCACCTACTACATCCTCGCGACGATGCTGCCGATCGACAAATTCATCGGGCGCGTCTATCCGATTTTCGGCGCGGCGCTGCTGATCATGGGCGCGGGCATTTTCGTCACGCTGTTTACCAGCGGTGAAATCAGGAATGTGCCGGAATTTGACTTCACCAACCTGCACCCGAAAGGCGCGATGCTTTTTCCGGCGCTGTTCATCACCATCGCCTGCGGCGCGATCAGCGGTTTCCACGCCACCCAGTCGCCGATGATGGCGCGCTGCCTCAAGAACGAGGGTGAGGGGCGCAAGGTGTTCTACGGCGCGATGATCCTCGAAGGCTTGGTCGCGATGATCTGGGCGGCGGCGGCGATGGCGCATTTCGGCGGCCAGGAAGGTCTGGCGGCGGCGGGCGCGGCGCCGGTGGTGGTCAACAAGGTTGCGCTGGGACTGATGGGGGCGATTGGCGGCGCGCTGGCGGTGCTTGGCGTCGTGGCCTGTCCGATCACCAGCGGCGATACGGCGTTCCGCAGCGCGCGCCTGATGATCGCCGATATGCTCAGGTTCGATCAAAAGCCGTTCCGCAACCGTCTGCTGATCGCCGTGCCGCTTTTCGCCGTCGGCGTCGCGCTGTGCTTCATGGATTTCGACATTCTCTGGCGTTATTTCGCCTGGGCCAACCAGACGCTCGCCACGTTCGCGCTGTGGGCCGGCGCGGCCTACCTGGCCAAGTATGGCCGAAACTACTGGATCGCGCTGATTCCAGCCGTGTTCATGACCTCCGTGGTGGTCAGCTTCATCTGTATCGTGGGCATCGGTTTCGGGCTGCCGTACTCCATCGGAATCGCGCTGGGCTTCATCGCCGCCGTGTTGGGTTTCGCATGGTTCTTCTGGGCGCACGTGAATCGTCCTGAAAACCACACCTGACCGCTCAACGCCTTGAAGCGAGCCGTCTCTGACGGCAGCGTTTCTTCCGCTCACCCAAGTAAGGCCGTTGCGTGCTCGTGTGCGCCGCGCCGGGCGCAAGCGCCGCGGTCAAAAAAATCTCCCCGATACGATCTTCTGTAAATGTGGAAACCCACCGAAGAAGTTTTATACTTTGTTCGCTGTACAACAGTTGCACCATTACATTCGACAATTGACAAATCAAGGGGGACAAAATGATTTCTTTCATCATTGGTGTTGCAGCGCTCGTTCTCGGTTATCTCCTCTACGGCAAATTCGTGGAGAAGATTTTTGGTATCGAACCCGCCCGTTCGACGCCGGCGGTCGCCAAGTATGATGGCGTAGATTACGTGCAAATGGGCTGGAAGAAAGCGATGTTGATCCAGTTTCTCAACATCGCCGGCGTCGGTCCGATCTTTGGCGCAATCGCGGGGGCCATGTGGGGACCGTGGGCGTTTGTCTGGATCGTGCTCGGCAGTATCTTTGCCGGCGCGACGCACGACTATCTCTCGGGGATGATTTCGCTGCGCAACAACGGCGCCAGCCTCTCGGAGATCGTCGGCAAGTATCTCGGCCCGGGAGCGCTCTATTTCATCCGCTTTTTCTCGGTGCTGGTGCTGATCCTGGTCGGCGTCGTCTTCGTCACCTCGCCCGCGCTCATCCTGGAAAAGTTGATTGATCCGACCGCCAACAAATCGACCATCTATTTCATCCTGCTGGCGGTGATCATCGCCTATTACGTCCTGGCGACGCTGTTGCCGATCGACAAGATCATCGGGCGCATCTACCCAGTCTTCGGCGCGGCGCTGCTGATCATGGGCGTGGGCATCTTCATCACGCTGTTTACCAGCGGCGAGATCGGCAACGTGCCGGAATTTACCTTCGCCAACCTGCACCCGAAATCCGAAATGATCTTCCCGGCGCTGTTCATCACCATCGCCTGCGGCGCGATCAGCGGTTTTCACGCCACGCAATCGCCGATGATGGCGCGTTGCGTAAAGAGTGAAATCGACGGGCGCAAGGTGTTCTACGGCGCGATGATTCTCGAAGGGTTCGTTGCCTTGATCTGGGCTGCGGCGGCGATGGCGCACTTTGGCGGTCAGGAAGGTCTGGCGGCGGCTGGTCCTGGACCGGTGGTGGTCAATAAGGTTTCGCTTGGGCTGATGGGCTCGTTCGGCGGCATCCTGGCGATCCTGGGCGTCGTGGCCTGCCCGATCACCAGCGGCGACACGGCGTTCCGCAGCGCGCGGCTGACCCTCGCGGACTGGTTCAAGATCGAGCAGAAGCCGATGCGCAACCGCCTGTTGATCGCCATACCGCTCTTCGCCATCGGCGTGGTGCTGTGCTTCGTCGACTTCGGCATCATCTGGCGCTACTTCGGCTGGGCCAACCAGACCCTCGCCACCTTCGCCCTGTGGGCGGGCGCGGCCTACCTGGTGCTGCACAACAAAAACTACTGGCCGGCCTTGATTCCCGCCGTCTTCATGACCTGCGTCGTGGTCAGTTACATCTGCATCGCGGGAATCGGTTTCGGGCTGCCGTACACCGTCGGGATCGCGGTTGGCGTCGTCGTCGCTGCGCTCAGTTTCGTGTGGTTCTTCTGGGCGCATGTGAACAAGGCGTCTGCCACGAATCCGGTGGCTTGAACTCCGTCAGGTACACCGAACCCTCCTCTGACCAGGGGAGGGTTTTTTATTGGCGGAATTTTGCCGGTTACAGCGCGGCGGTCATCGTTCTGACGCCGTCCGGCGTGCCGATCAGGCACACGTCGGCGGGCCGTCTGGCGAACAGACCGTTGGTGACCACGCCGGCGATCTGGTTGAGCCGCGTTTCGAGATCGACCGGATCGAGAATCCGCAATCCATTGACGTCGAGGATCAAATTGCCGTTGTCGGTAACGAATCCCGCGCGCGCGACAGCGACGCCGCCGAGTTTGGCGATCTCGCGCGCGACGTAGGTGCTGGCCATCGGAATGACTTCGACGGGCAGCGCAAAGTGGCCGAGAGTGTCGACGAGTTTCGTTCCGTCGACGATGCAGACGAACTTGCCGGCGACCGCGGAGACGATTTTCTCGCGTGTCAGCGCGCCGCCGCCGCCCTTGATCATGTGCATGGCGGGAGTAATTTCGTCGGCGCCGTCGATATAGACCGGCAAGTCAGTGATTTCGTTGAGATCGAAAACCTCGATGCCGTGGCCTTCAAGGCGCTTTTTCGTGTCTTCGGAACTGGCGACGGCGCCGGCGACGCGGTTCTTCACTCCGGCGAGTTCGTCGATGAACAGGCTGGCCGTCGAACCGGTTCCGACGCCGACGATGCGTCCTTCGACAACATAATGCAGCGCGGCGCGGGCTGCCGCCTGTTTCATTGCCTGGGACGAGGTTTGATCCTTCGTTGAACGCATGGTCTACAACCCTTCGCTGCTCACCAAAAGCCCGCGAAGATATACAGAAGTCATTTATAAAGCAATAATCCTGGAAACCGGACAGCTGGAAAGCCTGAGCTTTTCCAGCTGTCCGGGAGTTGGAATCACGACGTTTTTCCATGAAAAGTCACCTTCCGCGCAACAGAAAACGCGCGCTCAACGGCGTCTCCCTGTCAGCGGCTGGAGTGTTTTCGCCGCCGCGCCATGTCCCCAAAAATCAAGGTGATAGTCAAAAAATCGGTTGAATTTACGAAACCCATCCCGCACTCTCCCGCAAGGGGGATGGAAGGCGATCATTCATCGGACGGTTTTGGAAGCACGGAAAGGCGGAGCAGATGCTCCGTCTCCTTTACGTGGCAACCCATCATCCGCCCCTGTCGGGACACCTTCTCCCGCAAGGGGAGAAGGGAAGGTTGCCGCAAGGAGGATGGGAAAGCTGCCGCGGGAAATTGAGGGTAAGCGCGCGTTTGGACAAGCCGCGCGGCGGCGCAATCTGGCTTATCCACGGTTTTCTACCATTATTTTGACTATCACCATTCAAAAACCATAAAACCGGACAGATTGAAAACTCGTAACAGGCTTGTCGTCCAACGCTTGAAAATAGAGATAATTATCTATACTATCCGGTTCGCGAACTTCATCTTCGCCCCTGAAAAGCGGCGGCTCAATCTGAAAAAGCATGAGTTTGACTTGGCCGATGCCGAGATCGTGTTTGCCGGAGACACCTTCACCCGCACCGATAATCGCTTCGACTATGTTTTCCACGGCGGGACTGTTGTGGGGCGAAGTGGTGTTCATCGCGCACACCGGGAACGTCGATATCATCAGCGTCATTTCCATGCGAAAGGCAGAACGCCATGAACGAAAATACTACCTCGCTGGCCTCGAACGATCCTGACGAGGCCACGGTCTGGACGGAAGACGACTTTGCCCAAGCCATCCATCGGCGGGGGTTGAAACCCGCTCGCAAGGCAAAAATCAATGAGAGTGTTGCCAAATATATAGCGAGATGATAAAATCTCACTTTTATGCATGGTAAAGAGGAAGAAGCGATGCCGAAATGCAAGAAATGTGGATCGGAACAAGCGGTAAAAAATGG
>JAITNL010000092.1 GCA_031290495.1 Accumulibacter sp.
AGAAACAGGCGCCTTTGACGTTCGTTGAGTTGTGGTAACATCATTTTGATACGTTGTTCCATATTGCTCCACCTCCTCATATAAGTTGATGGACACAGTATGCCATAAAATCAATAAATGTTTAAGTTGTTATTTAACGGTTCCTTACCCAAAAAATCCGATATTCTTCCTGAAATGTTTTCTTGCGATGATGCTCTTCCTGTCAATATGACGAACCAGTTTTTCCAGTTCCGATGCTCCGATGGAAAACGCGCCATGACCATGTTGCCATACAAAATTTTCAATCGCTGGAAATCGTTGTTTTATCCATTTCGAGGAGGCTGCATCGATCGTTTCGACCAGCGCCGGGATTGTGTTTTTCCGTGGAAGAGCAAAGGCCAGATGTACATGGTCTTCAATCCCGCCCACCCGATAGGCAACGCAATCGTGATCACGCGGAACCGTTGCGAGGTAGGCACGAACCGACAGGCGTATGCCCGGAACAAGCAGAGGCTGGCGATTCCTGGTACTGAAAACCAGATGAACAATAACGCGGGACAAGGATTGTGGCATGGCGGGAACGATGTTGACGCGAGCCTTCAGCCCGCAAATTGGTTTGATTATATCACCATGACGTTGCCATGGGCTATTATGACGCGAGCCTTCAGCCCGCAAAATTGGTTTGATTATATTCCCATGGCGTTGCCATGGGCTATTATGACATGGGCCGTTGGCCCATCCTGTTTCTTCGCGCTGGACTGATAAAAATAATAAACGAGGTATTCATCGTAAAACTATTAACCCGACAACTATAACGCGCCAAAGGTGCGTTTCATAATAGCCCATGGCAACGCCATTGGTCTTTAATTTAACATTTATAACAATCCATGAATGTAATATTTACGGCAAAGCCAATGGATATTTACATGGTTTGTCAAACTGCTATATTTATTCCGTGCTTCCAAAACCGTCCAATGAATGACATTCCCCCTTGCGGGAGAACGCGGGATGGGTTTCGCAAATTCCACCGATTTTTTTGACTATCACATCTCCTTTTCAGCGCCGAGCGTCGATCTCGAAAAATGGCGCGAGCGCCACGCCGGGAAACGGCCAGCCCAACGCCATCGTCCCGCTGCCCGGCACAGGGACATCCGCCGCGTTTCCCCGTCTCATTCCTTGCCGTAAAAAACCGGTTGTCCCGACAACGCCAGACCAAGCCGCAGAAACTCGTCCCACACGTCTCCCGCGCCGATCCCCTTGATCATCCGGTCGATGCGCGCCGCGAGCTGCAGAGCCGTTCTGGCCTGTTCCGCGCCGATTCGCTGTACGGCTTTTCTGAACGGCACTTGCCGCGCGCCCCAGACCCGCGCGTCTTTCATTAGCTGCTCCAGATGACGCCCCTCGGTCAGGCCGGCTTTGACTTGCGCCAGCGCGCGCGCTTCTTCGGTCATTGCCCACAACACCAGCGGCGGCGCTTCGCCTTCCTGGCGCAAGCCGTCCAGCGTCCGCGCCAAACGCGCCGGATCGCCGGTCAGCAGGGATTCGCGCAGACCGTCCAGGTCGTAGCGCGCGACGTTCAGCACCGCGTCGCGGATTTGCTCGAACGACAGTTCGCCTTGCGGATACAGGAGACCCAACTTGAGAATTTCCTGATGCGCGGCGAGCAGGTTGCCTTCGACACGTTCGGCGATGAAGCGCAGACTGTCGCGGTCAGCGCTTTGCTGCTGGCGTTGCAGACGCCCGGTAATCCACGCCGGCAGTTCGTCGAGATTCGGCGGCACCGGCTTGACCGTTACGCCGGCTTCGGTGAGCGCCTTGAGCCAGACGGCTTTTTCCTCGCTCCAGTCGAGTCCGGGAAGCGTCACCAGCAGCAACGCGTCGGGCGATGGCCGCGCGCAATACGCCTGGATCGCCGCGCCGCCCTCGCGGCCTGGCTTGCCGGTTGGAATACGCAAATCGAGCAGCTTGCGCCCACCGAACAGCGACATGTTGCACGCCGCGCCGCCAAGTTCGTTCCAGTTGAAACCGGCAATCGCCGTCAGCACGTCGCGTTCGGTGAAACCCTGCCGCCGCGCCGCCGCGCGAATCGCGTCGGCGGCCTCGATAACCAGCAGCGGATCGTCGCCATAAACGGTGTAAATGGGACGCAACTCCTTTTTCAGATGCGCGTCGAGCTGCTCTCCCCTGATCTGCATGGTTTTATTCCGCTTCCGGCGGTGGTTTCGGCTTGCCCATCACCAGACGGCGCATCAACTGCTGCACGAGATCGCCTTCCATGTCGCGCCACAGCAATTCCTCTTCCTGCGTCTTGGCCAGCGTGTCCGAATCGGCGTAGCTCACATCGCGGGTCAACTCGACATACGATTGCGGTACGAAATCGCGCCCCTTGGCGTCGACGACGCGGTAAGCGTAACGGAAGCGCAGACGCTTTTCGCGCACGCGCCCGGCGCCGGAAAGGGAAACGATAATGGTATCGCGCCATTCGCCCGTCGGCAGGAAAACGGCTTCCGCTTCTTTCGCGTCGTCGGCGACGCGCGTCCCGCCCGACGCCCGGATTTGCCGCTTCAGTCCGACGCCGATCACACTGTCGCCGGTCGCTACGAAAATGCTCTCGTAAGGCAGCGAATACGCGCCGCGCAGCTGGAACCCGCACCCCGGCAGCGCCCACAGGGCGAAGATACAGAGCGCGCCGCAAGCCATCCGAATCATGCGTTTTCCTCCGCGAATCATGTTCAAATCACAATGTTGACCAAGCGCCCCGGCACGACGATCACTTTTTGGGGCGTCTGGCCTTGAAGGTGCCGCCGCGCGGCGTCGCTGCCCACCGCCGCCGCCTCGATCGCCGCCTTGTCGGCCCCGGTCGGCACGCGCAGACTGCCGCGCAGCTTGCCGTTGACCTGCAACACCAATTCGACCTCGTCCTGTACCAGCGCGTCGGCGTCGACTTGCGGGAACGACTGCCCGCCCGCCGTCCGGCCTGGACACAATTCGGCGTAAAGCGCCTCGCCGATATGCGGCACGATTGGAAACAGCATCAGCGCGACCGCTTCCAGCGTTTCCTGCCGGACAGCGCGGGCCAGCGCCGAATCGTCGTTCAGCCGGGTGTAAGCGTTGAGCAATTCCATCACCGCGGCGATGGCCGTATTGAACTGCTGGCGGCGTCCGTAATCGTCGGCGACCTTGCCGATCGTCTGGTGCAACTGACGCCGCAGCGTCTTCAGCGCGGCGGACAATTCGCCGCTGGCAAACGCCGGTACGACGCCCGCCGACACGTGTTCGAAAACGATCCGCCACAAACGCTTGAGGAAACGGAAAGCTCCCTCGACGCCGGCGTCCGACCATTCCAGCGACTGGTCGGGCGGCGAGGCGAACATGATGAACAGGCGCGCCGTATCGGCTCCGTACTGGTCGATCAAGGCTTGCGGGTCGACGCCGTTGTTCTTCGATTTCGACATTTTTTCGATGCCGCCGATCGACACGGCCTGCCCGTCGGCGCGCAGCGTCGCGGTCAGCGGACGGCCACGCTCGTCGCTGCAAAGCTCGACCTCGGCCGGATTGATCCAGTTCTTCTTGCCATCGGCGTCCTCGCGGTAGAAGGTCGGCGCGACGACCATGCCCTGGGTCAGCAGATTGGCGAACGGCTCGTCGAGTTCGTATTTTTCACCCTTGGCGCCGAACAGCCCCTCGTCGCGCATCAACTTGGTCCAGAAGCGCGAATACAAAAGGTGCAGGATGGCGTGCTCGATGCCGCCGATGTACTGGTCGATACCGCCCTTGCACCAGTACATCACGCGCTCGTCGACCATTGCGCTAGCGTTGTCCGGGCAGCAATAGCGCAGGAAATACCACGACGACTCGACGAAGGTATCCATCGTATCGGTCTCGCGCCGCGCCGGTTTGCCGCACTTCGGGCAGACGGTTGCGTAAAACTCCGGCATTTTGGCCAGCGGCGACCCCGCGCCGGTGACGGTCACATTTTCGGGCAACACGACCGGCAACTGAGCGTCGGGCACCGGCACGTCGCCGCAAGACTCACAGTGGATGATCGGGATCGGGCAGCCCCAATAACGCTGCCGGGAGATGCCCCAGTCGCGCAGCCGGAACTGCACCTTCTTCTCACCCAGCCCCAGCGCGGCGAGATCGGTGGCGATGGCATCGACCGCCGGCTTGTACGCGAGCCCCGTGTATTTGCCCGAATCGACGCAGTAACCGTCCTTACTCGCGTACCACTCCTGCCAGGCGTCGGTCGAAAAAACTCGTTCCTGTCCGTCGATCCTGACGCCGACCGACTGCACGATCGCAATGCCGTATTTTTTGGCGAACGCGAAATCGCGCTCGTCGTGGGCCGGCACGGCCATCACCGCCCCGTCGCCATAGCCCATCAAAACGTAATTGCCGACCCACACCTCGACCTGCTCGCCGGTCAGCGGATGCGTCACGAAAATCCCGGTCGGTAGACCTTTCTTCTCCATCGTCGCCAGATCCGCCTCGGCGACGCCGCCCTGCTTGCACTCCTCGATGAACGCGGCGAGTTCGGGGTTGTCCCTGGCCGCGCGGGTCGCCAGCGGATGCTCGGCGGCGACCGCGACGAACGTCACCCCCATGATCGTGTCGGCGCGGGTGGTGAATACCCACAGCTTCTCCGCCTGGCCGTCGAGTTCATACGGGAAAGCGAAGCGCAGTCCCTCGCTCTTGCCGATCCAGTTCTTCTGCATCAGCTTGACCTGCTCCGGCCAGCCCGGCAGCCGGTCGAGGTCGGCCAGCAACTCCTCGGCATACGCAGTGATCTTCATGTAATACATCGGGATTTCGCGCTTCTCGACCGGCGCGCCGGAACGCCAGCCGCAGCCGTCGATCACCTGCTCGTTGGCCAGCACCGTCTGATCGACCGGGTCCCAATTCACCGTCCCGTAACGCTTATACACCAGCCCTTTCTCGAACAGACGGGTAAACAGCCACTGCTCCCAGCGGTAATAATCGGGCCGGCACGTCGCCAGCTCGCGCGCCCAATCCAGCGCGAAACCCAGGCGATCGAGCTGTCCCTTCATGTACTCGATGTTTGAATACGTCCATTGCGCCGGCGGCACATTATTCTGGATCGCCGCGTTCTCGGCCGGCATCCCGAAAGCGTCCCAGCCCATCGGCTGCATCACGTTGAAGCCGCGCATCTTGTGGAAGCGGGAGAGCACGTCCCCGATCGTGTAATTGCGCACATGCCCCATGTGCAGTTTGCCCGACGGATACGGAAACATCGACAGACAATAATATTTGGGCTTGCCCGAATCCTCGACCGCGCGGGCCGCGCCGGTCTTTTCCCAATGTAATTGGGCGGCAAGTTCGATTTCCTGGGGCTGGTATTTTTCCTGCATGGTGGGCGTGAGACTGGAAATGAAATAAACCGAAGATTATACGCAGTTCGCCAGAGTCAGCCCAAGGACACAAAGCCGCCGCGTGAATTTTTGCCGCCGTTCATGCCGTGTGAAACGCGTAAAAATTGGGCTGCTGGAAGGACGGTGCCGGAGGACGGAAGGATAAAAATTGAGCCGGAGAAAGAACGGCGTTTGACAAGAGCGCGACGCCCTTTCCCTGCCCCGCCATTTCGGCGCAAGCGGGAATCCAGCCTTTCAAGATTTTCCGACGGCTTCATGGATTCCTGCTTGCGCGGGAATAACGGATAAAAACAGGGACGCGTGGAGGGCGAGGCACGGCGGTAAAATCAGCCCGCTCGCGGGCTTCCGTCAGCGCAACGGATCGATGCGAAAAAAATCCCCGTCGGTTTTGCCGTTTTCCCAATTGGCAATCAACTCCTCGCGGTGGATCTCGATCCAGGCTTGGACGAGCACCTGTTTGGAGAAGGGAAACGCGCCGGCGACGACCGCGTTGTCGTGGATCGAAAACACCGCTTCGGCATCGCGGCAGCGGGCAAAAACGCAGGGTTCCGCTGTCTGGACATTGCCGCGCGTCCAGCAGAAAGCGACCACGATACCGTAATAGGCGCCAATCGCCCGCGTATCGTTTTTCGCCAGGCGAACGCTGGATGGATGTATATGAAGATGCGATAAATCAAGACCTTGAATATCGAATTGCTCGATCGCGATGAATAACGGCTCGAGCGGATAGTGCTCGTTGCCGTAACGCCGTCCGGCGTGCGGCGCCGTGTGTCCGGTCATCGCGTCATGGACGGCCTCGTCGATACCGGCCCGGCGGCAAATGTCCTTGAAGGTGTGGCGGAACGAATGAAATACTTTCCGGGTGTCGGTGATGCGCACGCGCTTGCGTAAATAGCTGGAGAAGAAACTGCTGAAATAACCGCCGCGCTTGTGCCGTGGATTCGGTTTCAGCGCCGGAAAAAGGAAATGGCCGTCGCGCATCGACTGTGTGTAATCGAGAAAGCCGCAATCGATCAGCGTCCGGTGCAGTGGAATGCGGCGGCGCGACGCGGCGTTTTTCAACTGACTGTGCGCGGCCTCGTCGCTGATGTTGATGTACCAGCCCAGATCCTTGGCTGGCCGAACGTCGTCCACCAGCAATTGCGCGAGTTCCTCCAACCGCGCGCCGGTAAACAGCGCCAGCAGCGGCAGCCAGTAACAGGCGTCTTTCCCGCCGGCAACCGACCGGTAATGGTCGCTATAGATCGGCGAATTGAAGATTCGCGCCAAGTCCTCCGGACTGAACGCGACGCGGGCTTTTTGCCGGGCGGTGTGCACGGTTCTGATTTGTTCGGCGGGGTTGGCCGACAATAACTCGTAGTCCCGCGCGACGCGGAAAAGTGTTTTCAGAATACCGATTTTGCGGATGACGGTCGTCGGATGCTGTCCTCTCGCCACCAGTGAATCACGAAAACAGAGAACGTCCATGCGCGAAATCGACGCGATTTTCTTTCCCCGGACAAATTCGGCGAACGCGGCGAATACCTTCCGGTAATCCTCTACGGTGGTTTCGCGCCGCATGGTCGAATTTGCCCAAAAAGCAAAGAGTTTTGAATACGAACAGGGAAGCATTGCCGCCATCGTGACCTCACGAAAAAATCGGCGAATTTATCGCAATCCGGCGATCAGGCAGTCAAGCGTAAAAAATTCTTGTCCAATCTGTTTTTGTTTATACAATAAGACAGACATGAATTACTGGCGCTAATTTTTGCTATGTTTTCATTAGCGTAAAACACTGCATTGGTTGAACAAAAACAATGGCTTATGTGATTTACAGCTAAACCGGCGCTGCAAAAACGCCTTCCGGAAAATCGGCAGCGGCAAAGATTGCAGACGTATCTTGTTGTGTTTTTGGAGAAATTGGCTGGCTTGAAGCAAAAAGGCCAGTTTTTCAACTGGCTTTGCCGTTTCGTAACTGTTTGATTTTATTATTGCTTTTATTGGCGCGCCCGGAGCGATTCGAACGCCCGACCCCTTGGTTCGTAGCCAAGTACTCTATCCAACTGAGCTACGGGCGCGCTGTAATCACGAAAGCGCGCATTATATAGAGGGATACGGCTTATCTCAAGAGTTAAACGGATAAATGTCACGAGCTTTCAATCTGTCCGGTTTTCACAGTCTTCCAAAGGAGGCGGCTGATGAGGCGGACAGGACAGGCAGGACGGGTAAAAACAGGGGCGGCGGGAAGACGATGGTGGGGACGATGGAGGGCGACGGGTTGCACATGGGCAGGTCACTGGCCTGTCCAAGACGAGCACGGGGCAACCCCACGAAAGCGCCCATTTTTATCCAGGCGCTCCGCAACGCATCGGTCGGGGTAGGGGTGCGATTCCTCGCGCCCGGTCTGCCGACAGGCAGGCTAAAAACTCGGCCACCCCAGATACGCCAACGCGCAACATTCAGCCCAGGGCGCGATAAATCGCGCCCCTGCGGTTTTACGGACGATTGAATCGCAGGGGCAGCCACCTGCGCCACACCGCGCGTTTGGCAGGGGCGACCGTCCCGGTCGCCCGCCGACGTTAAAAACTGAACCGCGCCCCGATATTTACCGATCCGCCTTCTCTGGCATCGCCCTTGTCGGGCGAGGAAAACCCATGTTGGTAGCGAAGATCGCCGAAGACCGAAGTGGATTTGTTCGCCCA
>JAITNL010000106.1 GCA_031290495.1 Accumulibacter sp.
TTTTTCCAGAAACCCCAAAAAAACACCGCTTGCGTGGCAAGCACCAGACCGATCAACAAAGAAGGCATGTGCAGATCGCCATATTCCCGAACAATCAGTAACAGCGAACCGACGACCAAGGTCAATTTAACGATCTCGCCAAGCAGGAAGCCGATCAAAAAGCTCACCCCCGGACGACGGACGACATATTTCAAGTGTAACGCCAAAAGCAGATTGGGGAAAATACATGCAGCCCCCCCCAGCACCGATGAAATACCTCCACGCGAGCCAGCGAGCACCCCGCCAAGCACCGAGGCAAGCAGGACCGCCGCCGTCTGCAACAGAATCACCCTGAACATTTCCGTTTAAGTGACTATGCCCCAAAAAATCCTCACGAAACGCTGTGAACCTGTACGATCATCGCACGGTTGCCCCCCAAAACGCAAACACCAAGGCCATCGCCCGAATTTTGCAGCCATTCATGGCCACCAGAAACGAGGCAAGGTTTCGTAGTTTAATGGAATGGACTCCTCCTATCCCGGATGAGCCGCGAAGCGCCGCTCACCTTCCCTTCTCCCTTGGCGGGAGAAGGTGGCCAAAGGCTGTACAAGGGGCCAAGCCGCTTTCCTCCGGATGAATCGGCGGATGGCGTAGCGCGAAGCCGTCACGCAGATGGAAATCGGGGCGTGGTGCTGGATGGCGTAGCGCCCAGTAGCTCAGGCCGTCGTTAACGGTGTCGGCCGCTTCGACCACCGCCGCCAGTCCGATTTCCCAGACCGCGCCTGCAATGGACGGCAGGGACGACAGGGGTAGCCAGGCTTCCAGTTCGAGCCGTCCTTCCGTCGAGCGCGTACTTATCCGGGGCGCGGCCAGCGCCGGGTCGTCCAGGCGGCGGCGATAGTCGCCAAAGTCGTAAGCCGCCCACTGTCCCGAGGGCGAGAAGTTGAATTCCCGGTAGACCGTATGGCCTTCCAGCCCGACGAAAGCCTCGAAACAGGTATGTTCCCAGAGTGAATCGCGGCGTTCCGGAACCCGCGCCTCCGGCATCCGTAGCCGCGCCATGTCGCCCCGCAAGCGGTAGTGAAAGGCGATGCCTCCATCGGCCAGGACGACGGATGCATCGACGGCGCGAACCATCGGCGCCGGGGTAGCCGGGTGGGGGACGAGGGCGTGAAAATCGGGCATTGCGGGATTCTATCTCCGGACGCTCGTCGAACGCCCCCACGAATCAGCCCAGCACCTTGATCGCCGCGTCGTAGTCCGGTTCGTTCTTGATTTCGGCAACCAGTTCGCCGTGCAGGACACGGTTTTGCTCATCGAGCACGATCACCGCGCGCGCGGCGAGACCGGCCATCGGACCGGAGGCAATGCGGACGCCGTAGTCATCGAGAAATTCGCGACCGCGCATGAGCGACAGGGTGACCACGTTGGCCAGGCCTTCGGCGCCGCAGAAACGTTTCTGGGCGAACGGCAGATCGGCCGAGATACACAGCACGACCGTGCCGCGCCATTCGCTGGCCCGCTGGTTGAAGGTGCGCACCGAGATGGCGCAGACCGCCGTGTCGATGCTCGGAAAGATGTTCAGAATCTTGCGTTTTCCGGCGAATTGCCCGAGCGCCACATCGCTGAGATCGTTGCCGACGAGTGAGAAATCGGGGGCGGTCTGGCCTTTTTTGGGGAAATTACCGGCGATCTGGATGGCGTTTCCGCCGAGGGTGACTGTAGTCATGAGTGTTGTCCTCCATATATATGATTGTGATTGGTGACGAAAAAGCGCGGCGAAGAACTATCCGCGAGGGGGGGGGTGAAGCCGATGTGGGTTGGTCAGCGCCGCGCGGGAAAAGTTCGGATGGCCGAAGCTGGCGGATGTTCCGTTATCATCACGCCTTTGAATTACCTGAAGAGCCGTCGACATGTCCAGCGAAATCTCCGCCGCTTCCGTTCATCCCATCCGTCTCGAAGACTACGCGCCGCCGCCCTATTTGATCGAAACGGTCGGCCTCGACGTGGATATCCGCGCCGACGCCACCCTGGTTTCCGCCACCCTCGTCTGTGCGCGCAACCGGGCCGCGCCTGGTGCGCACGCGCTGATTCTCGACGGCGAGGAACTGGAAACCTTATCGGTCAGCCTGGACGGAGAACTTCTCGCTCCTGACGCTTACCGGCTCGACGCTTCCCGCTTGACCATCGACGCCGTGCCCGAACGCTTCACCCTGCGCACGCAGGTACGCATCCGGCCCGACCGGAACACCCGGCTTTCCGGTTTCTACCGCAGCCGCGACGGTTACTTCACCCAATGCGAGCCGGAAGGCTTCCGGCGCATCACCTGGTTCATCGACCGACCAGACGTGATGGCGCGTTACACCGTGACCTTGCGCGCCGACAAGGACGCTTTTCCGGTGCTGCTGTCCAACGGCAACCCGGTGGCTCACGGCGATGAGCCGGACGGCCGCCATTACGCGACCTGGGAAGATCCATTCCGCAAGCCGAGTTACCTGTTCGCGATGGTCGCCGGCCAGCTCGACGTGTTGCGCGACACCTTTCGCACGGCGTCGGGCCGCGAGGTGCGGCTGGCGATTTACGTCGAACCGGGCAAACTCGACCAATGCCCGCACGCCATGGCCGCGCTCAAGAAAGCCATGCGCTGGGACGAACGGCGTTTCGGGCTGGAATGCGATCTGAAGCACTACATGATCGCCGCCATCGGCGACTTCAACATGGGGGCGATGGAGAACAAGGGCCTCAACGTGTTCAACACCAAATACGTGCTGGCGCGCGCCGACGTGGCGACCGACGCCGATTTCGAGAACATCGACCGGGTCGTGGCGCACGAATATTTCCACAACTGGACCGGCGACCGCGTGACCTGCCGCGACTGGTTCCAGCTCTCGCTCAAGGAAGGGCTGACCGTCTTCCGCGACCAGGAATTTGGCGCCGACACGCACAGCCGCGAGGTCGCCCGGATCCGCGAAGTGCGCGGCCTACGCGCCGTGCAGTTCCCCGAGGACGCCGGTCCGATGGCGCATCCGGTGCGCCCGTCGGCCTACGTCGAGATCAACAACTTCTACACCGCCACCGTTTATGAAAAGGGCGCCGAAGTCGTGCGCATGATCCAGACGCTGATCGGCCGCGACGCGTTCCGCGCGGGCATGGACGAGTATTTCCGCCGCCACGACGGTCAGGCCGTGACCTGCGACGATTTCGTCGC
>JAITNL010000115.1 GCA_031290495.1 Accumulibacter sp.
AAGCAACAGGAATTGGGCATTCCGCCGGCGGTCGAGGATTTGATTGGCCCGGCGCTGTTGTCGATTCAGGGGTACGAGGCGACGATTCGTTCCGATTGGCGGGTGTCGCCGAACGGCGATGTTGGCGGGCAGGACGTGGCCGACGCGCTGAATTACAAGCTCAACACGGCGGAACGCGAAGCGCGGGCGGATCGGGCGTGTTCGGACGCCTTCCGTGCGCAGATCGGCTGTGGGTTGGGCTGGGTCGAAGTGGCGCGCGAATCCGATCCGTTCAAGTTCCCGTACCGCTGTACCGCCGTGCATCGCAATGAAATCCATTGGGATATGAAGGCGACGGAAGACGATCTTTCGGACGCGCGCTGGTTGCGGCGGACGCGCTGGTTGAGGCCGGAACGGATCGAACGGGTCTTTCCCAAGCACCGGGAAGCGATCCGGGCGATGGGCAACGGCGAACCGGCGCCCCTGGGCATCGACGGCGGACAGAGCACGGGCTTGCAGAACGCCGAAGCCAACGGGCGCGCCTGGACGGTGCAGGAAAGCCATTGGTTCGATTCGATCTCGCGTGAAGTGTGTCTGGCCGAAGTGTGGTATCGGCGCTGGGCGACGGTGCCGGTAATCAAGACGCCGAATGGCCGGGTGATGGACAATTTCCGCGCGGGTCGGCGGCAGATGGGCGAATTGCTGCTGTCGATGATCATCGAGGACGTGGGCCGTGACGCGCAATCGATCGTGATCGAGGGCGACGCCGTGACGCCCGACCGGACGGTAACGATCAACAAGCCGGAAACGAATGAATTCGGCTATCCGTATTTGTCGAACGACCTACGTAAAACCCGGCTCAAGGTGGCGCTGGAGGACGTGCCGAGCACCAACAGCTATCGCGGGCAGCAGCTCAACGCGATGAGCGAGGCGGTCAAGTCGATGCCGCAACAATACCAGGCGGCGATCCTGCCGTTTATGGTGTCCCTGATGGACGTGCCGTTCAAGCGCGATGTGGTGGAGGCGGTGCGTGAACTGGACCAGGCCACGGCGGAACGGGTGGAGTCCATTCCATTAACCTACGAAAACCATGCCATGTTTCGATCGTTCATGAAAATTTACGCGCGTGCCCTGGAACATCGGCAAAGTCCGTGATTATTCGGGAGAAATACGTTAAAATGCCGGTTTTCTGGCAGTATCGACGAAGGGTGCCCGCTGGCGCCTTTTTTTATAGCCGCGACGGTAAGGCGCAATGCAACTGCAATTCATCCGAAATTTTTCGATCATCGCTCATATCGATCACGGCAAGTCGACGCTGGCCGATCGGATCATCCATCTTTGCGGCGGTTTGTCCGACCGGGAGATGGAGGAGCAGGTGCTCGATTCGATGGACATCGAGCGGGAGCGCGGAATCACCATCAAGGCGCAGACGGCGGCGCTGCAATACCAATCCCGTAGCGGACAGGTTTATAACCTGAATCTGATCGATACGCCCGGACACGTCGATTTTTCCTATGAAGTGTCGCGTTCGCTGTCGGCCTGCGAGGGCGCCTTGCTGGTCGTCGACGCTTCCCAGGGCGTCGAGGCGCAGACCGTCGCCAACTGCTATACGGCGATCGATCTGGGCGTGGAAGTCGTGCCGGTGCTGAACAAGATCGATCTTCCGTCCGCCACGCCGGACAACGCGCGCCAGGAAATCGAGGATGTTATCGGGATCGACGCGTCGGACGCCGTGCTGGCGTCGGCCAAGACCGGGCTGGGGGTCGAAGACATCCTGGAAACGATCATCGCGCGCATTCCCGCGCCGTCGGGCGATCCCGACGCGCCGCTCAAGGCGTTGCTGGTCGATTCCTGGTTCGACAACTACGTCGGTGTGGTCATGCTGGTGCGCGTGGTCGATGGCGTTTTGCGCCCGAAAGACAAAGTGCGGCTGATGTCCAGCGACGCGAACTATCTGTGCGAGCAGGTGGGGGTGTTTACGCCCAAGGCGGTGCAGCGGGACGTGCTGGCGGCGGGCGAGGTCGGCTACGTGATCGCCGGCGTCAGGGAATTGCAGGCGGCCAAGGTCGGCGATACGCTGACCACCGCCGAGCGGCCCGCCAGCGAACCCTTGCCCGGTTTCAAGGAAATCAAGTCGCAGGTTTTCGCCGGGCTTTACCCGGTCGAGGCGAGCCAGTATGACTCACTGCGCGAGGCGCTCGAAAAACTCAAATTGAACGATGCTTCGCTGCATTACGAGCCTGAAGTTTCCCAGGCGCTCGGTTTCGGTTTCCGTTGCGGTTTCCTGGGGTTGTTGCACATGGAAATCGTGCAGGAACGGCTGGAGCGCGAATTTGACCAGGACTTGATTACTACCGCGCCGACGGTGGTGTACGAGGTGGTGACCCGTGACAACAACGTCCTGCTGATCGAGAATCCCGCCAAGCTTCCGGACCCGACCCGAATCCTCGAAATCCGCGAGCCGATCATCACCATTACCGTCTTCGTGCCACAGGACTATATCGGCAATGTGATTATCCTGTGCAACCAAAAGCGTGGAAATCAGGTCGACATGACCTATCATGGACGTCAGGTTCAACTGATTTACGAAATGCCAATGGCCGAAGTCGTGATGGATTTCTTCGACAAACTCAAATCCGTATCGCGAGGTTATGCGTCGCTGGACTACGATTTCAAGGAATTCAGGGCGGCGGATGTGGTCAAACTCGACATTCTGATCAACGGAGAGAAGGTTGACGCGCTTTCGGTCATCGTACACCGTGCCAATTCCGTCTATCGAGGGCGTGATCTGGCGTCCAGGATGCGTTCGCTGATTCCACGCCAGATGTACGACGTCGCCATCCAGGCCGCCATCGGCTCGAACATCATTGCGCGCGAAAACGTCAAGGCGATGCGCAAGGACGTGCTGGCCAAGTGTTACGGCGGGGATGTCACGCGCAAGCGTAAACTGCTGGAAAAACAGAAAGCGGGAAAGAAGCGCATGAAGCAGGTTGGTTCGGTCGAGATTCCGCAGGAAGCCTTTCTGGCGGTTCTCCGCGTCGACAAATAAAGGAGTTGCCATGAATTTTGCGTTGATCCTGTTTTGCCTTTTGCTGGTGAGCGCCGCCGTCTGGTTCGCGGATCTGCTGGTGTTCCGCAGGCGCCGGGCGCCTGGCGTCAAGGACCCGTGGTGGGTCGAGTACGTGGCAAGTTTTTTCCCGGTTATCCTGCTCGTCTTCGTGCTGCGCTCGTTCATCGTCGAACCGTTCAAGATTCCCTCCGGGTCGATGATTCCGACGCTTCAGGTTGGCGATTTCATTCTGGTCAACAAGTTCAGCTACGGCATTCGCCTGCCGGTCATCGACAGGAAAATCATCGAGATCAACACGCCGCAAAGAGGCGACGTGATGGTCTTTCGTTATCCGCGGAATCCGTCGCTCGACTACATCAAGCGCGTGATCGGCGTTCCGGGCGACCAGGTGGCTTACCAGAACAAGCAGTTGAGCGTCAATGGAAAGCCGGTTGAAAAACGCCGGATCGACGATTATCTGCACCCGGAACGCCTGTATTACGATCAGCAGTTCGCCGAGAAAATCGACGCCGCTGAATACCGCGTGCTCAACGACAAGGACGCGCCGCCGTTCGTGCGCAATCCATTGCGCTTTCCACATTGGGAGAATTGCCTTTACAATAATTCCGGCGTGATCTGTACCGTTCCCGAAGGCCATTATTTCATGATGGGCGACAACCGGGACAACAGTGAGGATGGGCGTTTCTGGGGATTCGTTCCGGATGAAAACATCGTCGGAAAAGCGTTTTTCATCTGGCTCAATTTCAGTGACCCGAAGCGTATTGGATCATCAATCAAATAAGGACGATGGAAATGAAATATCAACGAGGATTTACCCTGTCCGGGCTGATTTTATGGGGCGTCATTCTTGGTCTGGGCGGCATATTGGCGGCGAAGGTGGTTCCGGAAGTCATCGACTTCTACAAAATCAAGAAAAACGTCGCGTCGACGGCGAACAACGCCGAAAACATGACCGTGGCCGATATTCGCCGGAGTTACGAGCGCTACGCTGACGTGGATGGCATCACTACGATCAAACCGGCCGATCTGGACATTTACAAGGAAGGCGGCGTGGTGGTCATCGCTTTCGCTTACGAGACGCGCATTCCCCTGTTTCTCAACGTCAGTCTGATGCTTGATTTCCAGGGAGCGTCGAAGTCGCGCTGAACGAACGTATGCCGCATCCTCTCGAACAGGCGCTCGATTATCGCTTTGCCGACGCGGCCTTGTTGCGCGCGGCCTTGACGCACCGCAGTCATGGTTCGCCGCACAACGAACGACTCGAGTTTCTCGGCGATTCGATCCTTGACGCGGTGATCGCCCGCCAGCTCTATGAACGTTTTCCGCGCGCCTCCGAAGGCAGCATGACGCGTCTGCGCGCCAACCTCGTCTGCCAGGACAGTCTGCGCAAACTGGCGCTGACGCTGTCGCTCGGCGAACATATCCAGCTCGGCGGCGGCGAACTGAAAAGCGACGGCTGCAACCGCTCCTCGATCCTGGCCGACGCCCTCGAAGCGGTTTTCGGCGCGGTGTGGCTGGACGGCGGATTCGACGGCGCGAACCGGGTGATCGTCCGTCTGTACGATGACCTGCTCGCCGGCCTCGTTCCCGAAAAGCCGCTCAAGGACGCCAAGTCACGTCTCCAGGAATATTTACAGGGCCGGCGTTTGCCCTTGCCGAAATACGTGCTGGCCGGGGCGGATGGTGAAGCGCACACGCAGTGGTTCACTTTCGTTTGCAAGATCGGCTGTCTGCACATCGAGACCGAAGGACAGGGCGTCAGCCGCCGCGCAGCCGAGCAGGCCGCGGCGGAAAAAGCGCTGGAGCAATTGCAAGCCAATGGATGAGCGCAAATCGGGTTATATCGCCATCGTCGGCCGGCCAAACGTCGGCAAATCCACCCTGCTCAACCGTCTGATCGGCGAAAAAATCAGCATCGTTTCACGCAAGGCGCAGACCACCCGGCACAAGATCGCGGGCATCCTGACCCGATCTGACGCGCAATTCGTTTTCGTCGATACGCCCGGCTTCCAGACGCGCCATACAGGCGCCTTGAACCGGGCGATGAATCGTGGTGTGACCGAGGCGCTGGCCAGCGTAGACGTCGTCGTGCCGGTGATCGAAGCGGGACGTTTCGAGTCTGAGGATCAGGCGGTGATCCGCCTTTTGCCCAGGGACAGACCGACCGTTCTCGCCATCAACAAACTCGACCGGCTCAAGGACAAAGCGACGCTCCTGCCGATGCTGGCCGGCCTCGCGGAAGTATTTCCGTTTGCCGCTGTCGTCCCGATAAGCGCGGCCAAGGGTACCCAGATCGAGAATTTGCTCGCCGAGGTAAAAAAATATCTGCCTTGCGGCGAAACAGGCTTCGGTGAGGACGAGATTACCGACCGCAGCGAACGTTTTCTGGCGGCGGAATTTATCCGCGAAAAACTGTTTCGCTGGCTTGGTGACGAACTGCCTTACGCGGCGGCGGTGAAGATCGAAAAATTCGAGCAGGATGGCGCGTTGCGGCGCATCGGCGCGGTCATCGTCGTCGACCGGCAAGCACACAAGGGAATCGTCATCGGCAAGGGCGGGCAGACGCTCAAGCGGATCGCCAGCGAAGCGCGGCAGGACATGGAACGGCTGTTCGATGGCAAGGTTTTTCTGGAGGTTTTCGTCCAGGTCAAGTCGGGCTGGTCAGACGACGAGCGTCTGCTCAAAAGCCTCGGTTACGAGTAAAAAACGATGCCAGGGCAAGGGCACAAGGTCGATGGTCAGCCGACGTTCGTGCTGCATGCCTACCCGTTCCGCGAAACCAGTTTGATCGTCGAGGCGTTTGCGCGGGATTTTGGCCGCGTCGCCTTGCTGGCGCGCGGCGCGCGGCGTCCGCGTTCAGCCTTGCGCGGCGTGTTGATGGCGTTTCAGCCGCTGGAAATCGCCTGGGCGGGAAAAAACGAAATCAAGACGATTATCAAGGCCGAATGGCAGGGCGGGCAGCCGCTGCTTTCCGGAAAGGCGCTTTTTTGCGGCTATTACCTCAATGAATTGCTGTTGGATCTGCTGCCGCGCGAGGACGCCCACGCGCGGCTGTTCTCGGTTTACGCGGACACCTTGCGCCGTTTTGCCGACGGCCCGAAGGAATCGGATATCCGCCTTTTTGAACGTGCGTTTCTTCAGGAACTCGGTTACGGCCTGACCTTGAAGCACGACGCGCGCGGGCGTCCCATCGATCCGGCGCTGTATTATGCTTACGAGATCGAACGCGGCCCGGTTCGGCTGCGCAGGTCAGAACACACCGGCGGCCAGGCGTCGGAAATCGGCGGGAAAACCTTGATCGACCTCGACGCCGGCGATTTTTCCGATCCGCGTTCGCTGCTTGAAGCCAAGCAATTGATGAGAACCATGATCGCTCACTACCGTGGCGGCAAGGGACTGGAAACACGCAAGATTTTTCTGGAGCTACAGGAACCATGATTGAACTGGGTGTCAATATCGACCACGTGGCGACCATCCGCGAGGCGCGCCAGACCTACGAGCCTGAACCCGTCTGGGCCGCCGTCGAGGCGCACATTGGCGGGGCGGACGGAATAACCGTGCATTTGCGCGAGGATCGGCGGCATATCCAGGACGCCGACGTCGAAAAATTGCGCACGCTGACGCAAATCAAGCTGAATCTGGAAATGGCGGCAACCGATGAAATGGTGGCGATCGCCTGTCGGCTGAAGCCGGAGATGGCGATGCTGGTACCGGAAGGCCGTCACGAAGTGACAACCGAGGGCGGGCTGGACATCGTCGCCCAGGAAAACAAGCTGAAAAAAGCGGTCGACCGGCTGGCGCAGGCCGGCATCGTCAGCAGCGTCTTCATCGACGCCGATCTGGCGCAGGTCGAGGCGGCGGCGCGGATTGGCGCGCGCGTCTGCGAGATACACACCGGCCCTTACGCGCACGCCTTCCACAACCGGGGACGCGACGCGGAGAGTCCGGCGGTGCTGGCCGAACTCGCCAAGATCGGTGTGGCCGGGGAGTCCATTCGCCGCTTGGGGATGCGTTTCAACGCCGGTCACGCGCTGAATTACTTCAACGTGCAGCCAGTGGCGCGCCTGCCCGGCATCCGCGAACTGCATATCGGCCACGCCATCGTCAGCCGCGCCGTGTTCATCGGCATGCGCGAAGCGGTGCGCGAAATGAAGCGGCTGATGCGCGAGGCCGCCGCGTGTTCGGCAGCGAGTCCCGGATGATCGCGGGCATCGGCGCCGACATCGTGGCCGTGGCCAGGATTGCCAGGCTGTATCAGCGTCATGGCGCGCGGGCGGTTGCCAAACTGCTCGCGCCGCCGGAGCTTGACGATTTTTCCAAGGCCAGCGATTGCGCGCGTTTCCTGGCCAAGCGTTTCGCCGCCAAGGAAGCGTTCGGCAAGGCGCTCGGCATCGGGGTCGTCGCCCCGGCAAGTATGAACAACATCACGGTGACGCACGACGATCTCGGTAAACCCGCCTTCGCTTACATGCCGCCGTTGGCGCGCTATCTCGCCGGGCGCGGCCTGAGCGCGCACCTTTCGATCAGCGACGAAGCCGACTACGCGCTGGCGTTCGTTGTTATGGAAAGCGCCTGATCCCGCCTATGTCCCTCGCCATCGAACTGCCGCATGGCCCGCTGATGATCGATATCGTTGGACCGGAACTGACCGATATCGACCGGCAGCGTTTGTCGCATCCACGGGTCGGCGGATTGATCCTGTTTGCCCGCAACTACGCCTCGCCGGAGCAATTGTCGAACTTGACCGCCGAGGTTCACGCCTTGCGTTCGCCTCGCCTGCTGATCGCCATCGATCACGAGGGCGGACGGGTCCAGCGCTGCCGCGACGGCTTCACACGCCTGCCGGCGATGCGGCGTCTCGGCGATTTGTGGGAGCGCGACCCGAAGTGGGCGCTGACCTTGGCCCGGGACATCGGTTTCGTGCTGGCCGGTGAACTACGGCTGTGCGGGGTCGATCTATCGTTTACCCCGGTTCTCGATCTCGATTGGGGGCGTAGCGGCGTGATCGGCGATCGCGCCTTCCATCATGATCCGCGCGTGGTCGTCCTGCTGGCCGGACAACTGATCGACGGTTTGCGCGCGGCTGGCATGAGCGCCTGCGGCAAGCATTTCCCCGGACACGGCTGGGCGGAAGCCGATTCCCATATCGCCATTCCGGTGGACGACCGCGATCTCACCGAAATCGAGCGGGACATGTGGCCGTTCCGGGAACTCCCGCTCGACGCCGTCATGCCGGCGCACGTGATCTATCCGCGCGTGGATTCGAGCCCCGCCGGTTTCTCGCCGGTATGGCTGGCCAGGCTGCGCGACGAACTGGGTTTCGAGGGCGTGATTTTCAGCGACGATTTGTCGATGCAAGGCGCCAGCGTGGCGGGCGGCATCGTCGGCCGGGCCGCCGCCGCCTGGAATGTCGGTTGTGACATGTTGCTGGTATGCAACGCGCCGGACCAGGTGGATCAAGTGCTGGAAAGCTGGCAGCCGGATTTCGAAGCCCGGCGATCCGCCCGCGTCGCCTGTCTCCTCCCCACGTCGGATGTCTCGGGTATAAAAAACGATCCCCGCTATCTGGCCGGGGTCAAAGCGGCCGCGCGGCTGGTCTGATAGAGACGGTCTGTTTCGCGGTATGGCGTACAAGAGCACGAGAAGCCAAGGCGATTCGCTCACTTTATACGGCAACCGCCTCACGAAGGCTTTCAACGCATGTGGCAACAGCGTCAAACGCGGGAAGACTCGGTTGCGCGCCAAGAACCAGGCAGGCTTGACCGGCGGCCACGCTTGCCCACCTGAGCGCTTTTGGCAGATCGTCGCCACACACCACTCTCGCCGCCAACCAGCGAAGCAATCGCTGGCGACAAGGAGTAGGCGGGAATGGCGCGAAGCCCAAAGCGGCCACGGCAACGAGTCCGTGGCCGCTTTGGGCCTTGTTTTCCGCTATGCCTGTAGAGGCGTGAAAAAGCAGAATTCCGAATAGGTGCGGGCGGCAATCAGTCTGCCCGGAATGCGCGGATTGATCCGGTC
>JAITNL010000213.1 GCA_031290495.1 Accumulibacter sp.
GCCATCATGTCGTTCTCGCCCAGAAAACGGCGCAGGGCCTGGATCATTTCGGCGGTATGGGTATTGCCGCCGCGCACGATTTCGTCATATTCCTTTTCCGCCTGCATTCCCCACTGCCAGGAATCTTTGAAGGCGACGATCTGCGCTTCGTTCTCGTTACCCTTGGGCGAGGCAAAGAGGATGTTGTAGTCGCGCGCGCTGTTGAAGGGCGGATCGAGATAGATCAGGTCGACGGATTCATCACCGACATGCTCGCGCAGGATGTCGAGGTTGTCACCGAAATACAGGTTGTTGTCCGGGATTGCATTCGTCATGGGAAATTTTCCTCAAATCCCTGTCTTTCGCGGTCGCATGGAATTCCGCATACGTTCCAGGTTATGAGCGCTCCACGCGTTCTCGGCCTGAACGGTCTTGGCATAATCGTCCTGCCAGGGCAGCCAGTGTTCGACCACCTGGTTGATCCCGCGCGACACCGGATCGACCTTTTCGAGCATGTAAGCGTAAGGCAGCAGCCCTTTGCCCAACTCGACGCCTTCGAGCGTGAAACCTGACCAGCCGTCCCGCCGGATGAAGGCAAAATCCTTGACATGCAGATTGCTCACGTAAGGCGCGCAGCGCTCGATCACCGCCATGGGATGTTCCATATTGGCGACGCAGTTGGCCGGATCGAGACAGATTCCGAGGCAACGGCTGCCGATGTTTTCCACCAGCGCAACGATGTCCGTCGAACTCATTTGTTCGTAGGTTTCTATCGCCAGCGTTACGCCAGACGCCTCGTAAGCGGGTATTGATACCCTGAGCTGCCGTTCGGCTTCGGACAACGTGGGGCGGGAATCCGACGCATTGGCCAGACTTCTGATGACCTTCGCGCCAAGCAGGTCGGCGATGCGCAGGTAGCTTGCCAGATGCTCTGGACGGATGCTTTTCGTACCCAGTTCCAGGGTGATTCCCAAGTCATCGGCCTGTTTTCTCAGATCGTCGAGTTGGCTGTTTGAATACGTTTGCAGCGGCGCGTAGTCGCCTATCTGGAATAACTCAGCGCCAAGTTCCCAGGTGCGCAGGAGCAATGCTTTCAGACCGAGCGGTTCGGGCGCGCGGTCGGATATCTGCCAGAAAAACGCATAGGTACTCAACCCGATCATGATGATTGCCTCGATTCAAGGTGTGGATGCCGTTTGTCAATAGTAGGTAACGCCGCGCGCGTTTGCCGTGGGACGCGCTTGTGTGTCCGCCCTGAAGCGCCCCGCCTGGCCGAAAGTCTACGCGTCAACGTGCGATCAGCCGACGGATTTCGTCCAGCTTGGCCTTGAGGATGACGGCGTTCTCCGTGCCGATGCGCATCATGATCTTCTGGCCAGCCGAACGGCTTTCGAGGTCGGGGTTGGCGTACTCATAAAGGACCTTGGGTTGGGCCAGCTGGACCGGCGCCTGGAATACCGGGGCCGCGATGAGATCGTCGATGGCGGCGACCAGGCGGTCGTTGAAATTGGCGTTGCCGTAACCGATCTCGCGGTAGGCGTTCTGGAACAGCGGGTAATGGCGTCGATAGAGATTCACCAATTTGGCGCTGTCGGTGGCCTTGGCGACGGTCATATAAACGCTGTAGCGGTTGACGTTCCGCGCGTCGATCGTCAGGGTTTCTTCCTTGCCCGCGACCATGAAGGAGTTTGCCGCCCGCTTCAGCGGCACGATGCTGGCCGGCAGATACTGGCGAGGCAGATTGTCGATGGTGACGACGAGGTGGTAAATCAGTTCGTCGGAGAACAGCAGGGACAATCCGCTTTTCCCGATGACTTCGCCCAGGGCGTTGCGGAAAGGCGCGTCGCTTTCCGCCAATCCGGGAAGCGGTTTGTCCGAAGGCCACGACTCGATGGGATAAAGGATAACGGGTTTTTCAAACGCGGTTGTCGGCAACGATGGTTGCAGATGTTCCGCCGCCGCCGGTTCAGCCGGTTCCGGCGCCGACTCCGGCCACGGTCCGGGAGTGACCGGAAACGGTTCGAGCGTCATCAGCGGTTCGGGCGTGACCGGAAGCGGCGCCGGTTCAATGCTTGCCGCGCGCAGCGGAACGGGTTTTTCGCCGTCGGCAAGAAAGAAATACGCGGCAACGGCAACGAGCAGAATAATCAGACCGATCACTACCAGGTTTTTTATCTTCACGGTTTGGTCTTCCGGGTACATATTCAGAGCCTATCTCAGAGACTGTCGGGATAAGCGCTCATTGTGCGTTTTTCACATCGGAAAGACCAGTAGTTTGTCGGACTTGGGTCGGCAAGGCGCGACGACGCGGCAGGCTCCAGCCTGCAAGGAGGAGCAACGCCGCCAGCACGCTTCTGGGCGGCGCTCACGGGTACGCAGCGGCCTTAGCCAATGGGTGAGCGGAAAAAAAGAGGAAGAAGACCTTGCCATCAGAGTGCTTCATTCAAAGAAATGAGCGGGCAACCGCGGTTCCAGGATAATGGGGCATTTATTTTTGCGCCGCCTCCTGTTGCGCAGTGGCGAACATGTGTGTCCTCCCTGAACTCGCCAGGAAGCACTTTTCTTTCACGCTAAAAACGCGGCGAGCGCAGCAGAATCCATAGCGCGCCTTCGCCGCCGTCGCTGGGCGGAGGATGGCAAAACGCCAGAACGTCATGACTGCGCGACAGCCAGCTTTTGACCAACTGACGCAGGATGCCTTCGTGCCCCGGCGAACCGTGGCCACGGCCATGCACGATGCGCACGCAACGTTTGCCTTCGCGCACCGATTCGGCCAGAAAACGCGCGACTTCCTCGCGCGCCTGATGCCGATTGGCGCCGTGCAGGTCGATATGGTTGCGGATCGTCCATCGCCCTCGCCGCAAATCGCGCAATACGCTGCGCGGCAGACCGGGACGGAGAAAGGCGTTGGCTTCGCCGATGGCTGCCAGTTCGTCGATTTCGAACGATCCGCGCAAGGATTCGGCGGCGACCGCCGCTTCGTCGAGTTCGCTCTGGCGGGGACGCGGACTCGGCTTGGCGCGCTCGTGTACGACGCGTTCCGCCGTCTTCAACGGGCTGACGCCAGCGACGGCGGCATGAAAATCGGCGATTTCCTCGGGCGACGGTTGATGAAGCTGATTCTTCGACATGTAAACACACGTGGAAAGTGGAAGTTTGATGAACCGGAAGAGCCGTCCGGGTACTTCACGTTCCACTCAAGATCATTTTTCCAGACCGTCGAGATATTTTTCAGCGTCGAGCGCCGCCATGCAGCCCGATCCCGCCGAGGTGCAGGCTTGACGGTAGACACGGTCCTGCGCGTCGCCGGCGGCGAAAACACCGGCGATCGAGGTCGCGGTGGCGTTGCCGTCGCGTCCGCCCTGGGTGACGATGTAGCCGTTTTCCATCGCCAGCTGGCCGGCGAACAGATCGGTGTCCGGTTGGTGGCCGATGGCGATGAAGACGCCGAGCAACGGAAGGTCTTCTTTAATTCCGGTAACCACGTTTTTTACGCGGATGCCGGTAACGCCGGTGGCGTCGCCGAGCACTTCGTCCAGCGTCGAATTCCACTTGAAGGTGAGCTGGCCGGCCTTTTCTTTCTCGAATAGCCGGTCTTGCAGTATTTTTTCGCCGCGCAGTTTGTCGCGGCGATGCACCAGCGTGACGTGGCTGGCGATATTGGACAGATAAAGCGCTTCCTCGAGCGCCGTATTGCCGCCGCCGATCACGGCGACCGCCTGATTCTTGTAGAAAAAACCATCGCAGGTGGCGCACGCGGAAACGCCGCGACCGGAATATTCCTTTTCAGAGGGCAAGCCCAGATATTGCGCCGACGCGCCGGTGGCGACGATCAGCGCGTCGCAGGTATAGGTTCCGGAATCGCCGATCAGGGTGAACGGTTTTTCCCCCAGACGGGCGGTGTGAATGTGATCGAAGATGATTTCCGTGGCGAAGCGGCGGGCGTGCTGCTCGAACCTTTGCATCAGTTCCGGTCCCTGAAGACCTTCGGCGCCGGCCGGCCAGTTGTCGATTTCGGTGGTGCTCATCAACTGGCCGCCCTGCGCCATTCCGGTAATCAGAAGCGGCCCCAGGTTGGCGCGCGCGGCATAAACGGCGGCGGTATAGCCGGCGGGGCCGGAACCCAGAATGAGCAGTTTGCAATGGCGTGCTTGCGGCATGACGTTCCTTTCCTCGATGGCGTGATTATAACGGCAGCCGCGCGAGACGGGTTCCGGAAGCGCGCCAGGCCGTTCGCGGCGCGCTTCCGGCGGATTTCGGCAAACGCCTCCGAAACTCGCGTCGGATGCCGGGGAGTTCCGCCTCCGGTTGTATCAAGCCCGTAAAATTTCTTTATTTTTTATAGCTTAAAATCTGAAATAAATAAACGGATTGTAAGTCCCGCTGGCGATTGCCGATGCCGATAAAACAAACAGGATCAGCAGCCAGACATGCAATGGCCATTGCCATCGCGTTTGCAGAATGTTCCTGAAAATCGGCAGGCACAGGAAAATGGCCGCGATAAAGGTGACGATTTCCAGCCGATCGAAAAAATAAGCGACTTCATACGGCGATTCGCCGCGCCACGCGCCAAGCATCGCGCGCAGAAATCGCGCCGCGAATTTCAAGTCCGGCGCGCGGAACATTACCCAACTCACCGTCACGACCGCCATCGTGTAAAGATGCGCCCACGCGCCGGAAAATTTTTCCACGCCGATTCGTTTTTCCAGCATGATGAACAATCCGAACCAAACGCCCCAGACAATAAAATTCCACGCCGCGCCGTGCCAGACGCCGGTCGCCAAAAAGACCAGAAACAGGTTGCGGTAAATGTTTCCAGTGCGATTGCCGCCCAGGAAAATATACAGATATTCGCGGAACCAGGCGCCAAGCGAAATATGCCACCGCCGCCAAAATTCGGTGATCGATTTGGAAATATACGGATAGTTGAAATTTTCCAGAAAATGGAAACCAAAAACGCGCCCCAGCCCAATCGCCATGTCCGAATAACCGGAAAAATCAAACAGAATCTGCAATGTATAGGCGGCGATGGCAACCCAGGCCAGCGGCGTGTCGATCTGTTTGATGCCGCTGTCAAAAATCCTGTCCGCCACCGCACCCATCGTGTTCGCGATCAGCACTTTTTTCGCCAGCCCGATAATGAACCGCTGTGCGCCATACAAAATATCGGCGGGCAGGATTTCGCGGTCGTCGAGTGCCTTGTTTATATCGTGATATTTGACAATCGGTCCCGCGATCAACTGCGGAAACATGGCGATGAACAAGGCGAGTTTCAACGGATTTTTTTCGGCTGGAACTTCGCCGCGATAAACGTCAAGCAAATACGAAACGGCCTGGAAAGTGAAAAATGAAATCCCGATGGGCAGCGCGATGTTCGCCTGGCTGCCGAACATTCCGGCGACAAAATTGAAATACTTGAAATAAAACAAAACGCCGAAATTGGCGATTAAAGTTACCAGCAAAACGTCTTTTCTGCCGGCGCGCGCCGCCGGATTTATTGACACCAGCTGCGTGATTTTATCGAGCCATCGCGGCGACGAAAATCCCAGGGCGCCGACATAATTCACCGCAATCACGCCCAGCATGATGCACAACGCATTCAGTCCGCCCCACGCCAGAAACAGCAAGGATGCCGCCAGCAAAACGTGATTTTTCGCCGCCCTGGGCGCAAAATAATACGCCGCCAAAACCAGCGGCAGAAAGAAAAATAAAAAGGTAATACTTGAAAACAGCATTTTTTATTCCTTGGGAAATTCAAGATGGGAATATGCGGTGATATATCTTTCAACAATTTCGTCAATCACTATATCTACATTATTGTCCTTTATGTATTCCAAATCTTGCGTGGTTACATTCTGTCTCCATACCAATGTCATGTCCTTAAATGTATTCGCCAAATATGGAGTCAAACTTTGTCCAAACGAATCCCTGAACATGAAAACATTGTATTTACCGTTTTCGTTGTGACAGGCACGATTTTCTGTTATATTCTTATATCCATCAGGCGGTGGTAATGATTGGAACTTGCATAATTTATACAATTGATTGCTGTAAATATCGTCATAATCCGCCATATTTGGTATGTCAGGAACCAGGTAAATATTCCCATCCTTGAGAATTGGCTTGCGCGATCGTCTTAACCGTGTAAAACCAATTGGTTCAATTTGCATCGTTTTCATCAAATCGGCGTATCCGTAATACGCGCCCAATTCGTTCCAATGTGTATTGTTTTCAGCCCAATAAAGTAATCCATCTTTTTTATGTTCGTGCAAAACATCATACGGATAAACAACTTTGATACTTGTGTTTGCCCGCAGGAAATTCACCAGTTGGTTGGCGCGGCTTTTGGAATCCGGATTTATTTTTTTGATGACACTTGGATAAAATTCCCCATATATTTTGTTTTTATCAGGAGCAATGAACAAGTAAAATCTTTTGCCATGAGTATTGCACCAATTGTCAAGTGTTGATAAATAATCAGCCGCGCGTTTCAATTCATCATCTGAAAATAAATGGATATTCTGGTAATTTTGGATGCTGTTCTCGCCGGCATAAAATTCCCACCCGTTTTTGCCGTACAGGGTTAACCCGTTTTGAATAGCAACATGTGATTTTTTTAACAGACGCGAAAGTTCAATCAAAACTGAACGCCAGCCGAATCGGTCGTTCAGATAGGCGTCCCAGTCCCTGGTGTAATTTTCATTGATTTTTTTCGTTTCTGTAATTTTCAAACGCGGGCTGAACGCCGCCAGACGATTGTCCGGCAATTTCAATTCGGAGCGGTTGTTCAGGAAAATGCCGGGGATAAACAGTGAAACGAAAAACACATAAAGAAATAATTTACCGGCAATTTTCAGCCGCGGCAAAACGCAGGGGGGGGGGGGGGGGGGGTAAAAATGGAGTATTCCATCTATGCTTCGCAAATTTTTTTTTTACGCGCGCAGGATTGCAAACCCGGCGCGCGCAGCATGACAGTCCTTTATTTTACATCGAGGCAGCAAAAGTCAACGGCATTATCCGGAATCCTCCAGGGCAATCGCATGAACACTTTATGCGAAAAACCGCTGTATTCTGTTTAACTGTTGATTCAAAGCTTGACAGGGGGTGATCATGGAAGAGTGCGCATACCAGCAATTTCTTGGGCAGATGGAAGTGCTGACCGAAGTCCAAGCGGCAGAAGT
>JAITNL010000217.1 GCA_031290495.1 Accumulibacter sp.
TTGCCGTCAATTTCAATATCTAGCATATCGCCGCCTTAAACCGTCGCCTTGAAGAACGTGCTGCCAGCGCGTTGCACTTCCGGCGGGACGAGACATTTCCCGTTTTCGATGTGGTACTCGAATTCACTCCGAAAATGTTTGAGAAAACCCTGCACCGGCATCGCCGCCGCGTCGCCCAGGGCGCAAACGGTCCGTCCCATGATATTCGTCGTCAAACTGCGCAGCAGATCCAGATCTTCCGGACGCCCCTCGCCGTGTTCGATGCGCTGCACGATCGCGTACATCCAGCCGGTGCCTTCACGGCACGGCGTACATTGCCCACAGGATTCCTCGTGGTAGAAATACGACAGGCGTTCCAGCGCCCGGACCATGCAGGTCGTTTCATCCATCACGATCACCGCGCCGGACCCCATCATCGATCCCGCCTTGCTGATGGCGTCGTAGTCCATGGTGCAATCCATGATCACCTCCGCCGGCAAAACCGGCGCGGACGATCCTCCGGGGATGCAGGCTTTCAGCTTGCGCCCGCCGCGCACGCCTCCAGCCAGTTCAAGCAAGGTGGCAAACGGCGTGCCGAGCGGGATTTCATAATTGCCTGGGCGCTCGACATGCCCGGATACGGAAAACAGTTTGGTGCCGGCGTTGTTCGGTTTGCCGGCTTCGAGATAGGCCTCGGCGCCGATGTTCAAAACGAAGGGCACCGCGGCGAAAGTCTCGGTGTTGTTGATGGTGGTCGGTTTTCCGTACAGGCCCACGCTGGCCGGGAACGGCGGTTTGAAACGCGGCTGGCCTTTCTTGCCCTCGATCGATTCGAGCAGTCCCGATTCCTCGCCGCAGACGTAAGCGCCGTAACCGTGGTGGGCGAACAGTTCGAAATCGAAATCCGAACCGAGAATGTTCTTGCCGACGAATCCGGCGGCGCGCGCCTCGTCGAGCGCTTCCTCAAAGCGCTTGTACATCTCCCAGATTTCGCCGTGGATGTAGTTGTAGCCGCGCGCCGCGCCCACCGCGTAGGCGGCGATCACCATGCCCTCGATCACCGCGTGCGGGTTATTGCACAAGATGTCGCGATCCTTGAACGTTCCCGGTTCGCCCTCGTCGGTGTTGCAGACGATGTATTTGCCGTCCTTGAAATCCTTCGGCATGAAGCTCCACTTCAAGCCGGTCGGAAAACCCGCGCCGCCCCGTCCACGCAGACCCGATTTTTTGATTTCGCCGATCAGTTGATCCGCCGGAATCTTTTCCGCGAAAATCCTGCCGAGAGCCTTGTAGCCGCCTCGCTTGACGTAGTCCTGCAAACGCCACGCGGCGTCGCCGTTCCAGCCGACGGTCAGCAGCGGGTTGATCGCGCCGAGGATTGCCATTATTCAAGCTCCTCCAGCAGTTTGTCGATTTGCTCCGGCTGCATGTGAGCACACATGCGCCGATTGTTCACCAGCATCACCGGCGCGTCGCCGCAAGCGCCCATGCACTCGCCTTCCTTGAGCGTAAACTTCCCGTCCGGGGTCGTTTCGTTGAACCCGACGCCCAGTTTCTTCTTGAGATATTCGGCGGCGTCGACCCCGCCCGACAACATGCACGGCAGGTTGGTACACACCGTCAACTTGTATTTGCCGACAGGCTGGAGATCGTACATGTTGTAGAAACTCGCCACTTCATACGCGGCAATCGGCGGCATACCCAAGTAATTCGCCACGCACTCGATCGCCTCGCCCGGCAGCCAGCCCTGCTCTTCCTGCGCAATCGCCAGCGCCGCCATCACTGCGGACTGTTTTTGTCCGGCGGGATATTTGGCGATCTCGCGGTCGATTTTCTGTAGGGACTCTTTAGTCAGCATATCAGCGGTCTATCTCGCCAAAAATGATATCGATACTGCCGATGATGGCTACTACATCGGCAATCATGTGGCCGCGCACCAGTTCGTCGATGGCCGCCAGATGGGCGTAAGCGCCCGAACGAATCTTCAGCCGGTAAGGTTTGTTGGCGCCGTCGGAAACGATATAGACGCCAAATTCTCCCTTGGGATTTTCGACGGCCGCATAGACCTGCCCTTCCGGGACGTGAATACCTTCCGAACACAATTTGAAATGGTGGATCAACGCCTCCATGTTCGATTTCACGTCGGCGCGATGCGGAGGGGACACCTTGTGGTTATCGGAAATGACCGGCCCCGGATTGGCGCGCAGCCAATCGATGCACTGGGCGATGATGCGGGTCGACTGGCGCATCTCGTTGATGCGCACCAGATAGCGGTCGTAACAATCGCCCGTCGTTCCGACCGGAATATCGAAATCAAGGCGATCGTAAACCGCGTAGGGCTGCTTCTTGCGCAGATCCCACTCGATGCCCGAACCGCGCAGCATGACGCCGGTGCAACCGAGCTGCAGCGCGCGCTCGGGCGAAACGACGCCGACATCGACCAGGCGCTGTTTCCAGATACGGTTATCGGTCAGCAGGGTCTCGTAGTCGTCGAGGATCTTCGGAAAACGGGTCACGAAGTCTTGCAGAAAATCGAGCAGGCTGCCGCTGCGCGCCGCATTCAACTGTTTCAGCCGCGCGCCGTTCTTCCACTTGGATTCCTTGTATTGCGGCATGCTGTCCGGCAGATCGCGGTAAACCCCGCCGGGACGATAATAAGCGGCGTGCCAGCGTGTTCCGGAAACCGCCTCATAGCAATCGACCAGATCCTCGCGTTCGCGCACGGCGTACAGCATCATCGACATCGCACCGACGTCGAGACCGTGCGAGCCGACAAACAGCAGATGGCTCAACAGGCGGGTAATCTCGTCGAACATCACCCGGATGTATTGCGCGCGCACCGGAACCTCGATGCCGAGCAGCCGTTCGACGGCCAAGCAATAGGCGTGTTCGCTGCACATCATCGACATATAGTCGAGCCGGTCCATGTAAGGCAGCGCCTGCACCCAGGTTTTCGTTTCGGCCAGCTTCTCGGTGCCCCGGTGCAACATGCCGATGTGCGGATCGGCGCGCGTGACGACCTCGCCGTCGAGTTCGAGCACCAGGCGCAACACCCCGTGCGCCGCCGGATGCTGGGGGCCGAAATTGAGGGTGTAGTTCTGGATATCAGGCATTTTCCACGTCCCCGTAGTTCTCTTCCCGGACAATCCGGGGCGTCATCTCCCGTGGCTCGATGCTGACAGGTTGATAAACGACGCGCTTCTGTTCCGGATCGTAGCGCATTTCGACATAACCGCTGATCGGGAAATCCTTGCGGAAGGGATGTCCGATGAAGCCGTAATCGCACAGCAGACGGCGCAGGTCGGTATGCCCCAGGAAGACGATCCCGAACAGGTCGAAAGCCTCGCGCTCGTACCAGTTGGCCGAATTCCAGACGGAGACGACCGACGGCAGCGCGGGAAAATTGTCGTCGGGCGCGAAACAGCGAACGCGGAGACGCCAGTTGTGGGCAATCGAAGTCAGATGAGACACCACGGCAAAGCGCTTCCCCTGCCACCGGCCATCGCCGTAGGCCGAATAATCGACGCCGCAAAGGTCGATCAACTGTTCAAAACGCAGTTCCGGCTCATCGCGCAGACTCGACATCACCTCCGGATAAACAGCGACGTCGACATCGATGCCGATCTCGCCCAAAGCCATCTGCAACGTGACGATTCGATCCCCGAGATGCTTCTGCAAATTCTGGCTGAGCAGTTCAAGCTTGGTGGACATGAATTTCTCTCGGATGGATTAACGGGCGATAGTGCTGGTACGGCGGATTTTGTCCTGCAATTGCAGCAGGCCGTACAGCAGCGCTTCGGAAGTGGGGGGGCAGCCGGGAATATAAATATCGACCGGAACGATGCGGTCGCAGCCGCGCACGACGGAATATGAATAGTGATAATAACCGCCGCCGTTGGCGCAGGACCCCATCGAAATGACCCAGCGCGGCTCGGCCATCTGGTCATAGACTTTTCGCATCGCCGGCGCCATTTTGTTGACCAGCGTTCCGGCAATGATCATCACATCGGCGTGACGCGGACTCGGGCGAAAGATGATGCCGAAACGGTCGAGGTCGTAACGCGAACAACCCGTATGGATCATCTCCATCGCGCAACACGCCAAGCCGAACGTCACCGGCCACATCGAGCCGGTGCGCATGTAATTGATCAGCTTGTCGGCGGTCGTGGTGATGAAGCCTTCCTGGAGAATGCCCTCGATACTCATTTTTCGATCACTCCCAATCCAGGGCGCCCCTGGCCCACGCATAGACGTAGCCAACCACCAGAATCGCGATGAAAACAAACATTTCCACGAAACCGAACCACTTCAAGGAATCGGTCTGCACGATTTCCTTGAAAATCGTCGCCCACGGCACCAGAAAGGCGACTTCCAGATCGAAGAGGATGAACAGGATCGAGATCAGATAGTAACGCACGTCGAATTTCGCGCGCGCGCCGTCAAACGCCTCGAAGCCGCATTCATAACGGGAAAGTTTTTCGCTATCGGGACGATGCGGCGCGACCACCAGTCCGGTGACCACGGGCGCAACCGCGAAAACAATGCCGAGCAAAACAAAAACGAGCACCGGAAAATAATTTTCCAACATGATCCGTCCCCACCCTCTTTATAAAGCCATCCTCGCGGAACGACTGCTCCTGGCGCCGACAATACGCGCCCGCAACGAGCGTAAACACAACGATGAAGCGCTTCGTGCTTGATTTATGCGTGAAAACAGAAAATTCAGAGCGGATTCAAGCTACGGCACTCATTGTTTCGGATTTTATCTTTTTTTCGACTCTTTTGACAAAATCCCTTAAAAAAACTTGAAAACATACACTGTGAGTACATAATAACTGCATGGATAACGAAACGTTGCCATCCGTCCCCGGCCAGCAGCTTGGCAGGAGAAGAGGATGATAAAAATTTTTCCGCGCGCCCATGATTGGGATACCCACCTCACGACGATTGCGACAGTTCCCGCCTCGCCCAAAATTGCGCGAGGCCAGAAAAACCATTACGGCTTCAAGAAGCTGAGGACGATACATCGGAAGCGATATCCGCGTTTTCAAGCCACCACCGGCATCAAATGACCGCCGACGACTGCCGTCGGCATCGTCGGCTGGATAGCGCCGGTTATCCGCCCTGTAAAATCTGACTGGAAAGAAAAATGAGTGATTTCACTGCGTTGCGCCGACGTGCCGATACGTTGCGCCGGATCGAAACAGATGCCGTGCGTGAAGCGTGGTTTGCCGGTTATAACCGCGGGCTGCGGTATGCCCACTTCCAGACGCTTGGACAAACATTCGGCACCCTTGCGGAACACGAATTGTTTCTATCGGCGGCGGATTCCATCGACTTGCCACGCGCCGCGCTTGGCCGCGGGTATCGCGCCGGACTGACCTTGACGTGGGTAAACCCGTCATGAGATCGCCGACAGCGGATGAAGTCCGCGCCGCCCGCAAAGCGGCGAATTTAACGCAGAAGCAGTCCGCGAATGTTGTGCATACCGTGGCGCGGACATGGCTTGGATGGGAAAACGCCGGCTGCAATGCCCGGCCCATGCCACCAGCGGTTTTTGAACTGTTCTGCATAAAAACGGGAAATGAAAATTTTTTCAGGAATCTTGAAAAACAGATACCGGATTGATCGGGTGTGATCCTGGCTGTCAAAAGTCTTCTTGATTATCAACGAACCTCAGACATTCTATTAACCCTGCAACAAAATACCTAACATTCATGCGGCGTAGCTGATGCGTTCATGTTGGAAGTAAGATTGGATGCGTGCAGGTTGTTTTGCGAGTGAATGCAAATGGCTGAATAACTTGGAGCGCATGGCTTTTGGACTACGCACCGGTTCGCCTGCGGAGAGGCGTGCTTTCAAGTCGCCGTTGAGGTACTCGTCCGGGTTAAGTTCCGGGCAGTAGCTGGGCAGATAAAAGAGTTCAATTTGTTCGCTGTTTTCTGTCAGCCATGCCGTTACTTTCTTGGCGTGATGCACGCGCAGGTTATCGACGATCAGAAACACTTTCTGGCTTACATCTTTGCCAAGGCGCTTGATATAGACAGTTTGTTGAAGGGTAAAGAATTGATCGGTGATAGTGACAGCGTGCCAGATGTCAGGTCGACCATGGGGAGACCTTGCGTGAAACGGCCTTGGTTCGACGGGTGAATCGCCCAAATGATGCCGGGTGTTGCTGTTATCGCGTTCAATGATTGGGGTGTGTTGTTTTCCGATGATGTGGCGTTCTGGAGGCAGGACTTCAGCGAAAGCCTCCCACGAGTCGGTGTAGAAGACACAGTTTTTCAGGTGTCTGACTTTGTCGTAAAGCCGCCGAAAGGTTCCAGGAATCACGACCGCCGAGCACCCAGGCCACAGTTCTCCGTGTGCGACGATCCACCGCTTTGATGACCCATAGCTTTCTTTTTTTTTACCAATAAAATGCCACATCTCGTCAAATTCCATTTC
>JAITNL010000218.1 GCA_031290495.1 Accumulibacter sp.
GGGAGCGCGGCACGCTGGAGGCGCTGTTGGTGACGCCGGTGAGCATCAGCGAAATCCTGCTCGGCAAGATCGTCGCCTATTTCGTCCTCGGCACCGGCGGCATGTTGCTCACCGTCGGCCTGGCCGTGGGGTGGTTCGATGTTCCCTTGCGCGGCTCGTTCTGGCTGCTGTGGGCATGCGCCTCGCTGTATCTGCTCGCCGCGCTGGGCATGGGGCTGACCATTTCGACGCTGGCGCGCAATCAGTTCGTCGCCGGACAGATCGCCATCGTCGGCACTTTCCTGCCCGCCTTCATGCTCTCGGGTTTCATTTTCGACATCGGCAGTATGCCGGCCGTCATCCAGGCCATTAGTCATCTGGTCGTCGCGCGTTACTTCATCCCCATCGTGCAGACGCTATTTCTGGCCGGCGACATCGTTCCCGTCGTTCTGCCGAACGTGCTGGCGCTCGTTTTGATGGCCGTTTTTTTCCTCGGCGTCACCTGGCGCAAATCGAAAAAACGCCTGGAATGACGGAGCGATGACCATGCCAATCCTGATTCCATCCCCCGCGCTGACCCGGATTCTCGCGCTCATCGTCAAGGAATTTCTGGCCATGCTCAAGGACCCGAAGAGCCGTACCGTGTTGATCGGCCCGCCGCTGATCCAGCTCATCGTTTTCGGCTATGCCGCGACCTTCGAGTTGAAGGACATCCCGTATGCCATTTACAACGAGGATCGCGGCGCGATCTCGCGCACGCTCGAAGCCGCGTTTGCCGGCGCGCCGGCGTTCCGGCGCGTCGCGACAATCTCCTCGGCGAACGAAATCGCGCCGCTGATCGACACGCGCCAAGCGCTATTGGTGATTCACATTGCCCCGCGTTTTTCCGACCGGCTGCTGTCTCCCCAACCCGCCGGCATCGACGCGCCTTTGCAGGTGATCGTCGATGGGCGCAATTCAAATACGGCGATGCTGGCGCTGAATTATGTGCGCGGCATTGTCGACCCGTTCAACCGGCAATGGCTGCAAGAACGCGGGCAGACCGGCGCGCCCGCGCGGCTGGAATCGCGCGCCTGGTTCAATCCGAACCTCGAAAGCCAGTGGTTCTTCGTTCCCGCCATCGTCGGCATGTTGGCGCTGATCACCGCCATTCTGGTCACGGCGATGAGCGTGGCGCGCGAACGCGAGCAGGGCACCTTCGACCAATTGCTGGTGACGCCGCTGCGTCCCGGCGAAATCCTGCTCGGCAAGGCGCTGCCCGGCTTCGTGATCGGGATGGCGCAAGGCTCCGCGATCCTGCTAATCGTCGCGCTGTGGTTCGACGTGCCGCTGCTCGGCAGTCTGCCCGCGCTGTACTGCGGCCTGGCGTTGTTCCTGCTCTCCGGCGTCGGCTTCGGGCTGTTCATTTCCTCGCTCGCCGTCACCCAGCAACAGGGACTGCTCGGCGCATTCCTGTTCCTGGTGCCGGCGATCATCCTGTCCGGATTCGCCACGCCGATCGCCAACATGCCGCCGGCGGTCCAGGCCGTCACGCTGATCGACCCGTTGCGCTATTTCATGGCCGTTCTGCGCAAGGTGTTCCTGGAAGGCGCTGGCTTCGACGTGCTGGCCCATCAGTTCTGGCCGATGGCCCTGATTGGCGTGACGGCGCTGGCGCTGTCGAGTTGGCTGTTCCGGCATCGGCTGTATTGATCGTGAAACAGTTTCGCCGTTGGATAAGCCGCGCCAGCAGCCAGGCCGGAGCATGAAAACTCGCAGCAACCGACTCTCAGCTCCTGTTCCCGGCCTTCCAGAAACTGTAAAATCCGCCCTTGCGATTCTTTCCCTGATCGAGTGTTTGAACTGGAGTGAGCAATGACCGTTCTGGTAACCGGAGGCGCGGGTTTCATCGGCAGCAATTTTGTCATCGACTGGCTGGAGGAGCGCAACGAGCCGGTCATCAACCTGGACAAGCTGACCTACGCCGGAAATCTGGAGAATCTCGCTGAGTTGCGCGGCGATCCGTCTTACGTTTTCATGCGCGGCGATATCGGCGATACACCGTTCATCGAGCGCTTGCTGCGCCAGCACACGCCGCGCGCGATTGTCAATTTCGCGGCGGAAAGCCACGTCGACCGCTCGATCCACGGACCCGGCGAGTTCATCCAGACCAATATCGTCGGTTCCTTCAATCTGCTCGAATGCGTGCGCGCCTATTTTTCGGCGCTCGATGTCGCCGGAAAATCCGCCTTTCGCTTCCTGCATGTTTCCACCGATGAAGTTTACGGCTCGCTCGAGGCGGGCGATCCGGCCTTTTCCGAGACTCACCCCTATCAGCCCAACAGCCCGTATTCGGCGTCCAAGGCGGCTTCCGATCATCTCGCGCGCGCCTACCATCACACCTACGGCTTGCCGGTTTTGACGACCAATTGTTCAAACAATTACGGCCCTTACCAGTTCCCCGAAAAACTCATTCCGCTGATGATCGTCAACGCGCTCGCCGGCCAGCGTCTGCCCATCTACGGCGACGGGATGCAGATCCGCGACTGGCTTTATGTTGGCGATCACTGCGCGGCGATCCGTCGTGTTCTCGACGCGGGCCGTCCGGGCGAAACCTACAACATCGGCGGCGGCAACGAAAAACCCAACCTCGGCATCGTTCATGCCATCGTCGGACTGCTCGACGAATTGCGCCCACGCGCCGACGGCCAATCGTATGGCGAGCAGATCGCCTGCGTTACCGACCGTCCCGGTCATGACCGGCGCTACGCCATCGACGCCGGCAAGATCGAACGCGAACTGGGCTGGCGTCCGGTTGAAACTTTCGACACCGGTCTGCGCAAGACCGTGCGCTGGTATCTCGATCACCCGGATTGGCTGGCCAACGTTCAGTCCGGTGCTTACCGCGACTGGCTGGAAAAAAATTACACGGATAGAAACCAATGAAGATTCTCCTGCTGGGCAAAAACGGTCAGGTCGGCTGGGAGTTGCAGCGCAGCCTCGCGCCGCTGGGCGAAATCGTGGCGCTCGATCAAGGCGAGCCGGGCGATCTGTGTGCCGACTTCACCCGCCCGGACGCACTGGCGGAAACCGTCCGCCGCGTGGCCCCGCAAGTCATCGTCAACGCCGCCGCTTATACGGCGGTGGATAAAGCCGAAGCGGAACCCGAACTGGCGCGAACGATCAACGCGCTGGCGCCGGCCGTTCTGGCCGAAGCGGCGGATAAGCTCGGCGCCTGGCTGGTGCATTATTCGACCGATTATGTATTCGACGGCAGCGGCGAGCAGCCGCGCGTGGAAACCGCTCCGACCGGCCCGCTGAGTGTCTATGGCCGCACCAAGCTCGCAGGCGAACACGCCGTCGCGCGCAGCGCGAAGCACCTCATTTTCCGCACCAGCTGGGTATATGCGGCGCGCGGCGCGAATTTTGCCAAGACCATGCTGCGCCTCGCCGCCGAACGCGACGAGTTGCGCGTCATCGACGATCAGATCGGCGCGCCGACCGGTGCCGAGCTGCTGGCCGATGTCACGGCGCACGCCATCCGGACAGTGAAAAGTCAACCGGAATTGGCCGGACTGTATCACCTGGCCGCGAGCGGCGAGACGAGCTGGCACGCCTACGCGTGTTTCGTGATCGAACAGGCGTGCCGCGCCGGGCGTCCGTTGCGCTTGGCCACTGACCGGATCGAGGCAATCCCGACCGCGGAGTATCCCACCCTCGCCCAGAGGCCGCTCAATTCGCGGCTCGATACGTCCAGGCTGCAAAGAACGTTTGGCTTGTGTCTGCCCGATTGGCGCGTTGGCGTCAAGCGTTTGCTCGACGAGTGGCTGGTTCGATGAAAAAAGGAGAGAAATTTGCAATCGCGTAAAGGTATCGTCCTGGCGGGCGGTTCTGGAACCCGTCTCTATCCGGCAACTCAGGTGGTGTCGAAACAATTGCTGCCGATCTTCGACAAGCCGATGATTTACTACCCGCTCAGTACCCTGCTGCTGGCGGGAATCCGCGACATCCTGGTGATCTCGACGCCGCAGGATACGCCGCGTTTCGCGCAGCTGCTCGGCGACGGCGGCCAGTGGGGCATTGCCCTTGACTATGCCGTGCAGCCATCCCCCGACGGACTCGCCCAAGCCTTCCTGATCGGCGAGTCGTTCATTGGCGACAGTCCATCGGCGCTGGTGCTCGGCGACAACATTTTTTACGGCCACGATTTCACCACGTTGTTGCAGGACGCGATGGGGAAAGACGCCGGAGCGACCGTCTTCGCCTACGCGGTAGGCGATCCCGAACGCTACGGCGTCGTCGAATTTGACGAGCGCTGGCGCGCGATCAGCCTGGAAGAAAAACCAAAAGCGCCAAAATCCCACTATGCGGTGACCGGACTGTATTTCTACGATAAGCAGGTGGTCGAATTGGTCAGAACGATCAAACCGTCCGCGCGCGGCGAACTCGAAATCACCGACCTCAACCGGCTCTATCTGGAACGTGGCGCTCTCAGCGTCGAAACCATGGGGCGCGGTTACGCCTGGCTCGACACCGGGACGCACGAATCGATGCTCGAAGCCAGCCAGTTCATTCACACCATTGAGAAGCGGCAGGGACTCAAGGTCGCCTGCCTGGAAGAGATCGCCTGGCGCAACGGCTGGATCGACGACGCGCAACTGGAAAAAGCAGCCAAACTTCTGGCCAAATCGGGCTACGGCAACTATCTGCTTGGACTACTGAAAGACAAGGTGCTCGCATGAAAGCCACCGCGCTCGCCATTGCCGACGTTTTTCTTCTCGAACCCCAGGTGTTCGGCGATGAACGGGGATTTTTCTTCGAGAGCTACAACCGGCAAGGATTCGAGCAGGCCACCGGGATCGACGCCGAGTTCGCGCAGGACAACCATTCGCGCAGCGCCAGGAACGTCCTGCGCGGTCTGCATTATCAGCTTCCGCCGAAGGCGCAAGGCAAACTGGTGCGGGTAGTGCAGGGCGAGGTTTTCGACGTGGCCGTCGACATCCGCCGGGATTCGGCCACGTTCGGCCAATGGGTCGGCGAAAGGCTTTCCGCTGACAACAAACGGCAGCTCTGGATTCCGCCCGGATTGGCGCACGGTTTTCTCGTGCTGAGCGAGTATGCCGAGTTTGTTTACAAAGCGACCGAATACTACGCGCCCCAGCTTGAACGTTGCATTCTGTGGAACGACCCAAGCCTGGCGATCGACTGGCCGCTGGATGGCGCTCCGCTTCTCTCCGACAAGGATCGCGCGGGCGTGCCGCTGAACGAAGCAACTGGCAAGCCGCGCAAATTTTGCCCGCTGTGCCCGGAAGATGGAGAGATGTAGCGGTGCGGCACGCGTCCAGTTTGTGCGGTGTTTTCCGATCTCGATTGCCGCTGGTTTTTTCAGTCGTTCCAGCCCTTGCCGTGGCCTGGACGCTCCCCGGTCATGCGCGGCACATCACCGTCGCTGAAGTGAAATGACACAGATTCCTTCGAGTCAACAAAACAATCCAATCGCCGAGCGCGGTGTTGATCACTTCAAGCGCGGAGAAACGGACGCGGCTTTCGCCTGCCTGTCCCAAGCCGTTGAGCAGCAAAGCGAGGATCCGCGCGTTTATGCCTGCCTCGCCTTCATCTGTGCTGGTCAGGGGTTGGCGCGGGAAGCGGAAAATTTCATTTCTCACGCGTTCCGGTTTGCGCCGGGGTGCCATGAATATCGCGCCGTGCTGGGAGAATCCTTCCTCAACGCGGGCAACGCCGCCGCCGCCGTCCGTCACTTGCGGCTTGCGGTGGATGCCCAGCCGGACCTGATGGCCGCTTATCCGGCGCTTGCGGAGGGGTATCGCCGGATGCTGAACGAAATATGGACGAAATACACTCCCGCCATTGTTCCCGACAACTACCCGCGAAATCCTTGAGGAATTTCATGCGCTCTCCCGGCATCTCCGCAATTGTCATTTCCTGGAATATGGAAAGAGAACTTCCGCGCACCCTTTTGAGTCTGTCTCCCGCAATGCAGCAGGGCATTCAGCAGGACGATTATGAAGTCATCGTCATCGATAACGGCTCCGCGCGCGCGTCGCGGGGGGGGGGGGGGGGGGGGGGGGGGGGGGGGGGGGGGGGGGGGGGGGGGGGGGGGGGGGGGGGGGG
>JAITNL010000221.1 GCA_031290495.1 Accumulibacter sp.
GCCGACGGTGAGCAACATGCCGCCGGTGCCGAGGACGAAATAGGCGACGATCTTGCCGAGCAGGATTTCGCTGATGCTCACCGGCGTCACCAACAGCGCCTCCAGCGTGCCGCGCTCCCACTCGCGGGCCATGACCAGCGCGGTGAGCAGGGTGCCGATCAGGGTCATGATGATCGCCACTAGGCCGGGCACCAGAAAGTTGCGGCTTTTCACTTCGCTGTTGAACCAGATGCGCGGTTCCAGCACCACCGGCAGGACCAGCGCCTGCCCGGCGTCGGCGGCGCGGCGCGCCAGCCAGTTGCCCCAGACGCCTTCGAGATAGCCCAAGGTAAGCCGCGCCGTGTTGGCGTCGACGCCGTTAACGATCACCTGGATCGGCGCGCCGTCCGGGCGGCGCAGGCGTTCGGAAAAATCGGCGCGCAGACGGACGATGGCATTGACCCCGCCCTCGCGCATCGCCCGCTCCGCCTCGGGCATCGAAGGCATCGGCAACACCGCGAAATAATGGCTGCCGAGCAGGCTCGCCGCGAAGTCGCGGGTATCCGCCGTCGGCTGCTCGGCGACGAAGGCGACCGGCACGTGATCGGCGTCGAGCGACACCCCGTAGCCGAACAGCAGCAACAGGAACAGCGGCATCACGAAAGCGATGGCGATGCTCGATGGATCGCGCGCGATTTGCAGAAATTCCTTGCGCACCAGGGCGAAAAGGCGCGTCGGGACGGCGGCGGACAGGCGCATCGCTGAAAACTCCGGAGAAACTCAAAGCCAGAAAACCTTTTACCACGGCGCGGGTTTGCGGGGGGCGGTTCATTCGCCGCGCACCGTTACGGGCGACGCGGTGCGGACGATCTTCTTTGTTTTCCAGATTCCCGCGTCAATGCCCGCAGCTCGGCACGGCGCCGTCCCAGCCCACGTAATTCGGGCGGCGCTGGGTGGTTCGCGCGATCCCCGTCGCGCCGTCGAACAGTACGTCGAAATAGGCTTCCTGTCCCAAACCGTCGCAAAACAGCCATGACCACACCCGCTCGTCGCGCGCCTTGAAGTAGACATCGTTGCGCGGCGAGGTCGTTGGCCCCAGCAGCCGCAGTACGCTGTCCATGTCGTCTCCGCTCTGGATGCGCGCGAAACGCGCGTCGTCGAGCACCATTTCTATCCGCTCCAGGCGGCCATCCGGCGCGATGAACGCCATGAACGTCTGCGTCGCCGCCGGGCCGCGCGGATACGCCAGTTGTTCGCGTCCGTCCGGATATTTCCAGCGCATCGCCGGCGTCCCCATCGACTCGACGACATCGGCCAGCCGCGACTCGCCGGGTTTGAGATCGCGGCCGTCGTAACCGGCGCACGCCGGGAGCGCCAGTGCCAGGCAGATCGCAATCGGACAACGCCATCGGAAAAAGCCGGAATATGACATGATCGACGCTCCAGAGAAGTTTGCGGAAGTCCGCCGGAATTGTATCAACTGATCGCCGCCGCCGACCGTGGCGCGAAAAAACGGAAAAATTTTCAGTTCCACGAAAATGGAATCGTCCCGGAACTCTTGCGGGAAAGGCATACTCTCACCGCTACCGAAATGCTCTCGCCATCCGTTACCGAGACTTCCATGACTCAATCGAAACGTTATGTTGCCCTCGATCTGAAAGAAGAAGAACTGATCCGGGAAGGCCAACACATCCTGGTCGCCTACCGGATGAAACCGAAGTCCGGCACGGACTATCCACGCGCGGCGGCGTGCTTTGCCGCCGAGTCGTCGACCGGAACCAACGTCGAAGTATCGACAACCGACGATTTCACGCGCGGACTCGACGCGCTGGTTTACCACCTCGACGAGGCGCGCGAGGATTTGCGCATTGCCTACCCGATCGATCTGTTCGACCGCAACATCACCGATGGCCGCTTCATGCTGGTTTCTTTCCTGACCCTGGCGATCGGTAACAATCAGGGCATGGGCGATATCGAGCACGCCAGGATGATCGATTTTCACATGCCGCCGCGCGTCATCCAGATGTTCGACGGCCCGGCCAGGGGCATCGCCGATCTGTGGCGTATTCTTGGGCGTCCGGTCGACGCGGGCGGCTACATCGCCGGCACGATCATCAAGCCCAAACTCGGTCTGCGACCGGAACAGTTCGCCGAGGCCGCCCTCCAGTTCTGGCTGGGCGGCGATTTCATCAAGAACGACGAGCCGCAGGGCAACCAGGTTTTCGCGCCGATGCGCAAAACCCTGCCGCGAGTTTATGACGCGATGAAGCGCGCGCAGGACGAGACCGGCCAAGCCAAGTTCTTTTCCATGAACATTACCGCCGACGATCCTCACGAAATGTGCGCGCGCGCCGATTTCGCGCTGCAAACCTTCGGCCCCGACGCCGACAAGCTGGCTTTTCTGGTCGACGGCTACCTCGGTGGACCGGGCATGGTGACCACGGTCCGGCGTCAATACCCCAGCCAATTCCTGCACTACCACCGGGCCGGGCACGGCGCGGTCACGTCGCCCAGTTCAAAGCGCGGCTACACCGCCTTCGTGCTGGCCAAGATGAGCCGTTTGCAGGGCGCTTCCGGAATCCACGTCGGCAGCATGGGACACGGCAAGATGGAAGGCGCGGGCGAGGATAAACGCACCGCCTACATGATCGAGCGCGACGAATGTCAAGGCCCGGTGTACTACCAGCGCTGGCACGGCATGAAGCCAACCGCGCCAATCATCTCCGGCGGCATGAACGCGCTGCGCCTGCCCGGATTCTTCGACAACCTCGGTCACGGCAACATCATCAATACCGCCGGCGGCGGAATCTACGGTCACATCGATTCCCCGGTCGCCGGCGCGTGCTCGCTGCGCCAGGCATACGAATGCTGGAAAGCCGGCGCCGATCCGCTCGAGTGGGCGCGCGAACATCAGGAATTTGCCCGCGCGTTCGTCTCCTTCCCGGACGACGCCGACGCGCTCTACCCCGGTTGGCGCGAAAAACTCGGCGTCACGGCTTGAGTTTGGCGCTATCGACCCGCCATACGGTCAGATGCCCGGTGGAAAGCTCCAGTCCGGGTGTTGCCGCGAAATAAAACCGATACCCAGCCTCTTGAGGGGGACGCCTTGCAAAGCCTTCAGGGAGCCGTTACGTCAGCCGATCCGGGTTGCGTGACGAATCCGATCTTGACGATGCCCGCGCGGCGGGCGGCGCTCATGGTTTCGGCAACGGCTTCGTAACGTACCGCCCGGTCGGCCATCAGATGCAGTTCGACGTTCTTGTCCAGCGCCACGGCCTCGCGGAAACGCACCTCCCGCGCCGCGTTCGCCAGTTCCTCGCCGTTGAGGAACACGCCGCCGTCGGCTGAGATCGACACCGGCAGCGTCAAGGGCTTGTCCGGTGACGGGGAACTCGCCGCGCGCGGCAAGTCGACCAGCACCGAATGCGTCATCAGCGGCGCGGTGATGATGAAGATGATCAACAGCACCAGCATCACGTCGACCAGCGGCGTGGTGTTGATCTCGGTCATCGGTGTCTGCGCGCCGGAAGAATTGAAGCTGCCCATGCTCATCTCAGGCGGCCTCCGTCACTCTGCCGAGACGAAAGGGATGGATTTGCGCGCTGTCCGCGGCCACGGGTTTGCCGACGGTGAAGAAGGCGTAAAGATCGTGAGCGAAAGCGTCGAGATCGGTCAAGGCGATGCGGTTGAGCCGGGTGAAGGCGTTGTAGGCGGCCACCGCCGGCAGAGCCACGGCCAGACCGGCGGCGGTCATGATCAGCGCTTCGCCGACCGGTCCGGCGACCTTTTCCAGCGCGGCCTGCCCGGAAATGCCGATGGCTACCAGCGCGTGGTAAATGCCCCAGACGGTGCCGAACAGACCGACGAACGGCGCGGTCGCGCCGGTGGTGCCGAGCAGGGTCAAGCCATTTTCCATGTCGGCCTGGACGTAGGACAGTTGCTGGCGCAGCGCCCGCTCCATCTGCCCGGCATGGTCGAAGCGCGAGACCAACTGGCCGCTCGCCGCTTCGCAGTTACTGTTGCAGTTGCTGGCCTGGCTGGCCAGCGCCGCGTAGGGATTCCCACTGCCCGCGCCGCGCAGCCGCAAAATGCCTTCCGCCACGCTGGCGGCTCCCCAGAAAGCGCCGACCGTCCGCGCCACCCGGCGCAGCTTCCAGCCATCGATGAGCTTGGCCAGGATCAGATACCAGCTGGCCACCGACATCAAGGCCAGAATGATCGCCACGGCATGGGAAACAGCATCGCCGCTGGCCCACAGGTGGTTAAAGCCAAACATGTTTTGCGTTGACGAGTCGTGCATTTTATTGCTCCAGTTTGAACAGAATGGGAATGAGAACCCAACTTTCCACCACCACGCCGCCCCGCTTGGCGGGAATGAATTTCCAGGTGCGCACGGTGCGTTGGGCGGAATCGTCGAGCCTGCCGCTACCCGACGAAGTCCTGATGTCGACTTGCCGCGCGGCGCCTTCGGACGAGACGAGAACGCTCAGGATGACCTGGCCTTCTTCGCCGAGGCGCCGCGACTGCGGCGGGTAGGGCGGCGCCGGGTTGCTCAGGTAATCGGCATCGAAGCGCGCGTTCACCAGCGGCCCGTTGCCGTTGCCGCTGGAAATGGGAGCGGGGGTGAGAACGGCGCTCCCGCCGCCATCGTTGTCGTCGGCCACGGACGCCTGAATGGCGACCGGTTCGGGCGACGCGGCCACCGGGGCGCTGGCCGGGGCAGGCTCGGCGCTGCTCGTCGTTTCGAGTGGTGGCGTCGGGGGCTTGACCTTCTCCCTGACCTTGCGCGGCGGCTTCGGCGTGGGCGCGGGCGGAATCGGCACGGGTTCGGGTTCGACCACGGGCGGGGGCGGCGCCGGTACCGGCGGAGGCGGTATCGGCACGGGCGTCGGCGGAGGCTCGGGTACGGGCGGCGCCATCGGCAAGGGCTGGGCTACCGGCTCTTCCACCGGGAGCGGAACCAGCTCGATGAAATCGACCATGATGGGTGCTTCAAGCCGTTCGGGAGGCGCTGTCCTGGCGCTTGCCAGCAGGCCCAAAAAGCCGACGTGTACGACGAGCACGACGCCCAGCAGGCTGCCGCGCCCCACACTCGATGGGCGCGGGGATCCACTGCGGCGCTTCCAGCCAGGGACATTGCCTGAGAGGCTCGGCGCAATCCCGGTCAACGGGCTTCGGCGTACCCAGGCGGAATCAAGGGTGAGCAAGTCCCGCCAAGGATATTCTTCGATCGGTTGCGTCTGCGCCATGAACAGCATCACCATTTCCCTTCCAGGGTCACCGGAATGGCGCGCGGCGGCTTATCGCGGCGGCCCGGTTGCCATTTCCCGCCCTCCGCCCAGCGCGATGGATACGGGTGAGGTCAGCGTTCCTCAACTGGCCTTGAACCCCACGTCATTAATCGCCACGCATAGCGCTTCGCGGTCGATCCGGGCGGTGTCGAACTCCACTACCGCCTGACCGGGCTTCAGCGTAACTTCGGCTTTTACTACTCCCGGCAAGCCGGTCAGTACACGGGTCGCTTTACCGCTGCATCCGCCGCAAGACATGCCCTCTATCTTGATGGTGGTCGTTGTTGCCATTGCTATCTCCTTTTCATGTTTCGCTGCGTTGCTGCTCGCCGGATGGCGGCAGTGCTTCCCCTGAACCCCAGCGTCGCAGCAGCAATGAATTGCTGACCACCGACACCGAGGACAAAGCCATGGCCGCCCCCGCCACGACGGGGTTGAGGAACCCCAACGCGGCGGCGGGAATGCCCAGAATGTTGTAAATAAACGCCCAGAACAGGTTCTGGCGGATTTTGGCGAGTGTCGCGCGCGACAGCGAAATCGCATCGGCCACCCCGTTCAGATCGTTGCGCATCAGGACGATGTCCGCCGCCTGCATGGCGATGTCGGAACCGGCTCCCATGGCGAAACTGACATCCGCCGCCGCGAGGGCGGGCGCGTCGTTGATGCCGTCGCCCGCCATGCCGATTCGTTGGCCATCGCTTTTCAGCGTGGCGATGACCGCCGCCTTGCCGCCGGGCAGGATTCCGGCTTCATGGCGTTCAATGCCGGTTTCATCGGCGATGCGTGCCGCGACGCCCGCATTGTCGCCGGTGAGCATGACGACGTCCACGCCGAGCGCCTGCAAACGCGCCACCGCCGGGCGCGAACTGGCGCGCAGGGGGTCGGCGATGGCGATCAGGCCGAGCAGCGCGCTGCCCGCCGCGACCGCGACCACGCTTTGCCCCGCCGTTGGCAAGGACGCCTCATCGGGCACGGTCACACCGCTTGCCACCAGCCAGGCGGGCGCGCCGACCTGTACCAATACGCCTTCCACCTCGCCGCGCAGCCCCGACCCGGCCAGCGTTTCCAGCTCGTCCGGCAGGGGCGCGAGTGGCAGTCCCTGCTGCCGCGCCCGCGCCGTGATCGCGGTGGCGAGGGGGTGAGTGGAACCCTGTTCCAGCGTGGCGGCCAGACGCAGAATGCGTATTTCATCGGCATCGGGATGAGTCGCCAGCACGCGGGTGACGACGGGCTTGCCTTCGGTCAGGGTGCCGGTTTTGTCGACCGCCAGCACTTGCAGTTTTTCCGCCAGTTCCAGCGCCTGCGCGTTGCGAATGAGAATGCCGTTTTTCGCGCCCTGCCCGGTGCCGACCATGATTGCCGTCGGCGTCGCCAGTCCCAGCGCGCAGGGGCAGGCGATGACCAGTACGGCAACGGCATCGATCAGCGCCGCCGTGAAATCGCCCGCAAAAATCCACCAGCCCGCGAAAGTCAGCAGCGCAATGCTGACCACGACCGGCACAAACACCGCCGCTACCCGGTCGGCCAGGCGCTGCACTTCTGCCTTGGAGCCTTGCGCTTCCTCGACCAGCCGGATGATGCCGGAAAGCAAGGTATGCGCGCCGACGCCGGTGGCGCGGCAACGCAACAGGCCATGACCATTGACGGTGGCGGCAAAAACCGGGTCGCCCGCCTGTTTGGCAACCGGCATGGCCTCGCCGGTGAGCATGGCTTCATCGACATGGGAGAGGCCGGAGAGCACCTCGCCATCCACCGGCAGGGCTTCGCCGGCGCGGACGACAAAAATGTCGCCGGGAATCAGCGCGCTGACCGCCACATCGACCAGCGCGCCCTCGCGCTCGATGCGCGCCGTCTGCGGTTGCAGGCGGGCCAGCGACTCGATGGCCGCCGCCGTGCTGGATTTGGCCCGCGCTTCCAGCAATTTGCCGAGCAGGACGAGGGTAATGACGGTGGCCGAGGCCTCGAAATAGACGTGATGATGCGCGACGTGGGAATCCACAAAACCCCCGAACATGACGACCGTACTGTAGGCCCATGCCATGCTTGTACCCAGCGCCACCAGCACATCCATATTGCCCGTGCCGCCGCGAATCGCGCTGAAGCCACCCGCATAAAATCGCCAGCCGATCCAGAACTGCACCGGGGTTGCCAGCATGAATTGCAGCCAGCGCGGCAGAATGTCATGGTGATCGCCGCCGCTGAACATGAAGGGCATTTGCGCCAGCAACGGCAGGGTAAGCGCGACCGCAATCCAGAAGCGCCGCTGTTCATTTTGCCGGAGCGCGGCTTGACGCTGTTTTTCTTCGCCCCGCGTGGCATGGGTCGATACCGTGGCGGTGAAACCGGTTTTTTTCACCGTGGCAATCAAGCGTTCGACATCGGTTTCCTCCGGCGCAAAGCGCACATAGGCGCGTTCCGCCGCGAAATTGACCGCCGCTTCAACGCCGCTCTGTTTATTGAGCTGGCGCTCGATACGCGCGGCACAGGCGGCGCAGCTCATGCCCTCCAGCGCAAATTCCACGATCTGCCGACGGGTTGTCGGGGAGGTCGGGGAGGTCGGCGCAATGGGTAGATCAAAAGGAGTTTGGGCGGGGGCAAGCTGGGCAAGAGGCATCATGGCTCCATTGAAAAATCATCGGGGATTGTCTACGCGCAACACGAGGACGGAGAGGCGGGCGCGACAGGCGTCTCGTCCTCCCCCCACATATCGGAAAGAATCGGGCAGCATTCGGGCGAGCCGCAACCGGGGCAGGCATCCACCAGACGGGCCAGGCGGTTGCGGATGCACTCCAGATGGGCGATCTGCTGTTTGACCTCCGCCAGACGCTGGCTGGCTTTGGCCTTTACCCCCTGCACCCCGTGTTCGGCATCGGCGGAGAGATTCAGGAGATCGGCAATGTCTTCCAGACTGAAGCCCAGTTCTTTCGCCCGCAGGATAAAGTGCACCTGAAGCACCGCGTCCCGGTCGTATTCGCGGTAGCCGGAAGAACGGCGGCCCGGATGCGGCAACAGCCCTTCGCGCTCGTAATAGCGCAGGGTGTCGACCGAGACTCCGGTCTTTTTGGCGAGCGTGCCAATCGACATGCGGGCGGGAATGAAAGTATCGTCACTCATCTATCGAGCTTATCCACGGGGTTGGCTCCATGATTTTTCCATGCCTCCGCCTCTGGTACATCGACACGCAACGATGTCGCCAACGCCGCGCCTCCTTCGTCCAAATCCAGCACTTTGTCATGAAAAGCCGCGAGGCTCGCGCGGTGCGCCACGCTGACGATGCAGGTTTCGGGCAAGCGTTCGAGCAGCAGGCGATACATCGCGGTTTCGTTGGCGAGGTCAAGTGAAGAACTCGCTTCGTCCAGAAACAGCCAGGCCGGTTTGTGCAGCAA
>JAITNL010000231.1 GCA_031290495.1 Accumulibacter sp.
TTTCAAGAGCCAGACAGGCTTTGTCTACCCGCAAAGCTTTGTCAGCCGCAGTCTGGATGAAGGCAAAAACACCCGCCTGGGCGGCCTGTCGCTCGATCTGGCCTGGCTGAAAACCAGTCACCCCGTGGTCGCGCGTCTGGAATGGAACTATCAGCGCCAGGAAAAGTCGTCTGAACGCCATATCTATCTGGGGCTGGAAGCGCGCTTCTGAAAAAGCCGAAACAGGTGAAATCCCGTCATTCCCGCAAAAGCGGGAGTGACGGGGAAACATCGGCGGAAGGAACGCGATTTATCACGAACGATAGCCGATGAACCAAAACAAACAGGCTGGGGGCGTAATTCCTCCGGCATGTTTGTTTTGGTTCATCGTAAAATCCGGCTCCGGTTTTACGATGAATGACCGCCTTTCCTTCCCATCTTGCGTGAGAGCGCAGGATGGTTTCGCAAATTCAACCGGTTTTTTGACATCGCCACCTGTATCCACTCTCTCACAAGGCACAGAGAGCGCGCGGCGGAACGAAAAAGCCCGCAACGGCTGTTGCGGGCTTTGAGATTTTTCCTGGCTCTGGAATCATGCGCGGCGCCGGAGTACGCCAAGACCCATCAGACCAAGACCGAGCAAGGCCAGTGACGCGGGTTCGGGAACGGGAACGGCGGGAGGATTCGCGCTGACAAGACTGACGCCGTCGAAAGCCAGACCGGACTGGTAATAGTTATCGCCCACATTAACCACGCCAAACTCGAGAATATAGCTGCCACCCGCGGCGAACGTGTAGTCCGCCAGAATCCAGCCAGTGGCACCGCATTTATCTGTACCGGCATAACAATGCCCACTGTCACTGCCAAGCGCGGACCAGAAGGGACCACCCCTGTCCCCGCTGCCCGGTGAGATCGTCACCGCGCCGGGGGCCAGGCTCACATTCTGGTCGTTACGCGATACCACGCTTCCTTGCGATGACGCTTGCGTTGTGAGGAGGATGATGGATGAATTGATCGATGTGTCGATCAGCCTGACCCAGGCGTAATCCGAATAATCGAGACCGTCACCGGTGATGTAGTTGAAAAAGAATTGCAGACTATCCCCGGCTTCCGCCACGAACTCGCTGGAACGCGCCACCGCCCCATTGGCCTCCCTTGCCATCACCCCCAGACCAACGCCGTCAACGCCGCCAAGGGTCGTCACGTATCCGTAAGAACCGCCGTCCGGCGAAGCGAGGACATCCCCATTCCCATCCATGACTCCATAAGTACCTGCCCCCGTACCAAAGTTGAACACCGGGTCGGCCACCGCTCCGCCAACAAAAAACGCCGCACAGAGCGCCGCCGCGGTGAAGGACAGTGTTTTGAACAATTTATCTGCTTTCATTTTTGTTCCTTTCAGAAACATGACATCAAACTCCAAACATTCAGGTTCAAGACTTTCAGGTGAATACCCGGACCACTCTAAAGCATTTGTCGTGCCTATTCTGATTATCGTTTATAAGTAATTGTTTATTAACATAAAAAAGATGTACACAGAGATTTTTTCCGCACATTGACCAGTGTCTGTAAAATAAGTCGACATTCGTCGCCGGGTTTGTAAAACAAGTCACGCGCGCGCATTCATCGGCACCGGTTTCTTTGCTTCGTTCCGGCGGTCACTGACATTTTCAAGCCAATGACAAAGCAAGCGCCAAACGCTAAAGTTTTACGCCGGCCTGCAAATTGTTAATCCTGCCGCCTTGGCTTACTTCCAACAGGTTGAACAATCAGGTAAAGTCCGTTTCCATCCGCCAGCTTGCAAGGTTTGCCCTTGGGCTTGGCATTTTCGATGGTGAATCGGTAAGCGGGGCAACGGTATACCTTGTCAGTCGAAAACGGCGCACCGTGAAAAACAGCGTAAAACTACCGGACGCAAATGAATATGATTGGACTGTATCGCCGCGCACAAGAAAAAGGCATGAATCCCTGTATTTACCGGGTTTTCTGGTTTGTTTCGGACTACTTTGAATGGTACTTTGGTGCCCCCGGTCGGAATCGAACCAACGCCTGATGATTACAAATCAACTGCACGACCTTCATGCTGCGGGGGCGAAATTCTGGATCGAGGCGCGCATTATAGCCGAACCGATTGGGTATCATAGACCGTGTTCCCGCCGGTTTTCGATACGTAAATACCTTTTCTGAATCACGCATAATCATGGCGACACCTACCAATCCCGCTGACATCGCGCGCGAAACACTCAAACAGATGATGGCCAGACGTCTGGCACCGTCGCCGGACAATTACCGCGCGATTTTCAACGAGATTGCCGGCGTCACGGAAAATTCGACGGAAACGTCCACCGCGCGCGAACTCAAATCCCTGCTCCTTTTGCTGCCCAAGGAAACCCCGGCGCAGCAAGGGCTGGCGCGCCAGATCGACCAGGCGCACAAAAATCGGGACTGGGACGCCTATCGCCGATTGCTGACCGATTTCATCCGCGAACACAGCGGCGATTCCGATCTGGTCTGGGGAGAATTGATCGCCGGCTTTTTGCAACAGTGGGAAATCAGACAGAGCGGACTCACGCAGGCAAAAAAACGCGAATCGCTCGACCGGGTGTTGTCGGTAAGCGGCAAAAACAGCGCCCTGCTGTTTGGCCGTTTGCAAAACCTGATCCGTTCCTGGGCGACGAACGAGGCGAACGCCGACAACATCGAAGTGGCGGAAAATACGCCGCCGTCTGCCGCCGCCAACGCCGCCGCTGCTCTGCCAGGCGCGCCCGGTTCGTCCAGCCGTGCCGGCGAAATCCTGGCCGAACTGCGCGCAAGTCTGGTGTTTACGCTGGAAACCATCGTTACCTCCTTGCTCAAGGACGAACCTGAATCCGCCGCGCAAGCCATGACATTCGCCAAGGCCGCGCGTGAGGCGGCGACGCCGAAAGCCGTTCAAGACCTGCTCGCGGAAATCAGGCGCTTCGCCTTTTCGCTCGAATTTGTCGCCGAGGATCGCTCCGAATTGCGCGCCGGTCTGCTCAAATTGCTTCAGTTGATGATCGAAAACACCAGCGAACTGGTACTCGACGACCACTGGCTGAGCGGGCAAGTCGAAATCGTGCGCCAGATCGTCTCCCAGCCGGTGAATCTGCGCATGATCGACGACGCCGAGCGGTGCATGAAGGAGGTCATTTTCAAGCAGGGCCAGTTGAAACACAGCCTGACGGAAACCAGGAACGCGTTAAAACAGATGCTCACCGGCTTTGTAGACCACTTGGCCGATTTCGCCGATTCGACATCGGACTATCACGACAAGATCGAGCACTGCGCCGAAAAAATCAGTCAGGCCGACGACATTTCGCAGCTCGAAGACGTGCTCGAAGAAGTCACCCGCGAAATGCGCGTCATCCAAGACAACGCCCAACGTTCGCGCGACGATCTGCGCGCGACGCAGCAGCGCGTCGCGGCGGCGGAAGAACGCGTCGGCCAGTTGCAGAACGAGCTTGATCTGGCCAGCAAATTGGTGCGCCACGACCATTTGACCGGCGCTTTCAATCGCCGTGGGCTTGACGAGATTTACGAAACCGAAACCTGCCGCGCCAAGCGCCGTCGATTACCCTTGTGCATCGCGCTGCTCGATATTGATAATTTCAAGAAACTGAACGACTCGATCGGTCACGACGCGGGGGATGCCGCGCTGATTCATCTCGTCACGGTGATACGGGAAACGCTGCGCCCACAAGATACATTGGCGCGTTTCGGCGGCGAGGAATTTATCATTCTGCTGCCGGAAACCACGGTCGAAGATGCCGACAAGGCGCTGGTCCGCGTACAGCGCGAACTCACCAAACGTTACTTTTTGACCAACAACGAAAAATTGCTGATCACCTTCAGCGCCGGCGTAACCGAAGTCCGTCCCGACGACACCCAGGCCAGCGCCGTCAAGCGCGCCGATGAAGCGGCGTACACCGCCAAGAACAGCGGCAAGAACCGCGTCGTGGTGGGCTGAACCTGGAAACCACGCTTGACAGGAGCGCGGCGCAACGCCTTTCCTCCACCCCGTCATTCCCGCTTGCGCGGAAATGACTGGTAAAAACAGGGAGGCGAGGGAGGGTAGGCCAAACGCGACAGCCTGATCTCTCACCTTGTTCATGATATGGCGGTTACCACAAATAATCGCCCCAATGGATGCCTGAAAACCTGGATTCCTGCTTTCGCAGGAATGACGGTTTTTTTAGAGGGAGTGGTTATTTATGGGAACCGCTATAATCTGCATATATTGTGTTATTCCATTTCTTCGTCAATAGAATAATAATATCAATCGAAAACTAGCCTTGCGTACCAATTTACCTTGGATTATTAATTCACTATTGACTTAAAAATAGAATTAAATCATATGCAGATCATGGTTTCTCGCTGAGACGCCGGGATCGCGAAGAGGGCGGGCGGTTCATTCGCGAATATACGGCCCCGTCGCTGCGTCGAATCCGGCTTCCGTCAGCGCGAGCAGTTCCTGTTCGCTGCTCACGCCTTCGGCGATGACGATGATGCCGATATTTCTGGCGATATTCGCCAGTCCTTTCAGGAAAGTCTGATTGCCGACATGGGTGTCGAGTTCGCGCGCGAAAATCGAATCGACTTTGAGGTAATCGATGCCGACATCGTACAGGCGGCCGATTTCGCTGAAGCGGTGGCCGAAGTGTTCGATGCCGACGCGGCAGCCGACCGATTTCAGATCGCGGCACAGTTCGCGGAAAGCGTCGAAATACACCGCCACGCCGGATTCGGCGATTTCCAGCCACAGACGCTTGGCGGCGGGGCGGGGCGCGAGCAGCGCGAGCAGTTCGCGGCGAAACTCTGGCCACTGGATCGAGTGCGCCGAAAGGTTGATAGCCAGTCCCGACAGCTCGGGGCGCGCGTCGAGCGCCTCCAGTCCCAGCGTGACGGCGGCGAGATCGAGCCGTCCGGTGAGTTGCAGCCGTTCGGCTTGCGGCAGGAAACGGCCAGCCGGCAGCCATTCGCCGTCGGCGTCGAATTTCAGGCGCAGCGGACATTCGTCGTGCAGCCGGACGCCGTTGAGGCGCGTTACCGGGAAAGCGCCCAGGCGGGTCCAGCCACTGTCGAGCGCGCGCCGAATATTTTCAGACCAGTCCAGCGCGGTAAACGGCGCGGCATCGGTGTGTTGAATGTCGATCAGCCGCAGCGCGCTGCGTCCTTCGCTTTCACAACTGGCGAGCGCCGCGTCGACCCGCGCCAGAATCAGCGCGGGCGGGGTCTTGTAGGTGAAACTGCCGCCGGCGATCCAGAGCGCGAATTGTTCCGGCAAGGAACCCTGGAAAGCCGCCGCCTGTTGCGTCAGCTGTTGCAACAGCGGTTCGCCAACGGCGCTTGGCGAGACGCTGGCGGGTATCAGCAGGGCAAAATCGGCGCCGTTGAGCCGGGCGCCCGGCGTCAGCGGATATTGCGCGGCAAATTCGCGCAGAACGTCACCAAGGCGTTGCAGCAAATGGTCAGTCTCCAGGTGGCCGAGCAAACGGTTGATGTCCTGGAGATGGGCGACGCGGATGATGAACAGCGTGCCGCCCAGCGAGTTTTCGTTTTGCGCGGCGTCGTGCAGATGCGCCAGAAAATGCGCGCGATTGGCCAATCCGGTGACCGCGTCGAAGTTGGCCTCGCGGCGCACCGCTTCAAGCCGCGCGGCTTCTTCCTCGAACATCGCCTTGAGGCGCAAGACCGTGCCGTTCATCGCCGAGGCAAGCTGGCGGAGTTCGGGAACGTCGGGTTCGCCGATGGTCGTGAAGCGGCGTTCAAAAATGGCTCTGGCCTGCTGCACCACGGCGGCGAGCGGGGCTTTCAGCCGGAGCAGGATCAGCGACCCCAGGCAGCCGCCGATCAGGCAGGCGATGGACAACGCGCCGGAAATCCGCAGCGCGCCCTGCCACAGGGCATGGTAAGCGAAATTGCTGTGGCTGATCAGGGTGATCGTGCCGAACTGTTTCCAGCCGTCGCTGATTTGCGCGTACCCCGGCAAGGCGCGCAGAGGCAGACACTTGACGAACCAGGTCGGGGCGTCGATTTCCTCGGCTTCCGCCCGCCGTTCCACGAGGGGGCGTCCCAATGGATCGTCGATGCGGATCAGTTCGTAGTGGCCGCTGTCGAACAACGCGCTGACCGCGAGTTCGACGGCAACCGTGTCGATGCCTTGCTGGGTCAGCGCCAGCGCCAGCACGGTCGCGTTGTCGGTGTTCTTTTGCGATAACTGCGTTTCCAGGTAGTTGCGCGCGCTGAGCAGCGAGGCCAAAAGACTGCCGCCCAAAGCGAGCAGCATACTGGTGATTATGGCAAGCCAAAGCTGGCGATACATGGACATGGTCGTCCTCCTCTAAATCGTGTCATTCATAAGCATCGGCGAGGATGCGCCGCCAAGCGTCCTCCCAGCGCGACAGGCGGCCAATTCCGGCGGCGGCTTTCGCCGCGCCCTGGCCGGAAACGCCGGCGAATATCCCGTCGCTGTTGAAACTGAAAATCGGCTGCAGATCGGGACGCCGCGAGGCCGGCAGGATCGTGCCGTTGAGATTGTCCAGCACCAGCGGCTCGGCGCTCGGCGTTGGATAGTACGCGAGCACCATGTGCGCCACCCAGACCGGTCCCGCGAGTCCGTCGAGGCGCGCCTTGGAATAGACCAGGCGCAGCTTGCTGCTGGTCATCCCCGCCATGCGCAGGGAGACGTATTTGATGATGGCGAAATCCTCGCAATCGCCGCGCCCTTTTCCGATCATTTCCAGCGGCGTAGCCCAGTAGTCGCTCTGTCCCCAGACGACGATGTCTTCCTCGAAAGCGAATCTGCCGTTGATGAAATCGTTGACCCGCGTGAGCTTGGCCTGTTCCTTGAGCGCGCGGGCTGAATCGACCATCGCCAGCCAGGCGTCCAGCAGCGGTACCCGGGACGAATCGAAACGGACAGTCAAACGCTCGCGCAGCGTGACCGGATCGTACCGTGCCTGGGCGAACAGCGCGCTCAACGCCAGACACGCCGCGAACACTGCCAACACGACGCGCCGCGCCGCCAGGTTCATGTATGTGGCTGAACCATTTATCGACGGCGATGAAGGTGTTCCCGGAATCATATTCCGTCAGAATGTAAATTCACGCGCGCCACGCGCGCTACGAACTGCGGCGGCGCACTTTCGGGTGGGTACCATCCGCAAAGCAAAAATGTCAGGAAGTTGTCCGAAGGTCATGGATTTTCTGGGGATGGAGTTTGCGCGGGGTTTTTTTGGACGAGAGAAAAAATACCTGGAAGGCGTCGTTTCCGATTATAAACACACTCCCCGCCTCCAACAGTTGCAAAAAAACCAATATCACGAGTTTTTGGACTTGTCCGGTTTTGCGGTACGCGATTTGTCAGGCTGGACTGACTCGCGCGGCGGGAGTGAATACGTCTGAGCGGCGGTTCGGTAAACACCGCTTCCGCCATCCGCAAAAAGCGCGGCTTCACTGTTTTTCGTCCCCCAAATCCTTGACGAAGGCTTAGAATCCACAGCGCTTGCCGCCCGACGCCGTAAAATTTTTCGCAAGAGATGTCAGGGAAGGGCAGGTCTTGGTCATCAATCGTTGTCTGGAGACGTTTCATGAAAAAATATCTGGCTGAATTTATTGGCACTTTTTGGCTCGTTCTTGGCGGCTGCGGCAGCGCGGTTCTGGCGGCGGCGTTTCCCGATCTGGGAATCGGCTTCGCCGGGGTATCGCTTGCCTTTGGTTTGACCGTGCTCACCATGGCCTTTGCCATTGGCCACATTTCCGGTTGTCATCTGAATCCGGCGGTATCGGTCGGGCTTTGCGTCGCGGGGCGCTTTGCGCGCAAGGATTTGCTGCCCTACATCGTCGCCCAGGTGCTGGGCGGCATCGCCGCCGGCGCGGTGCTCTATCTGATCGCCAGCGGCAAGGCCGATTTCGTTACCGGCGGTTTTGCCGCCAACGGTTACGGCGAACATTCGCCCGGCGGCTATTCGCTCAGCGCCGCGCTGGTCTGCGAATTTGTGATGACGGCGATTTTCCTTTTTGTCATTGCCGGCGCGACGGACAAACGCGCTCCGGCTGGTTTCGCGCCCATCGCCATCGGTCTGTGCCTGACGCTGATCCATCTGATCTCGATCCCCGTCACCAACACCTCGGTCAATCCGGCGCGCAGTACCGGCGTGGCCGTTTTCGCCGGCGACTGGGCGCTGGCGCAGCTGTGGCTGTTCTGGATCGCGCCCATCGTCGGCGGCGCGGTGGGGGCGCTGCTCTACAAATTCGTCGCTTGCGACAGCGGCTGCGCGGCAAAAACATAAACTCCGGTTTTCATGACATTCTGAGTATTGATGTCCACGTCGATAATCACCGAGGTCGACAACAACGTCGGCATCCTGACGCTGAACCGCGCCGATCGCCATAACGCGCTGGACAGGGCGCTGGTCGCCGAAATGACCGCCGGCGTGATGGCGCTGGACAAGGCGCCGGGAGTTCGCGCGATCGTGCTCTCATCGGCCGGCAAGAGTTTCTGCGCTGGAACCGATCCGGCCTGGGTGCGCGAGACGCTTCACGGAAGCGCCGGGGATGTGCTGAAGGACAACCGCAATCTGGCGCGTTTGCTGGCGGCGGTGGCCGGCGCGAACAAGCCGACCATCGCTCGCGTTCAGGGGGCGGCTTCGGGTATCGGGGTCGGCTTGGTTGCCGCTTGCGACATCGCGTTTGCCACCTACGACGCCTCGTTTGTCCTGAATGAAGCGAGATACGGTCTGCTGCCCGCCGTCGCCATTCCTTACCTGTCCGCCGCGATGGGGGAGCGGTATTGCCGCTATTACATGTTGACGACCGAACGTTTTTCCGGGGTCGACGCCTATCGCATCGGACTCGTGCACGAAATGGTTCCCGACGAGGGGCAGCTCGACGAGGCGATCAGCGAAACGATCGGGGCGCTGCTGAAAAACAGCGCCAACGCCATGACCGCGTGCAAAACCCTGCTGCGCTCCATCGGCGGGCGTTCCATTGACGAAAAGACGATCGAGGAAACGGTGTTGAGCGCGACGACCGCCCAGTCGAGCGCGGACGGTCAGCAAGGCATGTTGGCGCTGGTCGAAAAACGCAAGCCTGAGTGGGGGGGTAAGAACGGTTCCCACAAATAAGGCGATAGTCAAAAAACCGGTTGAATTTGTGAAACCCATCCCGCGCTCTCCCGCAAGTGGGAAAGGGAAGGATGTCATTCATCGGACGGTTTTGGAAGCACGGAAAGGCGGAGCAGATGCTCCGCCTCATTGCGTGGCACACCCATCATCCGCCCTTGGGTCTTGAACCCGTTCTGTAGATATTGCGGCCACCGCTCTTTTTCCCGAAGCAAGACAGGACGGTATCTGCCGGGGCACCTTCTCCCGCAAGGGGAGATGGAAAATTTAGGGTAGGCGCGCGTTTGGACAAGCCGCGCGGCGGCGTAATCTGGCTTATCCACGGGTTTTGCTTTCCGAAGCAAAACATCCGTAAGTCTATTTATCGGCATTTATTATCCTTTTCATACGTCATATACCGTATACCGTCAAGGCCAAAAATATACCGTCAAATCTACCGTCAAGTTCATGATATGCCATGATGCCAGATGATTCTCGATGACGCAACAAAAAAACCCGAAAGCCTTGCGGCGTCCGGGTTCGTGCGATGGTATGCGACGGGATGATTCTTGTCAGGCGTGGGCGGTACTGGGATCGAACCAGTGACCCCTGCCGTGTGAAGGCAGTGCTCTACCGCTGAGCTAACCGCCCGATAGAGGGAGCGGATTACACCATAAGCCTGCGGACAGGTCAAATTTCAGCGCGTGTTTTGGACGGATTCCAGTTGCGGCGAGGCGCTTCAGGGTGAAGTAAAATGATGATCGATCTGTTACATTTGATCGCCGTGTGAATCGCTGGATGAAAAATATCAATGAGTACAGAAGACGTATTGTTTCGCCTTTCAGAAACGCTGGCGTCGCGGCGCAATGCCGATCCGGAAAAGTCCTATACGGCCAGACTGTTCGCCAAGGGGCCAGACTCGATCCTGAAAAAAATCGGCGAGGAAAGCGCCGAGTTGATCATGGCGGCCAAGGACGGAAAACAAGCGAACATCGTTCATGAATCGGCCGATCTGATCTATCACATCTGGGCGTTGTTGTCGTTCTATGGCATTGGCGCCGATGAGGTGCTCGGCGAGTTGCGGCGGCGCGAAGGCACGTCGGGCATCGACGAAAAAAAGTCACGTACCGCCAAATGAGGAGGAACCAATAGATGGAAGACTGCCTGTTTTGCAGGATCGCGCGCGGTGAAATACCCTCGCGCAAGGTGTATGAGGACGACCTGGTGTTCGCTTTCCACGATATCAACCCGTTGCGACCGATGCACCTGCTGGTCGTGCCGAAGCGCCATATCGTCTCGCTGCAGACGGTGACCGCCGGCGACGAACCGGTGTTGGGCCGGATGCTGGCGGTGACCCGGCAACTGGCCGAAGAAAACGGCAGTCCGGAAGGATTCCGTGTCATCATCAACAGCGGGCGGATCGGCGGGCAGGAAGTCCCGCATCTGCACGCGCACGTGACGGGCGGGCCGGAACCGGTCGGTCCGATGTTCAAACGCAATCCAGGAGAAAATCATGGGAGTTAGTCCTTGGCAGTTACTGATCGTCCTGCTGATCGTCGTGTTGGTATTCGGCACCAAGAAACTGCGCAATATCGGTCAGGATCTGGGCGGCGCGATCAAGGGGTTCAAGGAAGGTCTGCGCAATGTGACGACGGATGACAAAACGACCGAAAATCCGCTGCGGCAGATGGGCGACGGCCAGACGATAGAAGGCGAAGTCAAGGACATCGGCAAGTCGTGAAACACGCGACCGAGGCAACGGCGTTCGGCGCTTGCGTCCGGTTGTTTGCGCATTGGTAAGCCATCTCCATGTTCGACATCGGCTTTTCGGAACTGATCGCCATCGGCGTTATCGCGCTCGTCGTGATCGGGCCGGAACGACTGCCCAAGGCGGCGCGTACCGCCGGTTTGCTGCTGGGACGCTTGCAGCGCTATGTCAACGATGTCAAGGCGGATATTGGCCGCGAAATCCAATTGGATGAACTGAAAAAATTGCAGGCCGAAGCGCGCGAATCGGCGCGCGATTTCGAACGCGGTCTGAGCGATGAAGTTCGGTCGATTGAACAGGGCGTTGAGCAGACCTTCGATTCGATCATGGCCGATCTCCAGACAGCCGCGCCATCGTCCAGCGTCGCCGCGACGGAAGATGCCTCTGCTGTGCTTACGCGCGATGATAGTGTGTCCTTACCCACGACCAAAGGGCAATAGCGTCATGGATCTGCCGGAAGAGTCGTTTTTTTCCCACCTCATCGAACTTCGCGGTCGTCTCATCCGCGCCTTGCTGTCGATCCTGATCGTCTTTCTTTGCCTGTTCCCCTGGGCCAAGGATTTGTATTCCCTGCTGGCGCAGCCGCTGTTGGCCAAGCTGCCGAGCGAAGGCCAGATGATCGCTACCGATGTGGTCGGCGTTTTCCTCGTGCCGATGAAGGTGGCGCTGATGGTGGCATTTCTCATCACCCTTCCGTACGTCCTCTATCAGGTCTGGGCTTTCATCGCGCCGGGACTTTACGCGCATGAGAAACGCCTGGCGCTGCCGCTGGTCGTGGTCAGCGTATTCCTTTTCTTCGTCGGCATGGCTTTCGCGTATTTTCTCGTTTTCCCCCTGGTGTTTGGTTTCATGGCCAGCATCGCGCCGGAAGGCGTGGCCTGGATGACCGACATCGACAAATATCTTTCCTTCGTCATGAGCACCTTCGTGGCCTTCGGCGTCGCCTTCGAGGTGCCGGTCGTCGTCGTCGTGCTGGTGTTGGTCGACCTGGTCGAACTGGACAGGCTCAAGGAATGTCGCGCCTATGTGATCGTCGGCGCCTTCGTCGTCGGCGCCATATTCACGCCGCCCGACGTGGTGTCGCAACTGATGCTGGCCATCCCGCTGTGTCTGCTCTACGAACTCGGTATGCAGATGGCGCGTTTCGTGAAGAAACCACTCAAGGATAGCGCGTGATTTTGGCATTCCTGAAACAATTTATTTACAAATAATCACCTTTCGCAATCGCCAGGCACGCCGATTGAGCGGAAAATAAATATGCCATTTTCGGCTCGGAAGGACCGTTCGAGAACGGGGAAAGGATTGTGATGAAAAAACATTTGATCGCTGCCGTTGCGTTTTTCCTGCTCGGTTTGGTTATGGTCGGCGACGCCTCCGCCGACCGGGGAGGATATGGTCATCACGGAGGACACGGTTGGAGCCATGGTCATAGCCGGGTAGGTGTTGGCGTCGTCATTGGGTCGCCATTCTGGTATCCATGGTATTCGACGCCTTACTATCCGCCGGTTGTCATCGAACGTCAGGCGCCTCCAGTCTATATCGAGCAAGCGCCAGTGGTGGAAAGAGCGCCGCAAACCGGGTATTCTGGGTATTGGTATTATTGCCAGTCGCCAAGCGGTTATTATCCTGAAATTCGGGAATGTCCCGGAAATTGGGTGAAGGTTCCGCCGCGTCCCTAACCTGATCGAGTGAGAGAAACCATGAAACCATTGCAAACCACTATCGGCCTGGCCGTCCTCCTGATCGCTGGCGGCTGCGCTACCTACCCCACCGGGCCAAGCGTGTTGGCCCTGCCCGGCGCGGGGAAAACCTTCGATCAATTCCGTCTGGACGATGGCGAATGCCGGCGTTACGCGTTCCAGTGGATCGGCGGCGTGACCGCCGAAAAAGCCGCGGAAGAATCCGCCGTGCGTAGCGCGGTCATCGGCACCGCTGTTGGCGCGGTCGTCGGCGCCGCGATTGGCGGTCGCAACGGCGCTGGAGTCGGCGCCGGCACGGGGCTGCTCTTCGGTTCAACCGCCGGCGCGGACGCGAGTCAGCGTTCGGCCTACGGCAGCCAACGGCGATACGACAACGCATATGTTCAATGTATGTATGCCGGCGGCCACAAAGTCCCGGTACCTGGGGGAATGTCCCAGTCGTTGCAGCAACAGACGCCTCCCGTCCCGTCGGTCTACTCGCCGCCCCCCGCGATCGACGCCAGGCCGGTTCCGGAACCGCCGCACGGCAATCCTCCGCCCCCGCCGCCGGGGCGCTGAAGCGGTTTTCTTTCCGCCGCGCTCAATCGGCCAGCATGACGCGTGTCTGGCCGATTGAGTGTCACGAGTTTTCAGACTTGTCAGCTTTTGGCAGACCGCGATCCAGCTCGAAGACACCGGCACGGTTCCGCGGCAGGTCTTTGTCGAAACATCTGAAGTCGGAAAATCGGTGTTGGCCAAAGACACAAACGTGTCACGGCAGACCCAAATGCCAATCATCAAATCGGCTTGACTGTTTGATTTTATTGGCCCGCCCGGAGAGATTCGAACTCCCTACCCCTTGGTTCGAAGCCAAGTGCTCTATCCAATTGAGCTACGGGCGGTATGGGGACACGCGGTAAGCATGAATCACAGACAACAAAAAAGCCAGCCGGTTCGACTGACTTTTTCTGGAACAGCCGTGACGGACGGGATCGAGTCATTCGTTTGCAGCCGTTAAACCGGTTGTCAAGTTTAACGTGACTGACTGGAGTCGATGGTTTCCATGGCATTGCGCCTGAACACCAGCGGGGCATCAATGCTTGGGATCGGCGCACTGCGACCACCCGTTCCATTAACGCTCAAAGTCACGAACCCGAAGAGACGTCCCAAAATACTTTGTTCGATAGCGAAGCTTTCAACTTTGCTATGGTTAAGCTCAATCGTATTTCTTTTGATGAGTCCCCACTTTGCGATTACTCGCTTGGAGGTAACGGCAAGCTCGGTCGATATCCTGAAAATGAACGCTTTAAGCAGAAAGAGGATCGCCAGAAAAATGACAATTGCCCCAAATGTGCCATCAACAACGCCGAACAGAAGAATACCGACGACGAATAACACGACTCCTGGGACAAAAACAAACCAGTGAATATTCGCTTTGCACACGACCTGTTCACCCGACATCAGATTGCTATCCACGTACCCCATTTTGTTTCTCCTGATTGGTCTTACTCAAAGGTAAGGGACACGCCGCTCGCGGCGCTTCCCACTTGGCCCCACCGCGTCAAGCTTACCACCTGCCACGCGGATACTATAGCAATTTGACAAAATATGTGAGAGTGTTTATGTAAATATAGACAAAGCTGTTTGTTGAAGAGTCAGGAACTGATCGGTGGTATTAACCAGGCAACAAAATACCAGACACATGTTATACTTAAGTCATGGATAAAATTGATGCCAGAGAACTGAAGTTTGCAGCGCGAGAGCAACTGCGCCGGACAGCGATTCGTCTTCTGAAGAAGGAGCCGAAG
>JAITNL010000263.1 GCA_031290495.1 Accumulibacter sp.
GGGCGTCTGTTCCGGCATGTTTCCACCCAGTGCGGCGTGCCGCTCGCTGAAATTCACCATAGTGGCGACAATCCGGTTGCCGATTATGCCGCGCCACGGCAATTGGGCATGGACGCGACCTTGATTCCCGTGCAAGCAGGCGGCGCGCCTGCCGGGGTATTGGACGTATTGAAATGTCCCAAGGATGACCCTTTTTTTGAGATGGGTTTCCGCGTGGCAGGCCCCACAGCCTTCGTCATGGCGGCCTGTTTGGCCCAGCAGGTTACAAGAGACAAACCGCCGAACATTATTTTCGGCGCGCGTGACATGCACCTAGTTCATTACGCTTTCAAGCAACTGTCGGACTATCCCGCATCGCATTACTGCCGCATCTCGCGCAGTGCCGTTTATCTCGCGCAATTTCACGCCACTGGCGATCCCGTGTACTTTTTTGGTGCCGCCGGCGATACGGGACATATTTTTTTCACACGCCTGGGTATTCCCTGTCCACCGGAACTGGCCGATCTCTCGCCACGCAAGTACCGGCCCGTTTTTCTTTCAGCGCTTCGCAAAGAGGAAAGCTTCGCGCGCGAATGTGAACGCGAATTCGAGCTTGTACGGGATTATCTACGCCACGAGGGTTTTCAAGCGGGGACGTGGTTTGTCGACCTGGGTTGGTACGGTTCCATACTACAAGCCATCAACGAAATCCTGGCGCTCGATCCCCCCGTTCTGGGCTGGTATCTGGGCACTGTGCCATCTCATCCTCTGCAACGCGGTCTATATTTCGACAGGAGCCGCCCTCGTCGTCGCTTTTTCCGCACCATTCAGGCGATCTCGTTCATGGAGACCGTGTTCACAGAGGCGGTGCCCAGCCTCGCCCGTATCGCGCGCGACGGCGAAAGTTTCAAATTTGTGTTTACCGCCGACGATACCGCCGAGCAACAAGCGGCGCGCGCGCGCATCGCGGACGGCGCGCGTGCATTCATCGACACGATGATTCCTTTACACAAAACAGTCGCTTTCCGCACGGATCGTCTGTTGCGCGCACTGGACGATCTCTATGACCGCTATTTGCTCACCCCGCCCAGATCCTGGATAGACGCGCTGGAGTCGACAATGCACTCCGGCGGTTTTGGCGGCACGGGAACCCGACTGCTGATAGACGATGCGGCCACGCTGCTGGACCTGCTACGCTCGGAATGGCAAGGCGGATATATCGTCAAACATGCGGATTCGCCCTGGGCGCCAGTATGGCGCGGCATGCATAATTCATTGTTTTATACTGTGTATACAGCACTCAAAAAGTGTGTCCACGGTTACCGGGCACGGCGCCAGGAACAAGCAAGCCGCGGATCATGTTAGAAATACCAATCGGAATAAGGGCAGATCATCATGATAGAGAAATTGATTCGATCAATTAAAAGGCGAGGCTTGAGCGGTACGTTGCATATATCATTGGTTGTCATGTTGAGTGCGCTTGGGAAAAGGTTTACCTGGCGACGCGATCATTACAGCCCCTCTTATTTTGTCAATCGCCGTAATAACAGGCAGACGCTGGTTATCGTTCTCGCCGGCTACAAATCCTATCTGTGGCCCGCGACACTGAGGCAGTTGGAAAAATACGCGCCGGATGATGCGGATTTTTGTGTGGCATCGGCTGGAAAGCGCTCCGCAGCGCTTGAAAAAATGTGCGAACGCAACGGCTGGTCGTACTTGTCGGTTTCCCGGAACGCGCCGGGCATCGCGCTCAACAAGGCGATTGAATTTCACCCATCCGCCGACTACATCTTCAAGCTGGACGAGGATATCATCGTCGGCAAGGATTTTTTCAGTTTGCTGCGCCAGGGCTACGACTACGCCTGGAAAGATTCACTGCTGGAACCTGGCTTCTGCGCTCCGGTGCTCAATGTCAACGGCATCAGTTATCGCCATTTCCTGCGCGAGTTGAAGCTGGAAGAGGAGTATCGACAGGAGTTCGGCCAACTGATTGCGCGTTGTGACGGCTTGCCGGTACACAGCCAGGCAAACACGGCTTGGTGGCTGTGGCGCAACACGCTCCCCTTCAACGAGAAAGCGGCGCGGTTTGCTCAACATGAAACACGCTACTCGCTCTGTGGTACACGCTTCAGCATCGGCGCAATACTCTTTCGCCGTTCATTCATCGAACAGGTGGGCGGATTCAAGTCGGCATGGAGTCCAGGGGTGCTTGGCGTCGATGAGGATGTCCTGTGCCGCGATTGCGTCTCCCAATCGAGGCCCATGTACATCATCGAAAATGTTTTGTCCGGGCACTTTTCGTTTTATTACCAGGAATCGCTGATGCGGGAAAAACTTCCCGAATTGTCCGCGCTCGACCCTGAAACTTTTCCTGCCGAGGACTTCGCGCTTAGTACGCAAACGCGCTCGACCTGGATGTCAAAACTCGGGCTTGGTGGCGGAGCATAGGGGAGCACAGGTCCGCGTCGCCGGCGGAAGCCATCTCGAACATCCAAAATCGCATTTGTACAAGGTACACTTTCTCGGACATGAAAATGGGGGATTGGATCATGACTGATTTCAGCAGCCGCCACCCGGACAAAGCGGATAGTTCCATTTGCCAACACCTCTACACGGATGCGTGCGGAATCTGCTCCAGCCCTGCGGCTGCCGATCTGCACTCTGAAGTGGGTTGTCTGAGCGGCAACTCACGGTTCGCCGCGCTCCGCCAACGGCTTACGGGCTTCGCCTCTAGCCGTTGACAGTGCGCGCACAAAAGCGGACAAATCCAAAAATTCGCGACAGTGAATGTACAAACAGTTGACTGGGCAGGAAACACATGGTAGAGTCTCCGCACAATAGATGCCAAGTGTAGACATCTAGAGCCGAACACGGTGGATTCCGTTGGCGGCAAATCCTAAAGCCACTTCGGTGGCTTTAGTTGTTTCTGGAGGGGCAATGTACGTCTGTTATGTTGATGAAGCCGGGTGTACTGGCGCCCTGCCTGGGCCTGGCTCTGCCGTCCAGCCAGTTTTCACAATCGCCGGATTGATGGTAAGGCAGGATCAAATTGCGGGCATGACCAATGAGCTAATCCAGCTCAAAAAACGCTTTTACCCTAATCTGCTGCCCTCAAACAGCCGCTACCATGATTGGATGAACGCTGAAATCAAAGGATCGGAGATTCGTAAACTGGCTCGAAGTTCAGCGCGTAATAATCGACGATTTGCGTACAGCGTCATCCATGAAGTACTTCAGGTCATTGCGAGTCATGACGGCAAGATTGTGGGACGCGTTTTTATAAAGCAATTTGGACAATCCTTCAACGGAACCGCTGTCTACAGCAGTAGTGTTCAGAGAATTTGCGCTGATTTCCAAAATTTGCTCGCCACCCAAAATGCGCGCGGCCTTGTCATAGCAGACAGCCGTAACAAAGCCAAAAATGCCAATATTTCGCATTCCATATTCACCCAGTGGTACAGTGCGAACGGCAATCCGTACCCGAACTTGATTGAAGTTCCAAGTTTTGGTCACAGCGATAATCATGCAGGACTTCAACTTTGCGACATGATTTGTTCAGCTTTGTTATTTCCCATTGCGGCAGAGCTTTGTTGCTTGTCACATATGACCGATTTGACTCACTGTCATGCTCAACATTCCACTTTGCGTACGAGATACGGGCAAACTCTACGCAATCTTCAATACAGATATAGCGTAAATACCGTTTGGTTGGGTGGAATTCATCTTTCCGATCCACTCAGCAATCGACACTCGGCAGATTTATTCACTTAAACAACCCTCCTCCATAATCAGGCCATTGGCATTGGGATCAGTGACATTTATGTTTTGGGGAAAATTACATGAAAGCATGGTAAGGAAAATAAATGACACTGACCAAAAGCTTTGGAATATATCCTAAGTATTTGAATTTTAATTTGAATTAAGACTGAATGTCTAAAAAATATTATGGATTAAGCCGTCGAAAACCCGCATCGTTACTGATACTGGTTTTTAGTTTTAGACAGAAAAAGGAGCCACAAGGCTCTTTTTTTTCCAAAATTTTCCCAGACCTCCATCACACCCCGCCGCGCGCCGTCATTTCCCCGCCGCGCCCGCCGGTTTTATGTGATTGTTTTTGTGCGGCGCACAGGCGGGGAGGAGGCTGGCGGAAATTGCATGATCATTTGAGCAGACAAGTCGGCGCTGTTGTGCATATCCGCGCAATATCGCGCCGTAGGCGTAGGTGTGCACGCATGTGATGATTACCAAAAAAGATTATGGATGGGAAAAAATAGTAACATCTGTAACATGTTTTGTAAAAACAGCAGCAAATCCTTGTGGTTATTGGGTTTTCTGAGTGTTAGACAGGGGTAATATTTTAGTAATATGGAAGTAACTGATTACTCAACTGGTTTGTAATTTCTATACTTTATAAACCATATAAAAATCAATGGCTTGCTGAAAAATTACCGGTCTTGTTACCTCTGAATACTCTTCTACAGTAACATTGATTTTTCCAATAAAATCAATATCTTATTTACTGTTTTCCGGGGTTGTTTCCTGATGTTACTATTTTTTTTTACCCCTATCCTGTTCTGACAATGGAGTGATGGCCGATTTTTCGGCCATTTTGTTTTGTGAAATCCACAGCACCTCGGTACGCATCTTGGCGCCAGATGCGGCGGCATAATGCTGGCGGGTCAGACGTTGCCAGCCGGTCAGCAGATCGTCGTAAAGCGCACTGGCGTAGCCCGCGATCATGACCTTGCCCTGCACGCCCTTGAGTAGCGTGAGCAGCTCGATGTGCTGATCGTCGGTCAGCTCACAGCGGTATTTCGCGCTTGTGTCGCGGGTACTGTGGACGTATAGGCGGATCGACAAAGAACAAGGCGTCGGGCGTGTCTTGCACGCGGATCACATCGAGCGCATCACGGTGCTCGATCAGAACGCCGCGTAACCGTCGGCAAACGTGTTCTTGCCAGGATTGAACAGCGCCGTATGATGAAACGACATGTAGGCGCGGATGATCGCCCGCTGGGCGCGCACGAGCGAGTCGGATGTCGCCAGAAACGCCTGCTCGAACTCACGCCGGGCATAGGGGGTACGCTTCAGCATACGCATATCAGCCGGGCACATTGCGCCGGGCTTTGCAGGATGCGGAAGATGCCGACGATCTCATCATCCAGATCGTTGTAGACCTCGACTTTGCTGCGCGGCTTTCTGAGCAACACGCTGTCCGCGCCGCCCGAACGGTTCGACATAGACGCGATGCGCGGGCATGTGTTCGATGATCCACGGGGCGATCGCCCATTTTCCGCCGAAATAGCGCAAGGCGGAACGGGTGACATCGCGCGTGGCGGCGAGCGGGGTTTCTCTCGAATTGTCAAAGCGCGTTTGTTCGTTTTGCATGGAGCGTTACCTTTTTGGATGACGCTCCCTGGCGTTCGGGTGGGTGACTCGGGGTCATCACCTGATTGATCGTCCCGCAGCGGGGACATTTGATACTGATACGGACATAATCGGCTTCCGCCAGTTTCCGGCCGCACTGACCACAACGGATGGTTTCCATTTTCTTGCCTTCGGTGTAGCCTTCGGCTCGCAGTGTGTGCACTGTCGGTGCCTCGGCCAAACGCAGGCGGTTTCTGCGGGCGGTGGCCCCTGCGGGTGTTAGCGCACCTTCAGGGGTCGCACCGTCTTTCGATGTAATGATTTTTACATTATTTAATCATTCCATCCAAATAATTTTGTTATTTCCAACGAAGAGACAACAGCATCAATCCGAATCGGTCAACAGGCTGCGCCGGCTGGCCGCCGCCCGTCGTTGCGATTCCTCGACTTTCTGCGCCACCAGCTCCGCGAGAGCTTTTTCGTCCATTCCTGGCGATGGATAGACGTTGACGGTAATTGTCGCGCTCGCCACTCCCCCGCTTACACCGCCCGCGCCGGCGGGTGTAGCCAAACTCAGTGAGGCCATTGCCGGGAGACTCCCGGCCAGTGCGATGGAACCGGCGGCGGCCAGCGTCCCGGCGAGGTTTTTCACGACCGCCAGTGGTCCGGCTGTCGCACTCGACAAGCCTTTTTCCAGCCCTTCCATCGTAAAACCGCCGATTTGCGCAAAGACGCGGGACGGGCTATTGATGCCAAGCAATTCTTTCGCCGAGTCGACCGCGTCTCCAATGGCCATCGACATGCTATCGCGCACGCCTGTAACCGAATTTTTAATCCCGTTAATCAGACCCTGCATGATCATGCTGCCAAATTCGGTGAATTTTCCGGGTAGATCGACACCAAGCCAACGCAGAACGGCGGCAAAGGCACTGTAAAAAATCCCCAGGGGCGACCAATTGAGAATCAATGCCGAGATACCCGCAATGCCGCCGTCAAATGCCGTCTTTACTTGCCCCCACAGGCCGGAAAAAAAGTCCCCAAAATCACTCCACAGCGCCTTCGCCCCGCCAACGATATCGCTCCAGTTGCTATACAACATATAACCGGCCAGAGCGAGCAAGCCCAGCGCTATGCCGATGGGATTCGCCAGCAGGATTCTCCCCAACCATAGAAGCACCTGGCCGATTTTGAAAAGCATGGGGAACACCGCTTTCATGCCGCCGACCTGAAAAAGGAGCCGCATGGCGGAAAACTTCTGAAAGAGGCCGATGATTTTGAATACAGGCGTCTTCAGCATTGAAAAACCGTAGCTGAGTACCAGCGCCCCGGCCTTCATCGACACAAGCATTGCCGCAACCTTCAATCCGGTAGATACAAGTTCCCGGTTCTCTTTCACCCATAATGCCGCGCCACGCAAAAACCCGGTAATCGTCTGCACCAGATCGCGCAAACTGGAGTTTTCGCCCTCGACAAACGAGATGGAAAGTTCTTCCCATGCCGAGGTCAGCGCCTTCAGGTCGCCTTGCAGGTTGTCCGCCATGATTTTATGGGTCGCCGCCGCCGCGCCTTTGGAATCCTCAACGATCTGGATATATTTTTTTAGACCTTCGCCGCCCGCCTGCGTCAGCATTTCGATCATGCCGGGGGTAGCGCGAGTGCCAAAAATCGTCGAAATGATGCCCGCCCGCTCGCCCGTGCCCAGTTTTTGTTTCTCCATCGCCTGGGCGACTTGATACAAGAGTTCCGGCATGTTTTTCAGATTGCCTTTGGCGTCCTTGGTCTGGACACCCAATCTTTTCAGCGCCTTCCCCGCCTTGGACGTCGGCGACGAAAGGTTGAGAAAAGTATTGCGAAGCGTGGTGCCGGCCATGCTGGCCTGAATGCCGACATTACCCAACAGCCCCGTCATGGCGGCGGTTTCTTCCAACGAGACGTTCAACCCCCGCGCGGCGGGGGCGGCGTATTTCATCGCTTCCGAAAGTTGTTCCAAATTGGTGTTGGAGGTGGTAAACGTCATTGTCAGCACATCGGCGACGCGCTGCATGTCGTCGACCTTGAACGCGGTCTGTATATTGGAAGCGATGTCCGCCGTGCGCTGTAAATCCATGTCCCCGGCCTTGGCGAGGTCGAGCATGTGCGGCATGGTTTTGATGATCCCTTCGGTCTTGAAACCTGCCATCGCCAAAAAGCCTTGCGCCTGTGCCGCTTCGGAGGCGGTAAACGAGGTGGACGCGCCCAGCTCGCGCGCCTGTTTAGCGAGCGCCTTCATTTCTTCCGAATCTTTATCCAGGCGGGTAAGCGCCTGCACCTTGGACATCGCCGCCTCGAACTCGATGCCGACCTTGATCGGTTGTGCCACCATGTACGCGATCGCGGCGGTCTCCATCACTTTGCCACGCAGGGCGGTGCGATTCGCTTCATTGGCGGCAATGCGCGCACGCGTTTGTCCCAACGCCTGAGTGCTTTTGCGTAATCGTTCGATGATTTGGGCTTGTTTTTCGTATTGCGCGTTGAGTTTCCGCAGTTCATTCCCCATGGGGTGTGCGGTAGAATTTTTGATTGCCAGGCCAAGCGCTGTCTGCTTTTCTTTTAAATCTTTGCTAACGATGGCTACCTGCCGTAACGCCCCTTTCAGGTTGCCAAAAACCGACAGAGCGCCCCCAGCATCGGCGGAAATACCGATTGTCAGAGCGAGATTGCTGGCCATTCGATGTATCCTTAAGGCACTTCAGGAGATGTAAACATGGAGAAAAATTCGGCGGCGGAATTGGTAGACTGGCTCGCGGATGGTGGGTTTGAGAGCCTCGGATTCGCGATCTGGGTTGGTTTGCTGGTTTATTGGTGGATCGATACCGGCAATATCATTACCGGTGTTTTTGCCGCCACGTTGCTCATTATTCCTGTCGGCATTGCCCTGCTGATTTCCTTGCTTCCGGTTGCCGCCGTACTGGAAATTTTCGCGAGAAGATAATTACAAGGCCGCGGCTGCCAGGAACAATGCGTCAATTTCGGCGTCATCCAGCGCCAGTGCTGCCGCAAGTCCAGCAATCAACGAGCTTCCCCGTTCGACATTCGTTGCATACTCCCATTCGATTTGCGCCGCTTGTCCGGCGGCGCCCTCCATCGCGCCGATTGCCGCCGTAACCGTATCGAGCAGGCCATTGGCGAGCAGTGCCAAGCGCGCCTGACGCATCGTCACGCGCGCCGGAATGACGGTGGGCGGCTTCGGGGGCGGCACATACGGCGCGATTTCACCGTACTCCCCGGCCTGCGCGTTGGCGAAAAGCGTCCGCCCCAATTCTTCCGTATCGTCCAGCGAGGCGGTGAAGGGGATGAAACCCAGCGCCGGATGTTCGTAGAGCAGGTTGATCCGGCCGTTCAAGGTGTATTGCGGGTCTTTGGCGTTGTGTATCATCGTAAAATAACTCCGGTTTGAAACCCCGCCCGTAAGAAAGGTTGCCCCCCTTTCTTACGGGCGGGGGGGGGTTCGGCGACCGTTTTGGATGGGGTGCAAACCCCTTCCAAAACACGTTAGACCGACAGACCTCTCCGGCCTGTCGCTAATTTTTGCTCAGGCGATCTCCTTTGAAAATTCGTAGGGCGCGCGATGAATCGCGCCAGTGGCGGTTGTCATCAGGCGATCCGCTGAAAGAGGGAGACCATAACAGATGGATATACATAATTTATAACCCCTAACACCTGCCACGTGCCCGAAAAAGGGTTGCCGTAAGTGATTATGAGTACATCTATTCCTTCGTAGTTTTGACTCAACTTAGCGATACACGCCGGCTGCAGTAATGATCCCGCAATGGTACTGCCTGGTGTCAATAATTCAGTAAAACCCAATGGACTAGCGAAACACAAACTCCCCACGCCGCCAAAGGTTGGTGTCGTACCAGCGCCCAACGCGTTCTTGACAAACGCCGTGGTCGCCAGTTGGGTGTTGTTCGTCTCCGCCGCGGCCGTCGGCGCCGCCGGCGTGCCGGTGAAGGTCGGGCTGGCGAGGTTGGCTTTCAAGGTAAAAAGCGCGTTGATTTTGCGCCAGATCGCGATCATCAGGTTGGGGAAGGTATACGTCTGCGCGCTAAACGCGGTGGTATTCGTCGACGCATCCGTCGTGACGTTGACCAGGCCCGTGAGAGGGATGCTTTTTTCCTCGCTGCTGACAAAACTGTTCGGATCGATAGGCGTCCCGAACGTTCCCGCCGTCGCGCCGCCGGTCAGGAGTTTTCCGCTGTCCGCCGCGCCTGTTTGCGCCTGGTAATCCGACGTGTTCAGCACGAAATACGAACCCCAGGCGATATTGCCTTGGCCGTCGATGGCCGTGATATAGCGCTCGGTGGTCGCCACCGCCGGCAGCGCCTGCTCGTCGGCGGTGACGCGCGTGTAATCGTTGATTTTGGGCGTGCGGCCGTACAGCGCCGTCGCCGCCGTGACCGTCTTGGGCAGCGCGGCATACGTCGCGCTGACGGGCGTCAGCAGGGTCGGTTCGTCGCTGCCGAGCGGGGACGTGGATTTCGTGACCACGGTGATGGTGGTCTCGTCTTGCGCGACGACCACGCCTTCGGTGCCGTTGACGTCAAAGATCGTCGTCTTGTCGGCGATAAAAACGACGCCGGGTGCGAACAGCGATCGACTGACCGTGGTCATCCCGTCCGGTATCACGCGCGACAGCAAGTCCCCTCTCAATATCGTGGTATGCACGCCCGCGAGAATGTCGTTGGTTTGCTGAACCGCTGTCTGTAATTCGGGGTGAGCATATTCGGCGTAGTTGTGCTCGGCAATGGCCTGTTTGACGGTTGTTTTTGTCGCAACCGTGACCGACGGATCGATAGTCAGATTGACGGTGCTGGCGTTGCTGACCTCGATGATCATGCGGATATTAAGGTCTTTCGCCGCCCCCTCCACAAGCAATGGTTTGTAGGTATCCGGGAAATTGCCGACGGCCAGCAGCTTGTTGCCAGGAGTGGTTTCCGATATCTCGGCATTGTTGGTATTCAAGCCGCCGATCAAACCGATTTCGCGGATCGTCCAACCGCCGATGCTGGCAGGAATGACGGCTTCGATCAATAACCAGTTGGGATTATCGGCGTCGACCGAAATATTGTTGATACTCGCGCGGTATGTTTCGTGCACGAGCTCCGTCATGGCTTCGGTTGGCGTAACCGCCGCGCCGTTGCCGTCACCGACGGCGATATGAGTCAGCGGGACATGCCAGTGGAATGCCTGCGCGGCGGTCAAATCCGCCGCGCCGTATTGAGTGATCAGGGTGTAGTAATTGGACATATCATCATCTGTACGTGGGGTGCACAGGGGAGAGTTTCGCGCGGTATGACCGCGTTATAAACAGCATTATGTTGTCATTCGGCGCGATACAACACAGCCTGATTGATTGCGGGCGCGAAGGGGTGAAAGATAAGGCGTTTTTCACGAATAGGCCGACATCATGCCGCGTACACAGCCCTTTACCATTGCCACCGAAGGCCCGACGATCGACGGTCGGGTGCTTTCCCGCCAGCAGATTTCCGACATGGCGGCCAACTATGATCCAAAAGTGTATACCGCCGTCCTCAACCTCGAACACTTGCTCTCGTTCGCGCCCGACAGCCTCTTTTCCGCGTATGGCAAAGTCGAAGCGTTGTCGACCAAAGAAGCCAACATCATGGGCGAAAAGCGCCTGCAGTTGCTCGCCGTGGCCGACGTTTCCGAGCAGGCCGCGAAATTCCAGAAAGAGGGAAAAAAGGCGTTCGCCTCGATCGAGATCATGCCCAATTTCACTGGCAAGGGAATCAGCTACCTGACCGGCCTGGCGCTCACCGACTCCCCGGCCTCGGTCGGCACCGAATCAATGAAATTCTCCGCGTTCAACAAAGGGGAAAAATTCGCCTTTCCGGGCGAAGTGGCGTTTGCGCTGGAAGCTCCGCCAAAGTCTACGGAGGACGCCGGCGAATCGCTCTTTGAAAAGATCAAGGCGCTGCTCTCCAAAAATGACGCCGGCAACCGCTTCGCCGATCAATTCAAGGCCATTGAAACCTTGGCCGACGCGCTGTCTCGAACGCAAGCCGATTTGGCCGCGCTGACCGCGCAATTGAAACAACACGATTCCGCGATCGAGTTGCGGGTAAAAGAATCCGCCGCGCTCACCGGAAAATTCACCGAGTTGGAAAAAGCGCTCGCCGCCGCCCCTGAAACCGGTGGAGGCCGCCCCGCCGCCACCGGCGGCAACGGCGCCGCCGAGACCGATTGCTAGAGCCGCCCTGCCCCTTCACCTTTGGACGATTGAATCATGAGAAACCCCACCCGCCAAAAATACAATGCCTACCTCACCCGCCTCGCCGCGCTGAACCACGTCGGTAGCGCGATCGAGAAATTCAACGTCGATTCCTCGATACAACAGACGCTGGAAACCAAAATCCAGGAGTCGAGCGATTTCCTGACCCAGGTCAACAACATCGGCGTTACCGAGCAATCCGGGCAGAAAGTCGGCCTCGGCATCGGTTCGACGATCGCCAGCACCACCGACACCACCGCCGCCGACCGCGTCCCGTCCGACCCGACGACCCTGGACGGCCAGGGGTATTTCTGCGCGCAGACCAATTTCGATACCGTGGTCAAATACGCCAAGCTCGACGCCTGGGCCAAGTTCCCCGATTTTCAGGTGCGGCTGCGCGACGCGATCCTGCGCCGCCAGGCGCTCGACGTGATGACGATTGGCTTCAACGGCACGAGCCGCGCCGCCACCAGCGACCGCGACGCCAATCCCCTCTTGCAGGACGTCAACATCGGCTGGCTGCAACGCATCCGCGAGGACGCCCCGGAACGGCGGATGGTCGAAGTAGTGGGCGGCTCCAATGCCATCAACGTCTATGCCGGCGGCGATTACGAGAATCTCGACGCGCTGGTGTTTGACCTGGTCAACGAGTTGATCGACCCGTGGTATCGGGAAGATACCAACCTCGTAACGATTCTCGGCCGCGCGCTGTTTGCCGACAAATATTTCCCGCTGATCAACGCCCCCAATCCCCCGACCGAAAAGATCGCCGCCGACCTGATCGTCAGCCAGAAGCGCGTCGGTGGGCTGCAAGCCGTGCGCGCCCCGTATTTCCCGCCCGACGCGCTGCTGATCACCCGGCTCGACAACCTCTCGCGCTACTACCAGGAAGGCGCGCGCCGCCGGGCATTGATCGACAACCCCAAACGCGACCAGATCGAGAATTACGAATCGTCCAACGACGCCTATGTCGTCGAGGATTACGGTCTCGCCGCGCTGGCCGAAAACATCAACACCGCGCCGCCCGCCGGAGGCTAAATGATCTCCCCCGCCCGCCGCCACCGCCTGCACGTCACCGCGCGGGCGGTCAACGAAGCCGCCGCCGCCCGGCTGACGCCGCTGGAAAACGCCAAGCCCTACGCGCTGATGCTCGCCAAGCTCGACGCCGACAAACGCCGCCTGCACCTGGTGCAATCGGTCGAGAAGAAAATCGCGCTCAAACGCGAAATGCTCCCGGAGTATGCCGACTGGATCGACGGCGTATTGGAAGCCGGCAGCGGCGTCCAGGACGACGTACTGATGCACGTGCTGGTCTGGCGCATCGACGCCGAGGATTACCCCGGCGCGCTGGCGCTGGCCGAGTACGCGCTCAAGCATGACTTGAAGCTGCCCGGCCAGTATCACCGCACCTTGGGTTGCCTGCTGGCCGAGGAGTTTGCCGATCAAGCGCTCAAGGCGATGGTGGCCAAGCGCGAAGCCAACCTCGACGCCCTGGCGCAAATCAGCGACATGACCTTGGGCTGCGACATGCCGGACGAAGTCCGCGCCAAGCTCAACAAGGCGATCGGGCTGGCCTATGAAGGCGAAGACAAGCCGGCGCTGGCGCTGGCCTGTCTCGAAAAGGCGTTGACGCTGCACGTTCAGGCCGGCGTCAAAAAAGACATCGAGCGCGTCAAGCGCACGCTCAAAAACGAAGCCGCGGGCAGGAATCCAGCCCCGCCCGGCGGCGCGCCAACGAACACGGACGCGGGCCATCCCGCGCCCTGACCGGGCGTTTCCACGCACCGACGGCAGGGGGAGGCGAAAGGGTTTTACCCGCTTCAAATCCCCCTCCACCGTCCAAAGTGAAACGAGAGAAAACCAATGAAACTCACCGCTTTTGCGTTGCTTTTCTCTTCAAAATCGACTGGCTTTGCCAGCGATTTTGAACAAGATAAATCGGCCAAAAGTAGGTTTTTACTTTTGGACGCGGCTTTATGAGTTTCGTCGCCGCCGCCCCCGCCGCCACGCTGCCCGACCTGCCGCACCATCCGTTCTGGCCGGCGATCAATCCGGGCGACTGCCGCGCGCTGATGCAGTTGGACGGCACGGTATCGAATCCGCGCCTGATCCACGCGCTGACCGAAGCCGTGGTCTCGGTCAACCACGACCTGAAGGCGTGGCGCTTGCAACAGACGGCGGCCACGCTGGAAGACGTGGACGACGACGAAGGCCAGGAACGCTTGCCTTTCCTCTATCGCCGCGCCGTCTACGAAACCGCTGCCGCCGACCTGATGGAACGCTACCTGCGCTTCGACGCCACCGGCGACGCGCAAAACCGCGCCGAACAACAGGAACCGGCGATTGAAGATCATCGCCGCAACGCTTTCTGGGCGATTCGCGACCTGAAGGGCGAGGCGCGCTCGACGATTGAACTGATATGAAAACCACCCTCCCGCTTTTGCGTTGCCTTTCGTTGGACGCTACGCGCCGGGTTTCTCCGGGTTTTTGGGCGCGATAAATCGCGCCCCTACACGATTGAACGGATATGACCGTCACCGTTACCGCCCGCTCCGGTGAAACCCTCGATTACCTCTGCTGGCGCGCCTTCCGCCAGACGGCGGGAATTACCGAGGCCGCGCTGGAACTCAACCCCGGCATCGCCATGAGCGCCATCTTGCCGGAAGGCCGCGCCGTGACGCTGCCGGATCGTCCGCCCGCGCTGGTGCGCGAACTGATCCAGCTATGGGACTGACCAACGGCGCCGCTGCCGGCGCGATGAACGGCGCCACCGTCTCCACGGTCTCCGCCCTGTTCTTCGGCGCGCCGCCCGACGCGCTGATCATGGGCATGGTCGCCGCCGTGCTGGCCTCGTTCTGGATGACCTCGATCAACAACCGCGTCAAATCGTTTGCCGCGATCGTGCTGTCGTCGTTGCTCGCGGGGTACGCCGCGCCGGTCGCCGCCGTCTATCTCGCCACACACTATCCCGCGCTGGCCGACGCCGACGACCAAACGCTGCGCGTGCTGCTGGCGCTGGTGGTCGGGCTGTCCGCGCCGCTGCTGGTTCCCGCCGCCGTACAAGGCGCGCGGAAAATTCTGGCGCGTGGAAAAACCGGAGAGACACCATGATCGAGATCATCCGTTGGATCGTCCTGACCCTGTGCGCCACCGTGATTTTCGGGCGCGTGTTGACGATCCCCTCAGAAGTGCCCAACGAATTTCTGAAGGGACACAAGTTCCGCGCGCTCTGTTTCGCGGTGCACTTGGCCTTGCTCGCCGGCGGCACGCTCGCGGCGCTGTGCGGCCTACCCATCGCCGCCGATTTTTTCCTCGCCTCGCTGGCGCTGATCATGCTCGCCGACCGGCGCAACCCGATCCGGCGCAACCCGCGCCATTCACCCCAACGGAATAGCCATGACACTCCACATTGACCAACTGCGCAACATCATGCCCGGCGCGGATGAGCGCGCGGCGTTGCTGTTTCTCGAACCGCTCAACGCGGCAATGGCGCGTTTCGAGATCGACACTCTGCCGCGCGCCGCCGCGTTCCTCGCGCAGGTGGCGCACGAATCCGGCCAGCTCCGCTACGTCTCGGAAATTGCCAGCGGCAAAGCGTATGACAAACGCGCCGACCTGGGCAACACCGCCCCCGCCGCGATCAGCGCCGCGACGCGCGCGGGAACGACGCCGGGGCCGTTTTACAAAGGGCACGGCTTGATCCAGATCACCGGCTATTTCAATCACCGGGACTGCGGCAAGGACCTGGGGCTGGACCTGGTGGACTCCCCGAAACTGCTGTGCGAACCCGGCCCGGCGGCGCTTTCCGCCGGCTGGTTCTGGTCGACGCGCGATCTCAACTGGCTGGCCGATAGAAAGGATTTTGTCGGCATTACCCAAAAAATCAACGGCGGAACCAATGGGTTAAAAAGCCGCGTCGGTTTTTACGTGATGGCGCAAAAATGTTTGAGTCAATAAACAAAACCCAGCTCGCCAGCCTCTTGCTGGTGCTGGCGGCGGCGTTTGGCCTGGGCTGGACGCTGAACGGCTGGCGCTTGCAATCGGCGCTGGCGACGGTCGAAAAACAGCACGCCGAAGCGGTGGCGGCTGCGCAACAGGCCGTCACCGACGCCACTGAAAAAACCCTGGCCATCGAACGCCAGGGCGAAATCATCGCCGCCCGCGCGATCGCGGCCGAGAACCAGAATACCCAACTCGCCAAGGAAAGAGACCATGCCATACGCAAGCTTTCGACGGGCCGCGCTTGCCTGTCCGCTCCTGTTGTGCGCCTGCTCAACGCTGGCGCCGCTCCCGGTCGTTCCGGTCTGTCCGCAACCCCCGGCGTCGCTACTCTCGCCGCTCCCGGAATTGCCGCCGATTCCGCTGACCAGGATGACTACGCCAACGACATCGACGTGGCCCTCTGGAGCCGCAACGCCCGCAGTCAATACAACGTCTGCCGGGAGCGGATCGACGCGCTAAGGGCGTTCTTTGTCCTCTCCAACGGGCGAGAGGAATAATAATGCTCAAACCCGCCTCGCTGCGCGCCGCGCTGACCGCCGCCAATCCCTATCTCCAGGCCAATCCGGACGCGCTGCACGTGCGCGTCGAATCCGGACAGATCAACAGCACCATGCACGGCGGCCTGTCGTTCGAGTATCAATACGACCTGGTCGCGCTGGTCACCGATTACGCCGATCATCCCGACATGCTCTTTCTGCCGATCCTCGCCTGGCTGAACAACGCCCAGCCGGACATGCTGCAAAACCCCGCGCGCCGCGCCGATTTCACCTTCGAGGTCGACGCCCTCGACAACGAAAAATGCGACATCGAAATCAAGCTCTCGAAGATCACCGAGCGCGTCGCCGTCACTCAGGCGCTGGCCCCGGAAATCCCCGGCGCGGACGATCTCACCGGCCCCGGCACGATCGCCACGATCCGTCACCTGCCGGAACCCAAGGTTGACCCGATGCGGCAGATCGAACATTGGGAATTCTGGATCGGCGGCGAAAAAATCCGTGAATGGGACGTGCCGCCGTTTGACGGCCCGGTCACACCGCCTGCGTCGTCGGCGTCGTAGGGGCGCGATTTATCGCGCCCAAAAACGCATGAAACATCCAGCCCAAGGGCGCGATGAATCGCGCCCCTACGACGCCGAGGCGCAACAGCCCGCGCCCCTTATTCCGGAAAACCAAACGGCGGAATTCCAGGCCCGCACCCTGTACTGGACGGGCTGGCGCGTCCCGCGCATTGCCGAGCATCTCGGCGTTTTCCAAAACACCGTCTACTCGTGGAAACGGCGCGGCGGCTGGGATCACGTCACCCCGCTCGACCGCGTGGAAAACGCCATCGAAGCGCGCCTGATCCAGCTCACCCTGAAAATCGAAAAAGAGGGCAAGGACTTCAAGGAAATCGATCTTCTCGGACGGCAAATGGAACGCGCCGCGCGGGTGCGCAAATACCTGAACGGCGGCAACGAAGCCGATCTCAATCCCAACGTCGAAAACCGCAACAAAGGCAAAAAGAAAAGGCCAACAAAGAACGCATTCTCTAACGAAGAGAAAGAAGCGCTGAAAGATGCCTTCATGTCGGGTCTCTTCGACTATCAGAAAGCCTGGTTCGACGCCGGTGAAAAATACCGCATTCGCAATCTGCTGAAATCCCGGCAGATCGGCGCGACCTGGTATTTCGCCAGAGAAGCGCTGGTCGACGCGCTCGACACCGGGCGCAATCAAATCTTTCTCTCGGCCTCGAAAGCGCAAGCGCACGTCTTCCGCGAATACATCGTTCAATTCGCCAGGGACGCCGCCGAGGTCGAGTTGTCCGGCTCGCCGATCGTGCTGGCCAACGGCGCGTCTTTGTATTTTCTCTCGACCAACGCCAAAACCGCGCAGAGCTACCACGGCAATTTTTATTTCGACGAATACTTCTGGGTGCAGAACTTCGCCGAGGTGCGCAAGGTGGCCAGCGGCATGGCGATGCACAAAAAATGGCGGCAGACGTACTTTTCCACGCCGTCGTCGCAGAGTCACGCCGCGTATCCCTACTGGTCGGGCGAAGCGTTCAACCAGAAGCGTGCCAAAGACGAAAAGAAAATAGAGAGTGTTGCCAAATATATAGCGAGATGATAAAATCTCACTTTTATGCATGGTAAAGAGGAAGAAGCGATGCCGAAATGCAAGAAATGTGGATCGGAACAAGCGGTAAAAAATGGAG
>JAITNL010000035.1 GCA_031290495.1 Accumulibacter sp.
CCCCCCCCGCCCCATCGGCATGTTGGGCACGGGAGTCGACATCAGCAGCTTCATTTATTCCGTATATAACGATCCGGATTCGCTCGGCACGTTCTGTCTATTCAATTCCTTTCATGAAATCATGTTGGTCGGGGACAGCTATCTGTCCTTCAGCAAGGTTCGCATAACCGATCGTTTCGGAAAAGCCGGCAAGATGATCATTGACGTCGCCAACGAACTTGAAAATATGGAAACAAAGACTTTCGCCCACGCGGGAGTTCTCTATGCGGTATCTTACTCTTCGCAGTTAAACTGGTATCTGTTGGGCAACACACCGATCGGTTTCTACACGCTTTTCAGACCGGCGATATTTGTCGTTTTTGTCCTGGTGCAGCTGTTGATCGTGTTTGTTATCGTCGTCTTCAATGTTTTTATTAACCGCGCAAGATCCAAACTTGAAGAACAAAATCACGAGCTTGTCGTGCTGAATAAAAAAGCGCAGACGGCCACCCGCGCCAAGAGTGACTTTCTGGCGCGGATGAGTCACGAGATACGCACCCCGATGAACGCCATTATCGGGATGAGCGAGTTGGCGCAGCGTGAATACGGCAAAGCCAAGACGCTGGAATACATTGCCGGGATCAAAAACGCTGGAGTCGCTCTGCTGGCCATCATCAATGACATACTTGATTTTTCGCGCATAGAATCGGGGCATCTGAACCTCAACCTGGCCGCTTACGAAACGAACCAGATGTTCAGCGACGCGCTCAGCGTCATCAGCGTCCGGCTGTCGGAAAAGCCCATCGAACTGATTACCGAAATCGATCCCACTCTCCCCACGGTGCTGACTGGCGATGTCATCCGCGTCCGGCAGATACTGCTCAACATGTTGAGCAACGCCGTGAAATATACGCACAAGGGTTTTATCCGCTTCAGCGTTTCCTGGCAGGAAATTTCCGGCGACATCGCGCTGCTGATCATAGTCGTCGCCGACAGCGGCATCGGCATCCACGCCGAAGAGCTCGGCCGCCTGTTCGACGATTTTGTGCGCATCGAAGAAAAGCGCAACCAAAACATTGAAGGCACGGGTCTGGGACTGCCGATCACGCGCAGTCTGTGTAATGCCATGGGCGGCGAGATCACCGCGCAAAGCGAATATGGAAGCGGCTCGGTATTCACCGCCACGCTGCTGCAAAACATCACCGACCGGAAACCGATGGGGACGTTGAAGCACGAAGCTGAAGTGCTGGTGAATACGTGGCGTCCCCCCTTTACCGCGCCGGAAACCAACATCCTGCTGGTAGATGACCTGCCGAGCAACCTGCTGGTGGCAGAAGGACTGCTCTCTCCCTACCAGACCAGAATATTCACTTGTCAAAGCGGAAGCGAAGCGGTGAATCTGGTCATTGCCCATTCCTTCGACCTTATTTTCATGGATCACATGATGCCGGGAATGGACGGAATTGAAACCACCGCGGTCATTCGCGGTCTGGAAGAACACAACGCGATGCCAATTATCGCCCTGACCGCCAACGCGGTTTCCGGAATGAAAGAAATGTTTCTGCAAAACGGCTTCAACGACTTCCTCTCAAAACCTATCGAAGTCCCCAAACTGATGAAAATCATGGAACAATGGATTCCTGCCGACCAGCGCGGCCCCGCTCCTGAATACCCCGTTTCGTCCGCCGATACGGTGAAGATAAACTTCCCTGAAATTGAAGGCGTGGACACGGCGGTCGGGCTGACCCGCGCTGGCGAAGACCACAAACGCTACCTGAATCTGCTGGAGATGCTCTGCCGTGACGCGCGCGCGCGTCTCCCGCTGCTGGAAAAAAAGCCAGTGCTGACTGACGAAAAAGAAAACAAGGTTTTTGTCACGCAAGTACATACGCTCAAAAGCGCGTTGGCCACTATCGGCGCCGCCGACCTATCGACCGACGCGGCACGGTTGGAGAGCGCCGGATGCAGCGGCGACACGGCAGTGATAGAAGAGCTTCTTGACTCCTTCCGCGCGGCGCTGTCCGCCTTGCTGGAAAGAATCGAAGCCGCGCTGACGCAAACGCAAACGCCTCCCGTGGAGAGCGGAGACAAACAACGCGAAAACGAACTGCTGGGACAACTGAAAGACGCGCTGGAACAAGCCGACCTCGACGCGCTGGACACGTCGCTGGAAGCCCTGAAGTCACTGCCGCTCTCCCCGGATACACGCGGCGCATTGCCCGCCATCTCCGACGGCATACTCTCTGGGGAGTTCAAAAAAACCATTGACAAAATCGAGATACTCTTGAAAGTGGAAGCGTAAGTTCATGGTGAATGGAACAGACAAAACAGCAAAACATCAGCGCCAGCTCGTGTCTGCCGCTGTAAACAAACCTGGAATGGATATGCAGCCTGCGCGCCTTTCTTGCTGGCGTGGTTTCAAACCAAAGTTGATTTTACGATGAAAAAATACAGCCTGGTTTTTCATGCGCGCACCATCGCGGGGATCGCCGCGTTGTTGTTCACTCTTGTCCTGTGCCTGGGATCGAGCCAGACCCAAGCCGCCAGTGACGTTTATCCCTACGCGACCTGGCGCGACCTGCCCAACATCAGCCAGCAAGAAATTGACGCCGTTGAACGGCTGCTCCAAAGCCGCGCTTCTTTTGTCTTTGGCATGGAGCTGGGGACTGAATGTTTTCCCACGACGGACGGAAACCTGGGCGGTTTTGCCGTCTTGCTCAGTGACTGGTTGAGCGGGTTTTTTGGCGTCAAGTTCATTCCCACCATCTATGAATGGGATGATCTGATGTATGGGCTTGCTTCCAATTCCGTGGATTTTACTGGCGATTTGACCCCAACCACGGAACGCCAGAAAGCATTGTTGATGACCTCGCCCATTGCGATGCGTTCGATTAAATTCATGCGTCTAGCCGGCGGCAAAAGCATTTTGAAAATGGCGCGCGACGCCCCCGTGCGCTACGGCTTTCTTGACGGGACAACAACGTTCGAGCAGGTCAAGGCGTCTCTCGAAGAACCCTTTGAGGTTTTCCGTGTAGACGATTACGACATGGCCCACCAGATGCTCCAAAGCAAATCCATCGACTTTTTTGTCGATGAATCTCCGGCGGAGGCTGCCTTTGACCTTTATGGAGACGCCGTTTCAGAAGACATGCAACCGCCGTTTTTCAGTCCTGTCGCGTTGGCCACACAAAATCCGGAACTCGCGCCGCTGATTTCGGTCATGCAAAAATTCCTGGACAACGGCGGCGCGCAATACCTGAACAGCATGTTCCGGAAAGGGTATCAGGACTACATTCGCCACAAATTCGCCGCCAGCCTGACGCCGGAAGAAAAGGAATACGTTAACCGACACAGCGCTTCCGGTCTCAACCAACCAATTCACATCGGGGTGGAATACGACAACTACCCAATCTCTTTTTTCAACGAACGGCAAAAACAATGGCAGGGCGTTGCCCTCGATGTTCTGGCGGAAATCAGCGCGATCAGCGGCTTGAATTTTCAGGCGCATCAGGATCTGAAGTTGTGGACGGATTTGCTGCGCATGTTGGAAAACGACGAGATCGCGCTGGTCAGCGAACTGGTTCGCACGGAAGCGCGGGAAGGCCGCTTTCTGTGGCCTGAGACGCCGTACATGACGGATCATTACGCGCTGATTTCCCGCTCGGAGCAGCCCGCTATCGTCCTCTCCGATGTACTGCATCTGAAAGTCGGCTTGTCACGGGAAACCTCCTATGCGGAAATTTTCTGGCAGTGGTTTCCCGGACACACGAACACAACGACATACATTGACATGCTGGAAACTTTCGCCGCTCTGGAACGCGGCGAAGTAGACCTGGTCATGGGTACGCAGAATCAACTGCTCAGCCTGACCAGCTACATGGAAAAGCCTTATTTCAAAGCCGGTCTCATCTTCAACAAAAGCGCCGTCTCTCTGTTCGGACTCAACAAGTCGGAAACGGTTTTGCGTTCCATCATTGATAAAAGCCAGCGTCTGATCAATGCCGACGCCACTGTGAACAGCTGGCGGAGCCGCGTATTCGATTACAACGGCGCTGTCGCCCAGGCACGTATGCCGTACCTGTTGGCGGCTTGCGGGTTGCTGTTGTGCGTCGTCACGCTGTTGACGATCGTGTATTTGAGAAACCGCAAACTCGGCAGACAAATGGAGGCCGCCATACTGGAACGTACACAAGAGCTGCGGGAACAAACACGCATTGCCGAATCTTCCTCCAGCGCCAAGAGTGACTTTCTGGCGCGGATGAGTCACGAGATACGCACGCCGATGAACGCCATTATCGGGATGAGCGAGTTGGCGCAGCGTGAATACGGCAAAGCCAAGGCGCTGAAATACATTGCCGGGATCAAAAGCGCGGGCGGCGTTCTGCTGTCCATCGTCAATGACCTGCTGGATTTTTCGCGCATCGAGTCCGGTCATCTGACCCTGAACCTGGACGCTTACGAAACGGGCGAGATGTTCAACGACGCGCTCGGTATCGTCCGCGTCCGGCTGTCGGAAAAGCCCATCGAGCTGATTGTCGACATCGATCCGTCTCTCCCCTCGGTGCTGACTGGCGATGTCGTCCGCGTCCGGCAGATACTGCTCAACATGTTGGGCAACGCCGTGAAATATACGCACAAGGGTTTTATCCGCTTCAGCGTTTCCTGGCAGGAAATTTCCGACGCCAGCGCGCGGCTGACCATGACCGTCGCCGACAGCGGCATCGGCATCCACGCCGAAGACATGCGTCATCTGTTCGACGATTTTGTGCGCATCGAAGAAAAGCGCAACCAGAATATTGAAGGCACGGGTCTGGGACTGCCGATTGCCAGAAGTCTGTGCCGTGCCATGGGCGGCGAGATTTGCGCGCAAAGCGAATATGGAAGCGGTTCGGTATTTACCGCCACGCTGCTGCAAAACATCACCGACCGGAAACCGATGGGAACGTTGAAGCACAAAGCTGAAGTGCTGGTGAATACGTGGCGTCCCCCCTTTACCGCGCCTGGCGCCAACATTCTGCTGGTAGATGACCTGCCGGGCAACCTGCTGGTTGCCGAAGGGCTGCTCTCTCCCTACCAGGCCCGGATATTCACCTGTCAAAGCGGAAGCGAAGCGGTGGATCTGGTCATTGCCCATTCCTTCGACCTGATTTTCATGGATCACATGATGCCGGGAATGGACGGAATCGAAACCACCGCGGTTATTCGCGGTCTGGAAGGCGGCGCAAATCCCATCGTCATCGCCCTGACCGCCAACGCGGTTTCTGGAATGAAAGAAATGTTTCTGCAAAACGGCTTCAACGACTTCCTCTCAAAACCTATCGAAGTCCCCAAACTGATGAAAATCATGGAACAATGGATTCCTGCCGACCAACGCGGCCCCGCGCCGGAAGACACCGTTTCGTCCGCCGATACGGTGAAGACAACCCTCCCTGAAATTGAAGGCGTGGACACGGAGGTCGGGCTGGACCACGCTTGCGAAGACCACAAACGCTACCTGAATCTGCTGGAGATGTTCTGCCGTGACGCGCGCGCGCGTCTCTCGCTGCTGGAAAAAAAGCCAGTGCTGGAGGACGAAAAAGAAAACAAGGTTTTTGTCACGCAAGTACATACGCTCAAAAGCGCGTTGGCTACCATCGGCGCCGTCGATCTATCGACTGACGCGGCACGTCTGGAGAGCGCCGGACGCAACGGCGATACGTCCGTGATAGAAGAGCGTCTGGACGCCTTCCGCGCGGCGCTGTCCGCCTTGCTGGAAAGAATCGAAGCCGCGCTGACGCAAACGCGTCCCGTGGAGAGCGGGAACAAACAACGCGAAAGCGAACTGCTGGGACAACTGAAAGACACGCTGGAGCAAGCCGACCTCGAAGCGCTGGACACGGCGCTGGAAGCCCTGAAGTCCCTGCCGCTTTCCCCGGATACGCGCAACGCGTTGCCAGCCATCGCCGACCACGTACTCTCTGGGGAGTTCAAAAAAGCGCAAGACGCGATCAGCGGATTGAAGGCTTATAGCGGTTCACACAAATAACCACTCCCTCGCCACTCTCCCCTTTCCAAAAACAACTCGCCGCCGCCACGCGGCGGTTGCAGATGGATTTCTTTGAGACTCACCACTTCCAATCTGGCACATCGATGCCGTGAGGGGAACAGGAGGCGTCCATTCCATTGACCCGCGAAACTACAAAACCACCCTGCCTGCCGACAGACAGGCGTCCCGGTGTCCATGCGCATATCCGTTCATGCAATCGCCTTGCCCTGGAGCACTCTTCTTTCACGCCGGATGCAAATGACAACGCGCGGCGTGTCCCGGCCCGACTTCGCGCTCTTCTGGATAAGCGGCGCGGCAACGCTCCATCGCGCGCGGGCAGCGCGGATGAAAATGACAGCCCGACGGCGGTTGGGCCGGCGACGGCGTTTCTCCGGCCAGGCGGATGAGCGCGCGGTTTTCATCGAGGCGCGGAGCGGGAACCGCCGCAAGCAGCGCTTCGGTGTAGGGATGTTTCGGCGTATGCAGCACCGCGTCGGCTGGCCCGCGTTCGACGATGCGTCCGAGATACATCACCGCCACTTCGTGCGCCAGGTATTCGACCACGGCGAAATTGTGGGTGATGAACAGGTAGGCCAGACCGAGTTCGTCCTGCAACGATTTGAGCAGGTTGAGAATCTGCGCCTGCACCGATACGTCGAGCGCCGAAGTCGGTTCGTCGCAGACCACCAGTTCCGGCTGTACCGCCAGCGCGCGGGCGATGGCGATGCGCTGCCGTTGTCCGCCCGAAAATTCGTGCGGATAGCGTTGCGCCGCTTGCGCGTCGAGACCGACCTGGCGCAGCAGCGCGGCGACGGCCGCCGTCCGGTCGGCGGCCGCGGGGAGTACGCCGAGCGCGCCCATGCCCTCGGCGATGATCGCTTCGACTGACAGGCGCGGATTGAGCGAGGCGAACGGGTCCTGAAAAATCATCTGCATGCGGCGGCGCAAGGGGCGCAGCACGCGGCGCGGCAGGCCGGTCAGTTCCTTGCCGTCGAAACGTACCTGGCCGCCGCTGGACTGGATCAGCTGCAGGATGGCCTTGCCGACCGTCGTTTTGCCGCAGCCCGATTCGCCGACCAGCGCCAGCGTGCGGCCGCGCGCAAGTTCGAGCGAGACGCCGTCGACGGCTTTGACGTGGCCGACGACGCGTTGCAGAACACCGCGCCGGATCGGAAAATGCACGCGCAGAGCGTCGATTTCGAGCAGATTCGCGCCGGACGGCGGCGGAACGTCGAACGGCAGCGATAACCGGGCGGCTGCCGCCGGAGGCCGCGCGTTACCTTTGGGCACTTCTTCGGCCCGATGGCAGCGCACACGATGGCCGCGCCCCAGATCGAGCCACAGCGGCGATTCGTCGCGGCAGCGCGTCCAGGCGAACGGGCAGCGCGCGGCGAAGCGGCATCCCGTGGGCATGGCGGCCAGCGACGGCACCTGTCCGGCGATTGTTTCCAGCCGCGCGGCGCGGCGCGCCAGGTCCGGCAGCGCGGCAAACAGTTTTTGCGTGTAGGGATGGCGCGGCGCGCCGAAGAACGCGTCAAGCGGCGCTTCTTCGACGATTTCGCCGGCGTACATCACGCCGACGCGGTGCGCCACGCGGGCGACGACGCCGAGATCGTGTGTAATCAGCAATATGCCCATGCCGCGCTCGGTCTGCAAACGGCGCAGCAGTTCGAGGATCTGCGCCTGGATCGTCACGTCGAGCGCCGTCGTCGGCTCGTCGGCGATCAACAGGCGCGGCTCGCCGGCCAGCGCGGCGGCGATCATCACCCGCTGTTTCATGCCGCCCGAAAGCTGGAAAGGATATTCGGTCAAACGCCGTTCGGGGTCGGCGATGCCTACCGCACGAAGCAGTTCGGTCGCGCGCCGGGTAACGGCGCTTCCGCGCAGTCCCCGGTGTTTCTCCAGCGCTTCGCCGATCTGGCGGCCTACCGTGAACACCGGATTGAGGCTGGTCGCCGGTTCCTGGAAGATCATCGCCATGCCGCCGCCGCGCACGGCGCGCATCTCGGCTTCCGTCAGCCGCATCAGATCGCGGCCCTCGAAACGCGCCTCGCCGCCGAGAACGCGTCCAGCCGCCGGCAGCAAGCGCAGTATCGACAGCGCGGTGGCCGACTTGCCGCAACCCGATTCGCCGAGCAAGGCCAGCGTCTCGCCGGCGGCCACGTCGAACCCGACGCCGTCGACCGCCGCCAGCACGCGCCGCCCGGCCATGAAACCGGCGCGCAGGTCACGCACGGAAAGCAGGACGCCGTTCATCTTGAAAGGCAGACCGCGCCATGAAAACCGTGCTCAATCACAGAGACACTGAGAAAAGCGGTTCAAAAGGAGCATGGGTTTTCAGGTTCTTTGAGGATTTCTACAGCATCGAATATCTGAAACGTCCCGCTCGTCACGGCGCGTGGATATTCGACACTTTGCAGGGGAAAACGATTTTAACACCTGCCGCCCAGACTCATGCCGCTATTGGAATTGACTCATGGCAATCGCGTGATGTCACGAGATTTTCAATCTGTCCGGTTTTGCGGCACGTAATTTGTCTAAAATGTTTTTTATCCTGAAAATCAATACTTTGGTATACTCGCCGTCCAATTAATGTATGGGTACCGTTTTATGACCCGCGACGAGACGACGCAGTCAGACTGTCCGGCGAAGCTGGCGTAGGCGGGGTGGCGATTTTTCACGAGAGTTAATTTAATAGCGACAGGAAACGAAACATCATGAAAAAACAGGCAATTGAGTCTCACGGCGTTGAAGCCGCTCCGATGGAACAGGTACGCGAATTGTTGTTCGGGGCGCAGCTGAAGGACATGGAAACACGGTTTCAACGGCAGGAAGAGGGTTTTCAGCGTGAAATCGCCGACTCTCGAAACGCCTTGAAAACGCGCATCGATTCTTTGGAAAATTTCATGAAAAGTGAAATTGCTTCCCTTTTGCATCGCTTGAAGGGCGAGCAGGACGAACGCGTGGAAGTCATCAAGGCCGAGCAACGCGAACGCAATGAAAGCGCGAAGACCGAACAGCGCGAACGCGTCGAGGCGGTAGCGCAGCTGGCGAAAGACCTGGCCGCCGCCAACGAGGCTTTCGATCGCAAGCTGGCCAAGCTGTCGAGTACGCTGGATAACGCCGAGCGCGAGTTGCGACAGCTTTTGCAGGCGGAGAGCGGCGCTCTTTCCGTCAAGGTGGACGAGCGCTATCAGGACGCCTTGGGCGCGCTGTCCAAAACATCGTCGGAAATACGCGGGGACATGGTCTATCGTTCCACGTTCTCCACCATGCTTACCGAAATGGCGGTCAAACTGAGCGGGCAATGGCCTCTGGATATGACGCAAAACCAGGCGTCAACGGAAAACCCCCAGTAAAACGCGGCGGGAAAAACCCAGTGAAAAAAACGCTTTAAGCTCCAGCCGGCCAACCGCCTCGACAATTCAGGATGTCTGATAAAGCGCCCCCCGCATCTTTGCGCGACGAACCGGAAGACACGGCGGTTCAGGAATCGCCGGGTCTTCCCGACGACGGCGATGCCGCTTTGCAAAAGCTCCGGGAACTCCTTTTTTCGCGCGAAATGGAGCTTTTGCGCGCGCTGGAAAAACGTCTGGACGATCCCGTCCAGCACGCGCGTGAAACCAGCGAGGTCATCGCCGAGGCGGTGTTGCTGCGGGCGCAGAAAGACAACATGCTGTATTCCGCGTTCGAGCCGATAACGGACAAGCTCTTCAGGGACGCGCTGCGCAAGAGCCCGATGGACTTTGTCAACGCGCTCTTTCCCATCATGGGCCCCGCCATCCGGCGATCCATCGCGGAAACTTTCCGTTCCATGCTGGAAAGTTTTCACAAAACCATGGAACACGCGTTTTCCTGGAAAGGCTTGCGCTGGCGCTTGCTGGCATGGCGCACGGGAATGAGCTTCAGCGAGATTGTCATGCTGCACACCTTGCTTTACCGGGTGGAGCAGATTTTTTTCATTCACGCGGAAACCGGCCTTGTCTTGAGCCACGTTTTCAACAAAGGCGTGGCGACGCAGGACGCGGACATGGTTTCGGCCATGCTCACGGCCATTCAGGATTTCGCGCGCGATTGCTTTGCCGGCGGCCGGAGCACACTGGATTCCCTGCAAATGGGCGAGTTCACCGTGCTGATGGAACGCGGCTCAAGCGCTTATCTGGCCTGCGTGGCGCGCGGCACCGTGCCGTTGGAGTTCAGGGAAAAACTGCGCAACGCCATGGCCGTGATGCAGGCCAAATATGTCGACGACCTGGGTTCCTTCGCGGGCGATGTCGGGAAATTCGCTGCCGTCCGCTGGGATCTGGAAGAATTGCTGGATGTCCGCTACGCCGACGAAAACGCTCCGTTGCCTTCCTGGGTCAAGCTGGCGCCCGTGGCGGCGCTGTTGTGGCTGTTTCTGGGCGTGTGCTATTTGTGGAACGACTCCCGTCAGCAGGACATCGATCGCCAACACATGGAAAAAAGCCTTGACCATGTAGGCAAGGAACCGGGCATCCTGTTGGTGGAAGCGCGCCGGGACGGCACCATGCATTGGGACGTAATCTACCAGAAAGACCGTCTCGCCCAAGACCCTAAATCCCTTTTGGACGCCATGGGCATCAATCCGGAAACGTACACCTTGCTGGTCATTCCCTACGTTTCGTACGCGGCGGACATGGTGACCAAAAGGGTGAAGGAACGCATCAAACAGCCAGAAAACGTGACCATGGATTTTGACGCCGACGGTACGTTGCGCTTGCGCGGCGAAGCTCCAATGAGCTGGATTTTGCAAGCCCGTCAGGAAGCTCTGTCCCTGCCTGGGGTGGAGAAAATCGACACCAGCGAACTGACCGATCCGCGCGTCGAAGAATTGAAACGCATGATCGCCCTGGTGGAAACCACGGTGGTGGAATTTCCCTTGGGCAAGGATCAGCCCGTGGCTGAAGAAGCGGACAAACTGACCAAGGCCGTGGATACCTTGGTGGCGATTGAAAAATTGGCGGGCGGCATGAACATGGCGATCAGCCTGACGGTTTTCGGACACACCGACGCTACCGGCAACAGCAACCGCAACTATGAAATAAGTCGGGGCAGAACCAGAACCGTCGCCGCCATGTTGTACGCACGCGGCGCAAGCATCCCACTTGCCATGTACGGTATGGGGGCGGAACACGCCGCCAAGGATGGCGCGAGCGCCGACGTTGGCGAACGAAAAACGTCGGACACGAACGTTCCGTCCAGCAGAAAAGTGGAATTAAGGGTACACTTGACGCAACTTCCTTCCGATACAGGCATGCTGAATATCCTGAAGTAACTCAGAAAATCTTGCTCCAACGACAATTCCGTGGGTTTTTTTTATGAAATATAACGTTGAACGAGAAACGCGCCGCACGATCAGTAAAAAGGTCTGCATGATAGGCGCGTTTTCCGTTGGGAAAAGTGCCTTGGTCGAACGGTTCGTGCATTCGATATTTTCCGACCACTACCTTTCCACCGTGGGCTTGAGAATCAGCAAGAAGGTTGTCAATCTTGACGGCGCTGATCTGACCATGGTGCTTTGGGACATGGAAGGGAAAGACGATTACTCGGATGTCAACATGGCGTATCTGCGAGGGGCCGCCGGCTTTTTCTCGATTGCGGACGGCACCCGCCGGGAAACCCTGACGATGGCCTTGCGTCTGCGTAAAATGGCTCTGGAAATAACCGGTGATGTGCCGCACTTTGTCGTTATCAACAAGACCGACCTGGACAGTGACATCCCCGAAGATCAGCTCGCGGCGCTTGAAGCCAGCGGCATCCAGGTCGTCAAAACCAGCGCGAAAACCGGCTTCGCGGTGGAGAATGTCTTTACTTCGCTGGCTGAGGCGATGATGAAAAGCTGAAGCCGTTTTTGATAGAGTGAACATTTTTTTCGATAACGCTGACCAGGTGCTTATGTCTGCCCAGGACGATCAATTGGCCTTTGCCATTTTGCGGCAAATGGACATCGCAATTTTCAGAAGGCGCGGCCCTTGGCGCTACGAGCTTTTCGGCACGCCGCCCGATATATTCACGAAATTTTTCGGCCTGAACGATTCATTCGAAGAGTTCTGGACGCGATCCGACATGCTGGATTTTTTCATCTACGATGTGGAGGATTATTTTGAACAGGGCATGACGGGCGGCATTTCTTCCGGCGTGTGGCACGAAACGGGGCAGGATCAGAAAGAATCCTCTTTTTTGGCCTATGTCCTTGAAATCTCAGGCGAACAATTGTTCATCGTGCGCGTCATGGGCGAGGAATACCACGAAAAAGTCCGTATCCTGCAACGCGAGCGAGTCAGTCTGCTGGATCGCCGCCGCCTGACCGTAGACCTCAACGAATACAAGCAGAAGTCCCGGCGCGACGGCTTGACGGGGTTGTTCAACCGTGCCACGTTTGACGATCTGTTGCGGGAAAACATGGCGATTTCCGGGAAAACCGGGGCCAGTCTTTCCCTGATCATGTTCGATATCGACGATTTCAAGAACATAAACGACACCTACGGTCACGTGGCGGGAGATACGGTGCTTTCAGACCTGGGGCAGATATTGCTGACTATCCTGCGCCAGGAAGACGCCCCCTGCCGTTACGGCGGCGAAGAATTTGCGATTCTGGTTCAATACACCACGCAGAACCAGGTTACCTACGCGGCGGAAAAAATACGCAGCCACATTGCCAACCACCAGTTCGGCGCCTTGTCGCGCGTTTCCGTGAGCATCGGGTGCAGCACCTACCAACCGGGAGAGACGGCGGAAAACTTCATCAATCGGGTGGATCTGGCGCTCTACGAGGCCAAGCGCAACGGCAAAAACAGGGTCGTTGTAGCCACGGTAAAAACAGAGGCGGTGTAAACCGATGGGCTGTGTCCAAAGCCAAGGATCAAGAAAATTACGTGAAATTTTCGGAGGGCTTGTTTTTTCGGATTGATCCGGGCTATATTGGCGGCGTGTCGTGATCCGCGGCAAGTCCGGCACGAGGTCGTATCAAATGACAAGCCTGCCGCGCCAACTGGAGACTGACGGGAAATCATTGCAGGCCAAACCTAAAGATGATTGTGTGACACCCAGACGGCGTCAAGCCGAATACTCCGGCCAGGTGTGCCGGGGATGAAGTCCCAGAAAGCCCATGCCTCCAAAGCATGGGCTTTTTTTATGGCGTGGACAGCATTGCCTCGACCCGCCGCCCGATCTGGTCGCGCGCATCGGCGGCCAGGCTGTCGAAGGTTTCCGGCTTGAGCGTGTTGGTCATCCAGGTGATCTGGCGCTTGGCCAACTGGCGCGTGGCGTAGAGGCCGCGGTCGCGCATTTCACTGCGCGGGATGACGCCGTCCTGCGCCTCCCATATTTGCCGATAGCCGACACAGCGCATCGACGGCAGTTTCAGCGAGAGCGTGTACTTACCGCGCAAACGCGACACCTCGTCTTCCAGCCCGGCGCGGAGCATCGCGTCGAAACGCTGGGCGATGCGCGCGTGCAACAGCTCCCGTTCGGCGGGCAACAAGCCCAACGAGAGGAAGCGGTAAGGCGGACGTTGCGCCTGTCCTTCGTTTATCAATGCCGACATCGGGCGGCCCGACAGGCGAAAAACTTCCAGCGCGCGCTGGATGCGCTGGGCGTCCGTGGCGTGCAGGCGGGCGGCGGTCGCCGGGTCGACGCGGGCCAGTTCGGCGTGTACCGCCGGCCAACCGCCGGCGGCGGCTTGCGCGTCGATCGCGGCGCGGGTGGCGAGGTCGGCTCGCGGCAGTTCGGCGAGGCCGTCG
>JAITNL010000247.1 GCA_031290495.1 Accumulibacter sp.
GATGGACGCGCGCTTCGGTTCGACGGACGCCAGTCACTTCCCCGCTTCGCTTTTTCCGCGTTCGTCTTTTTCACCCATAGCCGAAACATGGCGCTGACGACCGTGCGCGGTTTTTGGCGCGTCTCCTTCACCGGAGCCGCGTCATGACGTCTGCTTCGTTTTCTTCGCCGGCTTCGTCGTCGTCTTCTTCGCCGGCTTCGTCGTCTCCCGCATCCGCTCCGGTGTCTTCCGCTCCCGCGTTTGGCGAGGAACCGGCCTTGTCCGCCGCGACCCAGAACGAGGGCGTTCCATCACCGGCTGGGTTGGCGGCTGGACCCGCTGTTGTCGAGGACCCGTTCTTCGTCAAGCCGCCCGACCTGCCGACGCAGATGGGGCCTCTGGGCGTTCGCTTCGATTTCAACGACGGCGCGCGCGTCTGGCTGCCGCGCGGTACGTGGCACGTCAGGATCGAGGATTTCGAGTCGGGCAATATTTTGTTCGCCTGCGACGCCGACGAAGGGTGGGTCGTCAGTTCAAAGAAGTTCTTCGTGCTTTTCGCGATCAAAATCTGGGTGCGCGGCGACGAGGCACCGATTGTCGATCACGTGATGAATCTGCGGGATCGTCCCGTTTTGATCAAGTTTCCCGTCGGCACACTCGGCGATTTGATCGGCTGGTTTCCTTACGCCGAGAAGTTTTTGGCGAAGCACGGCTGTGTGCTCGAGTGCGCGCTCGGCCGTGAGTTGATCGATATTTTTTCGGCGCAATACCCCGACATACGCCTGTCGGTTCCGCAGGAAGTGCGGACGCACGCGCCTTACGCGTCTTTTCGGATCGGCTTGTTTTTTGGCGGCAACAAGAACGATCAGCCGGTCGATTTCCGTATGGTCGGACTGCATCGGACGGCGGGACACATCCTCGGCGTCGATCCGGCGGAGACGCCGCCGCGCTTGGCTCTGGACGTTCCGCGCCGGATTGCCGAACCGTATGTGTGCATCGCGTCCAAGTCGTCGTGTCAGGCCAAGTTCTGGAATAACGGTCACGGCTGGAATGCGGTGGTCGCGTATCTGCGCGCGCTGGGGTATCGCGTGCTGGCGATCGATCGTGAGGCGACGGTCGGGATGAGTTTTACCTGGAATCAGATTCCGCACGACGCCGAGGATTTTACTGGCCATCTTTCGCTGACCGAACGTATCGCGCTGCTGCGTCACGCCGATTTTTTCATCGGGCTGTCGAGCGGTCTTTCCTGGCTGGCCTGGGCATGTCGTGTGCCGGTGGTGTTGATCAGCGGTTTCACCTCGCCGATATGCGAATTCAATACGCCGTACCGGGTGTTTTCTCCGCACGGCTGCAATGGCTGCTGGGACGACGTGACGCTGAATTTCGATCATCGGGATTTTTTCTGGTGCCCGCGCCACAAGGGAACCGAGCGCCAATACGAGTGTTCGCGTCTGATCACCGGGAAACAGGTGATCGGGCATATCGACCGGCTGCTGAAGGAGCGCGGGATCGTCGCGCCGAAAGAACGGGGGGCGCGATGAAGGTTCCCCCGTTCTTTTTCGCGCCCGCCCGCCCCGTCTGCTTACCCGCTTTCTCGCGCCATTCACTTCTCATTTCCAACTTCCCACTTTCAACCTCTCTTTTCTCACTTCTAAACCGGAGTTCTTGCCATGACTAACACTTTTGATTCTCTCTTTTCTCTGTGCCGCGCGTCGGGCGGGTCGGCGGTTTCGATCGAGGCGGCGGTGCGGGAGATTTGCCCCAACAGCGGCGGGTCTTCGGTCATCGCCCAAGCCGTGCGCGAGGCGTATCAGCACAGCGGCGGGTCGTCGGCGCTGTTCGAGGCGTCACTGCTGAAAAACTCGGACGCGGGGACGGCGGACGTAAATTCCTTGTCGCGGTGTCGTTGCTTACGACCTTGCAGACGACGCTGGCGCCGACGGTCATGGCGTTTACTACGCCGGTCAGTACCAGTGTGGATGGCACAAACGATGGGATTGTCAGTGGTGGGACGCAGAACATCAGCAGTGGCGGCATATTGACCAGCGCGACGATTGGGAGTGGCGGGCACCAAAATATTTCTTCGGGCGGGTTGACTATCGGCAATATCCTCAACGGCGGCGGGACACAAACGCTTTATGACAGTGGGGTTGCCTCCGGCACCACCATCAGCGCCCAAGGGTTCCAATACGTCTCCGGCGGCGGAACCGCCTTCGACACCACCATTTTCGGCAATGGCATGAATGGCGGTCAATATATCTCCTCCGGCGGAATCGCCAGCGGCACCACCGTCTCCAGCGGCGGGCGCCAATTTGTCGGACTCGGCGGAGTCGCCTACGACACCACCCTCTCCAGCGACGGGGCCCAATACGTCTCCGCCGGCGGTATTGCCTCCGCCACCACCGTCTCCTCCAGCGGGTACCAACGCGTCGAATCCGGCGGAATCGCCTCCGCCACCACCGTCTATTCCGGCGGGGAACTTGCCGTCTCAGGCGGTTCGTCGGTTAACGTCACACAGGAAACCGGCGGTGTAGTCTCTGGTCATGTAGGCATCTCTGGCGCACTTCTTGAAACCTATATCTCCGGAACCAATGCTTCCGGTCAGACCTTTACGCTGATAAGCGGTGTCGCCTCTAATTTCATCCTTTATGACGGCAGTCACTATGTCTCCGACGGCGGATCCGCCAACAACACCACCATCTCCAGTGGGTACCAAATTGTCTTCTCCGGCGGAACCGCCAACGCCACCACCATCTCCGGTGGGTACCAAGAAGTCTCCTCCGGCGGAACCGCCAACGCCACCACCATCTCCGGTGGGTACCAAGAAGTCTTCTCCGGCGGAACCGCCAACGCCACCTCTGTCTTCTCCGGCGGAATCCTTAGCGCCGCGCATTCCACCGCGACTGTCGGCGGGTCTTCCTTCGTCGCCGATGGCGGAAGAATTGATGGTGACGCGTTCACGCTTGCCAGCGGCGGCAGCCTCACTATCGAGCGTAATGGCAGCGAATCGCAGTCCACCCGATTCCTCGGCGACGGCGCTCTGATCAAAACCGGTTCCGGCACGCTCACCCTGACCGGGATCAACACTTACACCGGCGGCACCACGGTTGAAGCCGGGACGCTCGCTGTCACCAGCGGCAGTATCGGTTCAACTTCGGGCAACATCGCCAATTCCAGTTTTCTCACCATCAAAGATTCCGGCGCGGTCACCGCGGACGGAGCTTATACACAAACCGG
>JAITNL010000081.1 GCA_031290495.1 Accumulibacter sp.
CGACGGCCATGCCGAAAAATGTATAAAAATTATGCAATGTCATATTTGTAGTAAAAAAGGCGGCGTGCAATTTGAAGTCCCCCCCCCCCCCCCAGAGAATTATTTTACGGGACTTGAGAATTTCAATGAGTGACATTTTTTTCCTGCCTTTCGCGTGTTTCATACACCCACGGCTTCGCGCGCGGCGTTGGACAGTTTTTCCGCCGCCGCCGCCACCTGTCCGGCGTCCCGCCCCTCGACCATGACGCGCAGCAAGGGTTCGGTTCCCGACGCGCGCAGCAGCACCCGCCCCGTACCGGCCAGTTCGGCCTCGACTTCCCGCCGGACCGCGGCGATTCCGGGATGATCCTGCCAGGAAAAACCCTGACTCAACGGCACGTTGATCAATTGCTGCGGATACAGCGTCAGCCCCGCCAGCAGCGAATCAAGATCGCCGCCCTCCTCGCGCAGCGCCGTCAATACCTGCAGCGCGGAAACGATGCCGTCGCCGGTGGTGTGCTTGTCGAGACAAATAATGTGTCCCGAATTTTCGCCGCCATAAAGCCAGCCGTTTTCCAGCAGTTTTTCCAGAACATAACGGTCGCCGACCGCCGCGCGCGCGAAAGGCACTTTCAACCCGGCCAGGACGTGCTCGAACGCCAGGTTGGTCATCAGCGTTCCGACGACGCCGGCCACGGGGCCATGCCGCAAGCGGCTGCGCACCACCGCCAGCAACAATTGATCGCCGTCGAACACGCGGCCTTTGGCGTCCGCCATGATCACCCGGTCGCCATCGCCGTCGAGGGCGATTCCGAGGTCGGCCTGACTGGACAACACCGTTCGGCACAGCGCCGCGGTCGACGTCGCGCCGACGTCCCGGTTGATGTTCAAGCCATCGGGTTCGGCGCCGATGGCGACGACCTCGGCGCCGAGTTCGTGAAAGACGTGCGGCGCGATGTGGTAGGCCGCGCCATGCGCGCAATCGACGGCGATTTTCAGTCCGCGCAGGTCAAATTCGTTGGGAAAGGCGCTCTTGCAGAACTCGATGTAACGTCCCGCCGCGTCGCCGATCCGGCGCGCGCGTCCCAGTTCCGGCGAGGCCACGCAGGCAATCGGCGCGTCGATTCCGGCCTCGATCTCCGTCTCGATCGCGTCGTCAAGTTTCGTTCCGCCCGCCGAAAAAAACTTGATGCCGTTATCGTAGTAGGGATTGTGCGACGCGGAGATCACGACGCCTGCCCGCAAGCGCAGCGCCCGCGTCAGATACGCCACCGCCGGCGTCGGCATCGGGCCGACCAGGCAGACATCGACGCCGGCCGCCGAAAAGCCCGCCTCGAGCGCCGCTTCGAGCATGTACCCGGAAATACGGGTGTCCTTGCCGATCAACACCTCCGGTCTGCCGTCAGCTTTCAAATGTCCTGCCCTGCCGCCGCGAGCCGCCAACACCTTGCCCGCCGAAAAACCCAGCCGCATGACAAAATCCGGCGTGATCGGCGTCTGCCCAACCCGCCCGCGCACGCCGTCGGTACCGAAATACTTTCTGGTCATGACCGCTCCCCGCCTGTAGGAAAAGACGGCATTGTACTGAACATGCCGCGGGTTTTCCATCGCCAGCTGGATAGACAAAAGCCGCCAAGGTCAAAGAAAAACCGCCAAACGCGCTCACTTTGAATGCTTCGGGAAGCCGAACACAATACCCTCCATGTTTTATACTGTCTCCCCGGCGACTGCGTTGTTTTTACGCCCAAAAATAGATACGGGAAAGCGAGCGAACCATGTTGATCAAATGCGTGGCCTACGAAAACGGCGCCCGGCTGTCCGATCTGGCGATCGATGAAATCAGCGGCTGCCTGACCAGACCGGGGTGCTTCGTCTGGGTGGCGCTGGCCGACGCGACGCCGGAAGAGCTGGACCAAATGAAGGCGGAGTTTTCCTTGCACGAGCTGGCCGTCGAAGACGCGCGTCACGGACATCAGCGGCCAAAAATCGAGGACTACGGCGATTCGCTGTTCGTCGTCATGCACCTTCTGGATTGGCGGCCAGCCGGTTCCGGCGTGGCCGAAGAAGCTGGCGCGGGCGAAGTGCACATCTTCGTCGGCCACAATTACGTACTTTCGGTACGCAACAACAACGCGCAATCCTTCGTCGCCGTGCGCGAACGCTGCGAACGCGAGCCGAATCTGCTCCGTCAGGGCGCGGGATTCGTGCTCTACGCCTTGATGGACGCCACCGTCGACCGCTATTTTCCGATTGCCGACCGCCTGGAATCGGAACTTGAGGACATCGAAGAACAAATCTTCACCAAGGGCGCGGCGCGCGCCAACATTCGCGGCCTCTACGCGCTGAAAAACCGCGTCATGCAGCTCAAACACGCCGTCGCGCCGCTGCTGGAGGACACCGGCAAACTGTTCGGCAGCCGCGTCCCGGCGGTCTGCTTCAGCGGGCGCGAGTATTACCGCGACGTACACGATCACCTGTCGCGCATCAACACCTCGATCGACAATGTTCGTGAAATGATCGGCACGGCGATCCAGGTCAATCTCTCGATGGTCGCCATCGAAGAAAGCGAGGACAACAAAAAACTGGCCGCCTGGGCCGGCATCTTCGCCATCGCGACAGCCCTGGCCGGCATCTGGGGAATGAACTTCAAAACAATGCCCGAACTTGACTGGACTTACGGCTATCCCGCAGCGCTGTCCGTCATCGGTCTCGCCGCCCTGCTGCTTTATCTGCGCTTCAAACGCGCGGGCTGGCTTTGAACGCACAACCGGAATGGATTCCCATGTCTTTCTTGCGGTGATTCTGGCGGGCGCGCTGCACGCCGGCTGGAACCTCATCATCAAGCTCGACATGGACCGTTTTCTGGCGCTGTTTCTGATCCAGACCCTGATGGGGGTGATGGGACTCGCCATGCTGGCCGTCTTTCCGCTCGCCGCTTCGGCAAGCTGGCCTTACGCCCTGGCCTCGGGCGCGATCCATCTGGGTTATTACACCTTTCTCTCCAAAAGTTACCGCGTCGGCGATCTGAGTCAGGTCTATCCAATCGCGCGCGGCGGCGCGCCGCTGCTGACCTTCATCGGCGTTTTTGTGCTGCTGGGCGAAGCGCTGAAACCGGCCGCCGCGTTCGGCGTCTTCATGCTGATCGCCGGTATCTGGCTCACCGCGCGGGCGTGCGGCAAGGCGCTCAAGCTCGACGGCATGACCATCGTCTGCGCGCTGGGAACCTCCGTTTTCATCGCCGCTTATACGCTGGTCGATGGCCTGGGCGGACGCGCGTCGGATTCCATCGGTTCGTATTCGGCGCTGGTCTTTGTGCTCGACGCGCTTTTTCTGTTCATTTTTGGCGTTGCCACGCGCGGCATCGGCATCGTCCGCCAGATCGCGCCCGCGTGGAAACTCGGCGTATTGGGCGCGGCGCTCTCGGCGGGCGCCTATTGGATCGTCATCTGGGCGATGAGCGTCGCGCACATCGCCGCCGTCGCCGCGCTGCGCGAAACTGGAATCGTCTTTGTCGTGATCATGTCGGCGCTGGTGCTCAAAGAGAAGGTGACGCCGCTGCGCGGCTTCGGCGCGTTGATCATCATTGTCGGCGCGGCCGCGCTCAGGCTGGCGTGAAGCAAACGGCTGGACAGGGACAGGGAAAGGGCACGCGATCTTGTCAAGCGCGGTACTTTCCACGGTCAAATGCGATGCCCCCGGTTTTCGATAAATTCGCCGCCGGCCGCCAGGTTGTTGGTAAAATGGAAAAATTTTCGGGGCGGGTTCCGCCCGGCGGCTGTTTTCCTTCCTACACGATCAGGAGATTCGAGCACATGGCTATCGAACGCGCGCTTTCCATCGTCAAACCCGACGCCGCCGCCAGGAACGCGAGCGGCGGAATCCATTCCCGCTTCGAGGCCGACGGACTGAAGATCGCCGCCGCTGAAATGGCGCGGCGGCCGCCCCAGGAAGCCGGGCTGTTCCGCGCGGCGCGCCAAGCCGGGCGCTGAGACGGGTGTCAGGGATTCCTTGCATGACCGCCGCCGTCAATCTGCTCGATTTCGACGCCGCGCGCCTCGCCGCGTATTTTGCCGGGCTGGGCGAAAAACCGTTCCGCGCCAAACAGGCGCTGCGCTGGATACATCGCTTCGGACAGCGCGATTTCGACGCGATGACCGACATCGCCAGAAGTCTGCGCGAGAAACTCAAGAGCGGTGCCGGGATCGTGCCGCCGCCCATCGTTGCGGATCGGCTTTCCGACGACGACACGCGCAAATTCCTGTTCGATGTCGGCGGCGGCAACGCCGTCGAGAGCGTGTTCATTCCAGAGGACGATCGCGGCACGCTGTGCGTGTCGACCCAAGCCGGATGCGCGCTCGATTGCGCGTTTTGCGCGACCGGAAAACAGGGTTTCAATCGCAACCTTACCGCCGCCGAAATCATCGGTCAGCTCTGGCAGGTGAATAAGGTTTTGGGCGATGAACGGGGAGTCCATCCCGTGGCGGCGGCGGGCGAGCGGGTGATCGGCAACGTTGTGCTGATGGGCATGGGCGAACCGCTGGCCAATTTTGAGAACCTGGTGACAGCCTTGCGCCTGATGCTCGACGACAACGCTTACGGTCTGTCGCGGCGGCGCGTGACGGTATCGACCGCCGGGCTGACGCCGATGCTCGACCGCTTGCGCGACGAATGTCCGGTCGCCCTGGCCGTTTCGCTGCACGCTCCGGACGACGCCCTGCGCGACCAACTGGTGCCGATCAACCGCAAATATCCGTTGCGCGAACTGATGGCCGCGTGTCTGCGCTATCTGGAAAAAGCGCCGCGCGACTTCGTGACTTTTGAATACGCGATGCTCGATGGCGTCAACGATTCGGAAAATCACGCGCGCCGCCTGCTCGGCCTGACGCGCGACGTGCCGTGCAAGTTCAACCTGATTCCGTTCAATCCGTTTCCCGGTTCATCGTTCCGACGTTCTTCGCCGCCGCGCTTGCGGCGATTCGCCGAAATCCTGATGAACGCTGGAATCGTTACCACGATACGCAAAACTCGCGGCGAGGATATCGACGCGGCGTGTGGGCAACTCGCCGGGCGGGTCAGGGATAAAACCCGGCGTTCCGGGCGGCCAGTAATCGGTATTCACGAGGTGAGATCGCCATGACCAGGATAATAAGCAACTGTTTTATCTGTTTCTGCGCCGCGACGCTGCTGTTCGGTTTTGCGGCATCGGCGGGAGCGCAGCAACCGGCGGAACAGACGGGCGATCTCACGCCGCCAACGCCCAAGGACCCGCGCACCCGCGCCAGGGTGCACACCGAACTCGGCGCGCTTTATTTTCAGGACGGCAACCTGATCGTCGCGCTCGAAGAATTGACGCTCGCGGCGGCAATCGATCCGGAATACGCGCTGGCCTTCAGTACGCGGGGGCTGGTGCTTTATTACGTGAAGGAACTCGAATCGGCCGAGAAGGATTTCCGGCGCGCGCTGAGTCTCGATGAACGCAACCCGGAGATCAACAACAATTACGGCTGGTTTCTTTGCCAGACCGATCGCGCCATGGAATCGATCCAGTATTTTCAGCGCGCCTACGGCAATCAGATGTACCAGACTCCGGGCAGCGCTTACCTGAACGCCGGCGCCTGCCATATCAAGCTCGGCGAACTCGACCGGGCGGAAGACGCGATACGCCGGAGTCTTCGCCTGATGCCGGAAAATCCGCAGGCGCGGTATTACCTGGGCGATATTTATTACCGGCGCGGTAATTTCGACGCCGCCAGAAAACAATTGATGGACATGGTTGACCTGGTCGAAACGCAGCCGGAAATGCTCTGGCTGCTGCTGCGTATCGAGCGTCGATTGGGAAATCGGGCGGACGCGCAGAGCCTGACCACACAATTGCGCCGCAAATTTCCCGATTCCGCCGAGTACCAGGAATTGCTGAAAGGGAACTACCAATGAGCGCTGGCCAAGCCGTCCCGGATTCGACGCCCAGCCCGGAGCCGGAGCTGGATGGGCGGGAACCTGTGCTGACGGATCGGGCGAGCGATGTCGGACAGCAATTGCGTCTGGCGCGCGAAGCCAGCGGCGTTTCGCTCGTTGAGGCGGCGACGGCGCTCAAATTGAGTCCGTATCAAGTGGAAGCGCTGGAAACCAACGACTGGTTTCAATGGCCCAGGACGGTGACGCGCGGCTTCGTGCGCAACTACGCGCGTTATCTCAAACTCGACGCCGCGCCTTTCATGACCGAACTGGACCAGGTGCCGATGCGGCGCGGTGCCGAGCTTGCCGTGGGGATCGATTCCCCGGTCGACATGCCGAGTGAGGGACAAAACAACCGGCGCGACTACGCCCGTGTTCTGGCCGGGCTGATCATCCTGGCGTTGGCGCTGCTGGTCTGTTTTTTCGTCCCGCTCGAACTGTGGCAAGCCGGCCTGGATTCGATAAAAACACTGATTTCGGATAACCAAACGGTTCCCGACACCGCCGAACCGAACACCATCGGCCAGATACCCGAAATCATCCCGGCCGCGCCGGAATCGTCCAACATCGCCATCGCCGCCATCACCACCGCCGCGCCGGTTGACGATACGGCGACCGTGACGCCGCCGCCGCTTGTCGCGCAACCCCTCCTGACCGAACCGCCGCCTTCTCCTCCGGTCACGCCAGTCCCAACGCCCGCGCCGCCGAAGCCAGCCGCCGGGATTCCTGCGGCGGCGGCGTCATCTTCTTCATCGCCTTCATCATCGTCGGACGGGACGCTGTCGTTTTCCTTCGCCCAGCCTTCGTGGGTCGAAGTACGCGACGGCAAGGGGCAGGTCATTTTTTCCCAGACCAGCCCGGCGGGCAGTCAGCGCGACATCGCCGGCCAGCCGCCGTTCGCGCTGGTCGTCGGCAACGCCTCGCACGTCGCGCTGCAATACAAGGGCAGCCGTGTCGATTTGTCGCCGCGCAGCCGGGAAGACATTGCCCGTTTAACGCTCGAATGACCATGAACGCGCTCGTCAAACGCCGCCGCGCGCGGTCGGTGCGGATCGGTCGGGTCGTGGTCGGCGGCGACGCGCCGATCGTCATCCAGTCGATGACCAACACCGATACCGCGAATGTCGTCGGGACGGTCGCCCAGTGCGCCGAACTGGCGCGCGCGGGGTCGGAACTGCTGCGTATCACCGTCAACACGCCCGAAGCAGCGGCGGCGGTGGCCGGCATCCGCGCACGGCTCGACGACCTGGGCATCAACGCGCCGCTGATCGGCGACTTTCACTACAACGGCCATCGTCTGCTCGCCGATTACCCGGAATGCGCCGAGCTGCTGGCCAAGTACCGCGTCAATCCGGGCAACGTCGGCCACGGCAGGAAGCGCGACGAACAATTCGCCAGGATGATCGAGATCGCCTGTCAATACGACAAGGCGGTGCGTATCGGCGTCAACTGGGGCAGTCTCGATCAGGAACTGCTGGCGCGCGTCATGGACGGCAACGCCCGGCGTCCTCAGCCGCTCGACGCGGTCGGCGTGATGCGCGAGGCGATGGTCGCCTCGGCGCTGGAGTCAGCGGCGCGGGCGGAGGAAATCGGGCTTCCCGGCGACCATATCGTCCTGTCGTGCAAGGTCTCCGGCGTACAGGATCTGATCGCCATTTACCGCGAACTTTCGCGGCAGTCCGACCATGCCTTGCATCTGGGGCTGACCGAGGCCGGGATGGGATCCAGGGGAATCGTCGCGTCCACTGCCGCGATGGCCGTCCTGTTGCAGGAAGGTATCGGCGACACGATCCGTGTTTCACTGACCCCGGAACCCGGCGGCCAGCGCGCGCAAGAGGTCGTGGTCGCGCAGGAAATCCTGCAAACCCTGGGATTGCGCGCCTTTGCGCCGATGGTCACGGCGTGTCCGGGCTGCGGTCGGACGACCAGCACCTTCTTTCAGGAACTCACGCGGAGCGTGCAGAACCATGTGCGCGAGCGCGTGTCCCAGTGGCGCGCCGATTACCCAGGAGTCGAAAACATGACCCTGGCGGTGATGGGCTGTGTGGTCAACGGGCCGGGCGAGAGCAAACACGCCAACATCGGCGTCAGTCTGCCTGGGACCGGCGAAGCGCCCACCGCGCCGGTGTTCGAGGACGGGGTGAAAACCGTCACGTTGCGCGGCGACAACATCGCCGGGCAATTCATCGCCATCGTGGAGCGCTACGTGGCGCGTACTTACGCAAGAAAGATCGCATCGACATCATGAGTCAGACTATCCAATCCGTGCGCGGGATGAACGACATCCTGCCCGAGGAGGCCGAATTGTGGGGCATGGTCGAGGACACCGTGCGTTCGTGGCTGAAAAGTTACGGCTACCGGCCCATCCGTCTGCCCATTGTCGAACCGACGCCGCTGTTCACGCGCGCCATCGGCGCGGTGACCGACATCGTCGAAAAAGAAATGTACTCGTTCGAGGACAGCCTGAACGGCGAGCAGCTGACCTTGCGCCCCGAAGGCACGGCGGGCTGTGCGCGCGCGGCGATCCAGCACAATCTGGCGGCACAGCATCCACGGCGGCTGTATTACATGGGGCCGATGTTTCGCCATGAGCGCCCGCAGAAAGGCCGCTATCGGCAGTTCAATCAGGTTGGCGTCGAATCGTTCGGTTTTGTCGGGCCGGACATCGACGCCGAGCAGATTCTGATGGGCGCGCGTCTGTGGGGCGACCTTGGGCTGGACGGCGTTACGTTGCAAATCAACTCGCTCGGTCAGCCCGATGAGCGCGCCAGCTACCGCGCGGAACTCGTCGCCTATTTCGAGCAATACGCCGACTCGCTCGACGAGGACGCGCGCCGCCGTCTGCATACCAATCCCTTGCGCATCCTCGACAGCAAGAATCCGGCGATGCAGGAAATGATCGCCGGAGCGCCGCAACTGATGACGCACCTCGGCACTGATTCGATGGCGCATTTTGAAGGCTTGCAGCGGATTCTGCGCGACCTCGGTCAGCCTTGTGAAATCAATCCGCGACTGGTGCGCGGTCTCGATTATTACAATCTGACCGTGTTTGAATGGGTAACTGATCGCCTCGGCGCGCAAGGGACGATCTGCGCCGGCGGCCGCTACGACGGGTTGGTCGAACAGCTTGGCGGCAAGCCGACTCCGGCGTGCGGTTTCGCCATGGGCATGGAGCGCATCGTCAACCTGCTCCGCGAATCGGGAGGCGAGCCGGAGCCGGAACTGACCGATGTCTATCTGGTGCACCAAGGCGGCGCCGCCTCGCGCCTCGCGGCGCGCGTCGCCGAAGGATTGCGCGATCAGGGGATCGACGTGCTGTTCCATTGTGGCGGCGGCAGCTTCAAGTCGCAGATGAAGAAAGCCGACGCCTCCGGCGCGGCCTTTGCCGTAATCATCGGCGACGATGAAGCCGAGGCCGGAGAAGTCACCTTGAAAACACTGCGCGCCGGTCAGCGCGGTGAACAAAAACGCGTCGCCGTCGATCTGGCGGCCGACGCAATCATGGATTTTTTTGATGGAGACAATGCCTGATGGCTGCTTACGATCTTGAAGAACAGGAACAACTCGCCGAAATCAAGGCGTGGTGGAAACAATACGGCAACCGGCTGGTCAATGTGGCGTGCATCGTCGCGCTGGCCGTGCTGGCCTGGCAGGGCTGGAATTGGTATCAGCGCAATCAGGCCGGCCAAGCCTCGGTCATTTACAGCGCGTTGCAGAACGCCGTCCAGGAAAAAGACACGCCGCGGGTCAAGGCGGCCAGCGGCGAGTTGCTGGAAAAGTTCGGCGGCACGCCCTACGCGGTACTCGGCGCGCTGACCTCGGCCAAAGCCATGATCGAAGCCGGCGACGCGCAGACGGCCAAGGCGCAGCTGCTCTGGGCGGCCAGCCACGCCAGGGACGAATTGCGCGATCTGGCGCGCTTGCGCGCCGCCGTGGTCTTGCTCGACGAACAGGATTACGACCAGGCGCTGGCGCAGCTTGACGGGTCATCCGGCGCGGCGTTCGCGGCGCGTTTTCAGGATACGCGCGGCGACATCCTCGCCGCGCAAGGGAAGAAAACCGAGGCGGCGGCGGCCTACCGGACGGCCTTGAGCAAGCTGGGCGAGCTGGAGCAAAGCGGTGGCGGCGAGTGGCAAGGCGAGGCAAACGTCATCGCGCGCGAGCTGATCGGACAGAAAATCGACGCCTTGGGCGGGGGGCTGTGATGCGCGCGCGCCTGATTGTAGTTTCCGTGGTTGCGGCGTTGACCGCGTGTGCCTGTAGTTCGCTCAACGCGATCAATCCCTTTGCCAGCAAGGGGCCGAAGATGGCTGAGTTGAAACCGTTCCAGGCCACGGCGGAAGCGCGCGTGGCGTGGAGCGAGAGCGTCGGCAAGGGCGGTAGCTATGTATTTTCTCCGGCCGTATCGGGTTCCTCGGTTTACGCGGCGGGCAGCGATGGCAGCGTGACCCGCGTCGACGACGGCAAGGTGGTGTGGAAAATCAGCGCCGGCATGACTTTGTCCGGCGGCGTTGGCAGCGATGGAAAATTCGTCGCGGTCGGCTCGCCGGAAGGCGACGTGCTGGTTTTTTCCGCCGCCGACGGCGCGCTGGCGTGGAAAGCCAAGGCCACCAGCGAAGTTCTGTCGCCGCCCGCCGTGGGCGAAAATCTGGTGATCGTGCGCAGCAGCGACAACTGCCTGGCGGCCTACGACATCGCCGACGGCAAGCGCAAGTGGCTGTACCAGCGGCCATCGCCGCCGCTCGCGCTGCGCATGATGGCGCCGCCGGTGATCAGCGAAAGATACGCGTTCGCCGGTTTCCCCGGCGGCAAGCTGATCGCCATCAGCCTGAACAACGGCGTATCTGTCTGGGAAGGCACGGTCGCCTTGCCGAAAGGGACGACCGAACTCGAACGGGTCGCCGACGTCACCAGCGCTCCCGTCATCTCGGGACACACCATCTGCGCCGTGGCTTTTCAGGGGCGGGTGGCGTGTTTCGATCTGAACAACGGCAATCTGCTCTGGGCGCGCGACATGTCCAGTTCGGTCGGACTGGCGCTCGACGCGCGCAATCTCTTCGTGACCGACGACAAAGGCGCCGTCCACGCGCTCGATCTCGATAGCGGCGCCAGCGTGTGGAAGCAGGACGCCCTGCTGATGCGGCGTGTTTCCGCGCCGCTGCCGCGCCGTGGTCTGATTGCCGTGGGTGATGCCGAGGGTGTCGTGCATTTCCTGAATCGGGACAACGGCGCGTTTGCCGCGCGTCTGAACACCGGCGGCGGTTCCATACTGGTTTCACCACGGGAATTGGGAGACGGCCTTCTGGTGCAGACCAGCAAGGGCGGAGTTTATGCCATCGACGCGCAATGAAGCCGACTGTCGTCATCGTCGGTCGGCCCAACGTCGGCAAATCGACGCTGTTCAATCGTCTGACCCGAACGCGTGACGCGCTGGTCGCCGACATTCCCGGCCTGACGCGCGACCGTCACTACGGGCACGGAAAACTGGGCGGCAAACCCTACCTGGTGGTCGATACGGGCGGCTTCGAGCCGCTGACCAGGGACGGCATCATGCGCGAAATGGCGCGTCAGGCCGAACAGGCCATCGCCGAAGCCGACGCCATCGTTTTCGTCGTCGACGGGCGCGTCGGCGTCACCGCGCTGGATCGGGAAATCGCCGACAAACTGCGCCGCGCGCAGCGTCCGGTAACGATAGCCGTCAATAAATCCGAGGGCATGAATCCCGGCGTGGTGAGCGCCGATTTTCACGAACTCGGTCTGGGCGCGCCGCGCGCCATTTCAGCGGCGCATGGCGAAGGCGTGTACGGTCTGATCGAGGACGTCCTCGAAGCGTTCCCGCAGCCCGCAGACGACGGAATCGGGAGAAACCCGATCAAGGTGGCGATCGTCGGGCGTCCAAACGTCGGCAAAAGCACGATGATCAACGCCCTGCTCGGCGAAGAGCGGGTCATCGCCTTCGATCAGCCAGGCACCACGCGCGACTCGATTTTCATCGACTTTGAGCGGGACGAAAAAAAATACACGCTGATCGACACGGCTGGCTTGCGGCGCAAGGGCAAGGTCTTTGAAACAATCGAAAAATTCTCGGTGATCAAGACCCTGCAATCGATTGAAAACGCCAACGTCGTCGTGCTCGTACTCGACGCGCGGCAGGATATTTCCGACCAGGACGCGCACATCGCCGACTTCATCGTCGAATCGGGACGCGCGCTGGTCGTGGCGGTCAACAAATGGGACGGCCTGGACGCCTACAAGCGCGATCAGGTCAAGGAAGCCCTTCAGTTCCGGCTGAAATTCCTGGATTTCGCCAGATTCCACTACGTCTCGGCCTTGGCCGGCCAAGGGTTGGACGCCGTTTTCCGCTCGGTCGACGCGGCCTACCGCGCGGCCAGCGCCAACCTTTCCACGCCCCGCCTGACGCGTACCCTGATCGACGCGGTGGCACGGCAATCGCCCCCGCACAACGGCATTTTCCGTCCCAAACCGCGTTACGCCCATCAAGGCGGACGCAATCCGCCGCTGATCGTGATTCACGGCAACATGCTCGACAAAGTTTCCGATTCCTACCGTCGTTACCTGGAGAACGTATTCCGGGAAGTATTCAAATTGCGGGGAACGCCGTTGCGTATTCAATTCAACGTTAGCGAAAATCCTTACGCGCCAACCAAACCCGCCGATGCGCCAAAAAGAAAACCCAGAACCGCCGCAACAAAAGCGCCAGGCAAGGCGGCGTCAGGAAAAACGGTAAAACGTGGAAACGCCGCTCCCCAGGCGGCTTCGCGCCAAAAGCGGAAAAAGGAAAGGTAAGGAACAGGGCGGAGAAATACCACGCGCCCTGGAATACCGCGAGCGTGTTCCTCACAGAGAACCCCGCGGGAGCTGGCTTATGTGTCCGACCTTGCGGCGAGGCCCTTCGTTTTTTTGACTTCTCACGGAAGCGCGGAGAATACAGCACAGAGAAGAGTATGGAAATCGATCGTAAAACTAAAATGTGAAATATATCGTAAGGATTTATAGCAGTTTGACAAAACATGTAAACATCCATTGGCTTTGCCGTGAATATTATATTCCTGGATTGTTATAAATCAGCTATACCACCACGCCCCTTAGGCCACCCCTCCAAGGGATGGGAATTAAACCCAACGCGCTGTTGGTTTATAGCATTTTAACATTTACATTTACATTTCACATAAAACAATTAGACTATTGGCATGAAGAAAGCCAGTGAAGAGATACGTACTCTAGCCGTGAAAGCGTACTTGTCAGGGACGGCCAACCGGAAACAGTTATCGGAGATATAGCGGTTTGACAAAACATTTATAGATAGACATAATCCACCAATAAACTGCAAAGAGATATATCATGCCAGCCGCACTTTCAAGGGGAATACGCGAAAAGATTATTATCAAGCATGAAAAAGGCTTGTCCGCAAGGGTTATTCTTGAACATTTGGAGTTGCCTTGCATTGCTTCGGTTTACAACATTATCAAACTGTATAAAGAAACTGGCAGCATGGCCCCTAAACCTTTGAACAATGGCAGAAAGCCGATGTTAACCGATGAAATGCTGAAAAAAATAGAAGGAAAAATCAGGGAACAACCCGATATTACGTTAGAGGATTTGAAAGAGGAATTGTCGCTTCCCGTCTGCATTTCTGCACTTTGCCGCACCATCAACAATAAACTTGAGTTACCTCTAAAAAAAAGACACTCTTTCCGAAAAACCAGAATCGCCATGACGTTATGGCATCAAGAGAAAAATGGCTTGAAAAGGCACCCAGTCTGGATCTCTAAAAACTGGTCTTTATTGACGAGAGCAGCATCAACATTGGAATGACCAGACTGTATGGACGCGCCAAAAGCGGAGAGCGAGTCAAGGACTATGTGCCGATGTACGCTTCAAAAGACAGTCCATCCTATCCTCCCTGCGGATGAACGGTGAAATGGCCCCTATCGTTTTCAGCGGCACACTCAACGGTGATTTTTTCAAGGTTTATATTGCGGACTGCCTGGCTCCAACGCTTTCCAGCGGCGATATGGTGGTGATGGACAACCTGTTTTCGCACAAAGTGGCCGGCGTCATTGACCCGATCATGAAAAAAGGAGCAACGGCGCTCTTCCTGCCCCCTTATTCTCCCGACTTCAACCCCATATAGATGCAATGGTCGAAGATGAAAACGTTTTTAAGAAAGTCAAAAGCGAGAACTTTGGATTTGCTCGAATCTGCCATAACGACTGCCCTCGATTCAGTTTCTATCACGGATATATCGAACTGGTTTAAGCATTGTGAATATTATAAATGTTAAATCAAAACGCTATAAGTTTCCGCATCCCCATTGTCAAACGGTGAGGCAGACCGTACGGGTTGACAGACCGGGTCAGGAACCGGCAGGGCTTGCGCCCTCCCGCACAGCCCGCCAAAAAGGAGCCATGCAACGGACGATAAAAAACCGCACTGGCGGCGGTTCGTCCGCCTAACACCGGGCTGTCAAACCCGATCCCCGTTTTTCGCGGGGACGGGGCATGACAACCCAATGGGCGGGGAAGTTAAATGTTTCCTGAAAAAATTCCTTGACAGTATATATATTCATATACATACTAAATTCATGGAATTCATTTGGGACGAAACCAAACGGCAGGCGAACCTGAAAAAGCATGGGCTGGATTTCGCCGACGCCAAACAGGTTTTTACGGGGCCGATGCACACGTTTGAAGACGCGCGGGACGCCTATGGCGAACAACGAATGATTGGCGTCGGCCTGCTGGCGGCGCGAGTCGTGTTGGTGGTTCACGTTGAATCCGGGAATGAAATCCGTATCCTGTCCATGCGAAAGGCGGAAAAAAATGAAATCGAACGCTATTACCGAAGTCTCTTCAGCTGATCTTCCCGAAGCGCCGGAACTGACCGACGCCGATTTGGCCCACGCCCGTCTTCGGGTCGGCATGAAAGACGTGAGCCGCGAGGAATTTTCCGCCGCCGTGCGGGAAAAGCTGGGCAAACAGCGGGTTTCGATCATGCTGGATGCGGCAGTCGTCGCCTTTTTCAAGGCCAAGGCCGGGGAGCGCGGATACCAGACGCTGATCAACCAGACCTTGTGCGAGACGATGCGGGACGAAAAACTGGAATCCACCTTGCGCCGCATCCTGCGCGAGGAACGGCGGGCGGCGTGAAAATTCAGTGCGATCACGGCTGAATTACCGCAATCGCCGACGTGAATATCGCCCATCGGACTTTTGAGGATAAGGCGGAACACTCGTCACATACCGCGCAACGCCAGCTTTTCCGCCAGTCTCCGCAGCGCGTTGATCCGTTCCCGCTTCAATCCTGGCGGCATGTTGCCGCGCTCTACCGCTCGAATTTGAGCGTTGATTTTCTGGTTTTGGGCCG
>JAITNL010000157.1 GCA_031290495.1 Accumulibacter sp.
AATTCGTGCTTGCGGATGCGCCCGGCATCGTAGGCCGCAACCGACGCGGCGGCGATCAGGCCGGTCTGCGTGTGCGTTCCCATGACCAGCCGATAGGCGTAGTAGCAGGGTTTTGTCTCGCGCAGCAGGATACCGTCGCCGATCAGCTTTTTCAGGTTCTCGGCGGACTTGGCATAGACCTCGGGCGCGTAGTGGTCGACTTCCGGCGGCAGATCGATCTCGGCCTTGGAGATATGCAGGAAGGAATAGGGTTTACCGGCGGCGCGCGCGCGGGCTTCATCGCTGGACAGCACATCGTAGGGCGGCGCGGCGACGGCGGCGGCGTGCTGGGTTTGCGGGCGCAGCGCGCCAAAGGGACAGATCAGCGGGCGGGGGGTGGTCAATTGAGGCTCCTTGTGGTTGAAAAACAATAAGGCTGGCGAAGCAGGAAAACACGGAAATACGGAAACACGGGTTTCATCTCCGCCGATGTGGCGGCGTGGATCGGGCTGGATGGAGTCATGGTTTCAATTGTTTAATCGTTTCCCTGACGGCGGCGACACGCTCGGCCAGCGTCGGGCAATTTCGAGTCAGCGACAGTTTATCCTGTCCAGCCAGCCGGTAGTTCCGGTTTTTCTGGATCAGGCCGATGATGACGATGGGTTCGATTGGCGGATTCGGTTCGAACTGGAAGGTGATCCGCGTCGGCGCGGCATCGAGTTTGACGATGCCGAGCGGTTTGCACAGCAGACGCAGACGGTGACTTTCGAGCAGCGACTGAGCCTGCGCGGGCAGTTCGCCGAAGCGGTCGATGAGTTCTTCCTGCAGCGCGGTAATGTCGTCCTGCGAAGCGCCGTTGGCGAGCCGCTTGTACAGCGCCAGACGTTCATGCACGTCGGGAGCGTAAGCGTCGGGCAGCAGCGCCGGGGTATGCAGATTGATTTCGGTGGCGATGCCAAGCGGTTGCGACAGGTCGGGTTTCTGGCCCTGGCGCAGGGCGTTGACGGCGCGATTAAGCATTTCGGTGTACAGGTTGAAACCGATTTCCTGTATCAGCCCCGATTGGTTTTCACCCAGAATTTCACCCGCGCCGCGAATTTCCAGATCGTGCATGGCGAGGTAGAAACCCGCGCCGAGTTCGTCCATCATCTGAATGGCTTCGAGCCGCTGCCGCGCCTGTTTGGTGAGGCCCGACGCGCCATCGGCGTCGGCGTGCGTGAGCAGGTAGGCGTAAGCCTGGTGGTGCGAGCGGCCGACGCGGCCGCGCAACTGGTGCAATTGGGCGAGACCGAACTTGTCGGCGCGATTGATGACGATGGTGTTGGCGTGCGGATTGTCGATGCCGGTCTCGATGATCGTGGTGCATAAAAGCAGGTTGGCGCGCTGCTGGGTGAAATCGCGCATCACGCGCTCGAGTTCGCGTTCGTTCATCTGACCGTGGCCGACGACGATGCGCGCTTCGGGCAGCAGCCGGGTCAGTTTCTCGCGCATGTTCTCGATGGTGTCGACCTCGTTATGCAGGAAATAGACCTGCCCGCCGCGCTTGAATTCGCGCAGCAGCGCCTCGCGGATGATGCCGTCGGAAAAGCGCGAGACGAAGGTCTTGATCGCCAGCCGTTTCTGCGGCGCGGTGGCGATTACCGAAAAGTCGCGCAGCCCTTCGAGCGACAGGCCGAGCGTGCGCGGGATCGGCGTGGCGGTCAGCGTCAGCACGTCGACCTCGGCGCGCAGCGCCTTCAGCGTTTCCTTCTGACGCACGCCGAAACGATGCTCCTCGTCGATGATGGCAAGCCCCAGGCGGTCAAAGCGGATGTCCTTCTGCAACAGCCGGTGCGTGCCGATGACGATGTCGAGCTTGCCCTCGGCGAGTTCCTTCAGCGCTTGCGTCGTCTCTTTGGCGGTTCTGAAGCGCGACAGCTCGGCAATTTTCACCGGCCAGTCGGCGAAGCGGTCGCTGAAAGTCTGAAAATGCTGTTCGCAGAGCAGAGTGGTCGGACACAGCACGGCAACCTGTTTGCCGCCGGCGACGGCGCAGAACGCGGCGCGCAGCGCGACCTCGGTCTTGCCGAAGCCAACGTCGCCACAGACCAGACGGTCCATCGGCTTGCCGGATTTCATGTCGTCGATGACCGCGGCGATGGCGGCGGCCTGATCCGGGGTTTCCTCGAAACAGAAACCGTCGGCGAAAGCGTCGTAGTCGCGCGCCGTGAACTCGAAGGCGTGGCCATGCCGCGCGGCGCGGCGAGCGTAGAGCGCGAGCAGTTCGGCGGCGGTGTCGCGCGCCTGCAGCGCCGCTTTTTTCTTGGCTTTCTCCCACTGCTGCGAACCCAGGGTATGCAGCGGCGCGGCGTCCGGGTCGGCGCCGGAATAGCGCGAAATGACGTGCAGTTGCGAAACCGGGACGTAGAGCTTGGCGTTGTCGGCGTAATGCAGTTCGAGAAATTCCGTGTCGCCCTCGCCGAGGTCCATGTGGATCAGGCCCTGGTAGCGGCCAATGCCGTGCTGCTCGTGCACCACCGGATCGCCGATCTTGAGTTCGGTCAGATCGCGCAGCCAGTTGTCGAGCGACGCCTTTTTCTGCGCGGCGTGACGGCCTCGGCGCGAGGGGCTGCCAGCGTAGAGTTCGGCTTCGGTGACCAGGGCGATGTCTTCGAACACGAAACCGGCATGGAG
>JAITNL010000145.1 GCA_031290495.1 Accumulibacter sp.
GGGCATTTTTAGGTTTGTCAGCAATCTGCCCCCTCCAAGGGAGAGGGATTACCCCACTCCCCCGCGCCGGGTTTTATTCCTCTCCTGTGGAGGGGTGGCAGGCGCAGCCTGACGGGGTGGTTGGGGGTTTCCCCGCTTTTCCGCGAGGCGACATTTTGCCAGGCACGAATACCCTTCGTGCGATTGCCCTGCGGAAAGGCCAGACTATTCCGGCATTTGTGGTTCCCTTGAGCTATAGTCAAGGCTCAAAATTGATGGGAGGCCAAATCATGGCTGCAACCGCATTTGTCCGGCGCGGATTGATGAAACGCTGAAAAATGAAGCTGCCGCTGTGTTGGCCGAGATGGGGCTTACCGTGTCTGACGTGGCGCGCATCGCGCTGACGAAGATTGCCAGGGAAAAGGCTTTGCCGTTCGAGATGCGCGTACCCAACGCACTGACAGCGGAAACGCTGGCAAAGAGCGAACGCGGCGAGGATGTGCGCCACGCCAGAGACGCGGATGACCTGTTCGGGCAGCTTGGCATCTGATGCGCCCCAGCCCGATTACTCCGGCCAGTTCAAACGCGACGGGGTTCTGTCACGCCCGACATGCGTGCTATCATGGACGGTTTTACAAAGCCGACCTTCCCCATGTCCCGCGCCATCCGCAACATCGCCATCATCGCCCACGTCGATCACGGTAAAACCACCCTCGTCGACCAGCTTCTCCGCCAGTCCGGCACTTTCCGCGAAAACCAGCAGGTTGCCGAGCGGGTCATGGATTCGGGCGACATCGAAAAGGAACGCGGCATCACCATCCTGTCGAAGAATTGCGCGATCCAGTATGGCGACACCCACATCAACATCGTCGATACGCCGGGGCACGCTGATTTCGGCGGCGAGGTCGAGCGCGTGCTGGGTATGGTCAACGGCGTGCTGCTGCTGGTCGACGCGGTTGAGGGGCCGATGCCGCAGACGCGCTTCGTGACCCGGAAAGCGCTGGCGTTGGGCCTGAAGCCGATTGTCGTGGTTAACAAGATCGACCGCGATGGGGCGCGTCCCGACTGGGTCGTCGACCATACTTTCGATCTGTTCGACAAGCTCGGGGCGAACGACGAACAGCTCGATTTTCCGGTGATCTACGCCTCGGCGCTCGAAGGCCACGCGACCACCGACCTCAAAACTCCCGGCGTCGACATGCGTCCGATGTTCGAAGCGATCCTCAAGCATGTGCCGGCGCCGGAAGCCGGCGATGTCGACGGGACGCTGCAATTGCAGATCGCCGCGCTCGACTATTCCTCGTATGTCGGGCGCATCGGCATTGGCCGCATCCAGCGCGGCAAGTTGAAGCCGGCGCAGCTGGTGACGGTGATGTACGGCCAGCCCGACGCCGACGGCAATTTCGAGCACGGTTCGCCGAAGAACGCCAAGATCAACCAGGTGTTCGGCTTCCGCGGCATCGAACGCACGCCGATGGACGAAGCGGTGGCGGGCGACATCGTATTGCTGACCGGCATCGACGAGTTGTCGATTGGCTGCACGCTCACCCAGCCGGACGCGCCTGAAGCCTTGCCGATGCTCAGAATCGACGAGCCGACGCTGAACATGACCTTCATGGTCAACGATTCCCCGTATGCCGGGACCGAAGGCAAGTTCGTCACCAGCCGCCAGCTCGGCGAGCGCCTGCACAAGGAACTGCTGACCAATATGGCGCTGCGCGTCGAAGATACGCGGGACACCGATTCCTTCCTCGTTTCCGGGCGCGGCGAACTGCATCTCACGATCCTGCTCGAAACCATGCGCCGCGAAGGTTATGAACTGGCGGTCGGACGCCCGCGCGTGATCTTCAAGACAGTCGGCGGCGAGCAATGCGAGCCGTATGAAGCGCTGACCCTCGACGTCGAGGAGCCGCACCAGGGCGCCGTCATGGAAGCCGTCGGTTATCGCAAGGGCGAACTGCAGGACATGGTTTCCGACGGGCGCGGGCGGGTGCGTCTCGAATACCGCGTACCGGCGCGCGGTCTGATCGGCTTTCAGGGCGAGTTCATGAATATGACGCGCGGCACCGGATTGATGAGCCATGTGTTCGACGATTACGCGCCGGTCAAGGGCGACATTCCGGGACGCCGCAACGGCGTGCTGATTTCCGCCGAGCAGGGCGAGGCCGTGGCCTATGCGCTGTGGAAGCTGCAGGAGCGCGGACGCATGTTCGTGGTGCCCAACGACCGCCTGTACGAAGGGATGGTCATCGGCATCCATTCGCGCGAAAACGACCTGGTGGTCAACCCGATCAAGACCAAGCAATTGACCAACGTCCGCGCCTCCGGCAAGGATGACGCGATCAACCTCACGCCGCCGGTTCAGCTCACTCTGGAATCCGCGGTCGAGTTCATCGACGACGACGAACTCGTTGAAATCACCCCCAGGAACATTCGTATCCGCAAACGCCATCTCACCGACCACGAGCGCCGCCGGGCGTCGCGTGGCGAATAAAGGTGTTTCACGTCCGTAAAACCTTGGCGATAGTCAAAAACCGGTTGAATTTGCGAAACCCGTCCTGCGCTCTCACGCAAGTGTGGAAAGGGAAGGATGCCATTCATCGGACGGTTTTGGAAACACGGAATAGATAAGCGCCCTTGCGCCGCGATCTCAGTTTTTATTATTGGCATTGGCGGCTGATGCCGGCTTGACCTGAATAGCCCCGCGCTTCCGGTTTATCTGGTCGTTGCCGCCGACGTTGATCCGGCTGGCCCAATAGAAAGCGGTGACTTGCGACTTGGCGTGTATGGCCGGGCCGATGCCCAGTTCGGCAAGAAGGCGGGCGGCCAACGTAAAATCACCGGACTCGCCGGCGACGATCGCCGCAAGCAGTTTGCCGAGAACGCTGTCGCCTGCCGGATTGTTCAAAGCCTCGATGACCGCGTCCTGCAACGGAAGTTTGTTCAGGATTTCTTTCATCGGCAGGTTGACCAATACGCCGATCAGAGAAAACATCCCCGTCATGAAAGCGTTGTCGGCCAGTTCCGGGACATCGTGAATCGGATCGATGGCCGCGCTGAGCAGTTCCATCTGCCGTCCGCGCGCGGCGGCCAGTTGCATCAGCGGGTTTGACGCGGGGTCATTCACCAGATTGTTGGCATAAATCGACAACTGCAGCCAACGTTGCAATTGGTGACGGCCAAGGATGGCGACCGTCTGGGAGAAATTGCCGATCTTGACGCGCGTCCCGATGGCGACCGAGTTAACCAGGCGCAACAGGTAGTACGAGAACCCGGCTTCCTCACGGAAAATGGATTCGATTTCCCGCAGGTCGGTGTCCTGCTTAATCAGGCTGAGCGGCTTGAGGACATCCAGACAGGCGAGGTCTGACGTTTCGCCGAGCTGTGGATTCGGAGCGGTCAGGAAATGGCTGTCCGCCCAGCGGACGCCTTTTTGGATCAGCCACTCGAATAAATCGTAACTGTCGACGCGCGTGGCGATGGTCTTGAAGCCGACTTCGCCAAGGCGCTCGATGTCCGGCGCGGTGAGTTTCTGGCGGGCGAACGCGGCATCGAAACAGAGGGCGTGGAACGCGCCGGGCGCGATTTTGCGCATCGTTTCCAGGCTTTCGATCTGCAGGGCCAGCGGTTTGGCTTGGGCGCGCAAGACCTTGCAGCGGGCATTGACCGGGCCGTTGGCAAGACACGATTCAGGCAGAACGAAGATGACCGGCTCGCTATTGAACGCGTCGAGAAATTTGTCCTGCAACAGAAATTCGGCCTGGATCGGCGCGACCAAAGGCATCGTGCGCACCAGTGGAGCGGCGGCGGAATCGGCAAAGCACTGAATGAACGCGGCAAAATCAGTTTCAGCCAGAGATTCAGTCTGCCAGTCCAACGCCGCCCAGCTGCGGTCGGGAGCAAGAATTGGTCTGAAGAAGAAGTAAGGGGCAGACATTGGGGGCAAAGCCCTGATAAGTTTCCAGGGCACCGAACGATAATAGTCGGCAATATTAACCCCATAATGGAAAATTGTCTGGAAACTTTAAGGGGTATTCAGGGCCGGAGCGTCAAATTCCGCCCGTCTTCAGGGCGCCAGCCGGATACTCCTGATACTCCGGATGGCGGCGGTCTTGAGTTTTCGGGGGCAAGGATGACCCAAGCGCGCGCCAAAGCTGACAAACCTGAAAAACTCGTGACAATCCCGCAAAAAACGATGAAAAACCGCGTGTCAGGTATACACTCGCCAAGCTTCATCAATTCTCATTTTTTTAAGGAAAAATATCATGAATACGCATTTTGCTATTGACATTTCAGAAAGTCCGCATACAATATTGGCAACAGGCAACAGGCAACAGGCAACAGGCAACAGGCAACAGGCAACAGGCAACAGGCAACAGGCAACAGGCAACAGGCAACAGGCAACAGGCAACA
>JAITNL010000013.1 GCA_031290495.1 Accumulibacter sp.
TTTCTTGTAAAGACGGATGATGCCTTTGCGAATCTCGTATTGCTGTTCCGGACTTAACCGTACCGCGTTTGTTCTCAATTCATTTTCCATATCACCATTATGACATGTCTGGCAAAAAATTGCAGAGTTTATTTGGTGTGTCAATAATTATGAGAAGTGTTATTGCATTGATCGGGATTCTGATATTTTTTCCCGCAAACGCACAGCTGACATCCATTGCAGGAATAACCCCCGGAAAAACTACACTGGAGGAACTGAAAGTACTTGTGAGAGATCCCAAAAAACTTGAGGATAGTAAAAATAGCTCCTTTTTTGTCGGATTAAGCCAGCTTGATAATAAAATGGCCACTGTTTCCCTACAAAATGGAACAGTGTACAAAGTCGAAGTAATGCTTTTCGATTCAGAAGCAATGTTGAATGCGTTATTTCAAAAGTACGGAGAACCCACAAGGAAGATAGGAAAATTGGGAACGACAAAATGTTCCAACAAGATGGGGGCAACATTTGAGTACCTTTCGGGAACGGAAAGCCTTCTGTGGCCTGCAAAGAATGGCATTCAAGCATTGCTCAAAACTCACGCATTTGGGGATGGGTGTAGTGAATTGATTGGTCGTTATTACATTCTTATGCATATTGAAACCGTTGAAGCCATAAATAAAAAGTCGGCCGAAGAAGCAAGGCGGAAATCCGAGAGTGCAATCAACAAGATTAAGGATGCTCTATAAAAGATGGATATATTGTGATGCAAAAACACCAGCAAGCATAATCCGTCCATATATTGACAAGCGAAGCGCCGTCCGGGGATCGATCTCCAGCGGTTCGCGTCTTTGCCAACTACGGCGGACGCTGGCTTGGCGCGGGTCATTTCAGATATCCGCGCCGATCAGCGCGTATAGTTCGTGGTAAGCAAAGCGAACCGCGACAAAACCAGCGCTGATCGCCTCATGAAATATCGACCGAACCCGAGTCGCGGGAAGCGGGAAGCGCTTGGGGAAGATGACGCTGCCGTGGTTCGCAAAAAGAGATATGCATCAAGCATGGCGGCCAACGAGCATCTGCCGTTTGCCGGCAAACCCCGTGCGTTTTTCCACGGCAAACCCCGCCGCGCTCAACGCCCGCCGCACACCACCGGCCACCGACCAGGTTGCCAGCGTAGCGTTCGGCCCGGCCAGACGCGCAAGATTTTGGCAGATGGCCGGCGACCACAGGTCGGGATTTTTCGCTGGCGAAAAGCCATCGAGATAGAAGGCGTCCACCGCGCCGTCCAGCCTGGGCAAGGTTTCCGTGGCGTCACCGAAGACGAGCCGGAGATCGATGCCTCCACCTTCCAGTTCGATCCGGTGTTCTCCCGCGACAAGCTTGGGCCAGCGGGTGCGCAACAGGGCCGACAGTTCGGCGAATTCCGGCCAGATGGCATGGGCGATGGCTAAATCATCAGCGGCGAACGGGTGTTTTTCGAGCGAAATGAAGCGTAGTGTCCGACAGCGCCGCGCATCGTTCCGCCAGGCCAGCCAGGTCGCCAGAAAATTCACCCCCAGGCCAAACCCGGTTTCCAGAATGACCAACGAGTCACCTCCGCGCCAGCGTTCCGGCAGTCCGTTTCCGGCCAGAAAAACGTGCAGCGCCTGCGCGTGTCCTCCAGCCGCCGAATGATAGATGTCGCCGTAGATATCCGAAACCGGCGTGCCGTCGGGCGCCAGCGACAGACGGGCGGAGAGCAGCGGGAGCGGGAGCGGCGGCGGCATGGCGAAATTCAGCCGCTGCGTCTGCTCCGCGTCACAGTCCGGCGCACCAGTTGTGCGTGTCCGGCAACCGCCCGTACTGGATGCCCTGCACGGTGTCGTAGAGCTTTTGCAGCACCGGCCCGCAGCCGTCGGGATCGCCGGTCTTGATGACCTTGTTGCCGCGCGTGATCTCGCAGACCGGCGTCACCACCACGGCGGTGCCGCACGCGGCGATCTCGGCGAAGGTCTCGATCTCCTCGAACGGCACCGGGCGCACCTCGACCTTCATGCCCAGATCGGCCGCGATCTGCTTGAGCGTGTTGTTGGTCACGCTCGGCAGCACCGAGCGCGAATCGGGCGTCACGTAGACGCCGTCCCTGGTGATGCCGATGAAGTTGGAGGTGGCGAATTCCTCGACGAAACGGTGCGTCTTGGCGTCCAGATAGAGTTCCACCGGGTAGCCCGCGTGCTTCGCCGACTCGTGCGCGTACAGGCTTGCGGCATAGTTGCCGCCGACCTTGACATCGCCCATGCCTTGCGGCGCGGCGCGGTCCCAGTCGTCCACGATCAGCGCGCGCACCGGCTTGAGCCCGCCCTTGTAGTACGGGCCCACCGGCATGACCATCACCAGGAAGGTGTACTCGTCCGCCGGGGCGACGCCAATCTGCGCCCCGGTACCGATCAGCAGCGGACGGATGTACATCGACCCGCCTGTGCCGTAGGGCGGCACGAAATCCTCGTTCGCCTTGACCACCTGCTTGACCGCGTCTACGAACATGTCAATCGGCACCTGCGCCATGCAGGCCCGTTGCGCGGTGTTGAACATGCGTTCGCCATTGGCTTGCGGACGGAAAACGCGCACCTTGCCGTCCTTGCAGCGGAACGCCTTGAGACCCTCGAAGGCCTCCTGCCCGTAATGCAGACAGGTCGCCGCGATGTGCATTTTCAGATACGGTTCCTCGGCGATCTCCAACGCGCTCCACGCTCCGTCGCGCCACACACTGCGGAGGTGACAGCGCACATTCATATATTTGAAGGTCAAACTGCTCCAGTCGATGTTCTGCATGATTCTTCGATCCTGTAGGGTAGGCGTGCGCTTCTGTCGGGAGCAGACCAGTTTACGCTTTCCGCAGTGTGTTGCAAGTTTCCTATCTATACTACAGTATTGATTTATCTTGTGCAGATATCGTAGACTGCCACGTTTTCCGGATTGGTCGCGGGAACCTTTCGCAAGGTTTCCTCGGCATACGGATTGCCTGATTCCATTATTAGGCCAATCCTCGTTGTCTTGAAGGCTATTCGGCCACATCCGCCCCACTGTCCAATGAGATTCGGACGATTGCCCTGTAGATATAAGCAAAGCCCGTGATTATTCGAGAGAAATACGTTAAAATCCCCTTCTTTCTGGCGGTGTCGATGAGGGGGGTGCCCGCTGGCACCCTTTTTCACAGCTGCGGCGTGGCCGCGAGGGTAAGGCATAATCCTGAAAATTGCAGTTGTCCGCTTATTTTTCCTATTGAGGCTGTGTAATGGCAATCTTTCCTGATATTTTTGCCGCTCACCTATCGGGCGCGTCCAACCGCGGTTATCCAGGATAATGCAACTGCAATTCATCCGAAATTTCTCGATCATCGCTCATATCGATCACGGCAAGTCGACGCTGGCCGATCGGATCATCCATCTTTGCGGTGGTTTGTCCGACCGGGAGATGGAAGAGCAGGTGCTCGATTCGATGGATATCGAGCGGGAACGCGGTATTACCATCAAGGCGCAGACGGCGGCGCTGCAATACAAATCCCGTAGCGGGCAGGTTTATAACCTGAATCTGATCGATACGCCGGGTCACGTCGATTTTTCTTATGAAGTGTCGCGTTCGCTGTCGGCCTGCGAGGGCGCCTTGCTGGTCGTCGACGCTTCCCAGGGCGTCGAGGCGCAGACCGTCGCCAACTGTTACACCGCCATCGATCTGGGCGTGGAAGTCGTTCCAGTGCTGAACAAGATCGACCTTTCCTCCGCCATGCCGGACAACGCGCGACAGGAAATCGAGGACGTCATCGGGATCGACGCGTCGGATGCCGTGCTGGCGTCGGCCAAGACCGGGCTGGGGGTCGAGGACGTCCTGGAAACGATCATCGCGCGCATTCCCGCGCCGTCGGGCGATCCCGACGCGCCGCTCAAGGCGTTGCTGGTCGATTCCTGGTTCGACAACTACGTCGGCGTGGTCATGCTGGCGCGCGTGGTCGACGGCGTTTTGCGTCCGAAGGACAAGGTGCGGTTCGTATCCAGCGGCGCGAATTATCTGTGCGAGGAGGTCGGCGTGTTTACGCCCAAGGCGGCGCGGCGGGACGCGCTGACGGCGGGCGAGGTCGGTTACGTGATCGCCGGCGTCAGGGAATTGCAGGCGGCCAAGGTCGGCGACACGCTGACTTCCGCCGAACGTCCAGCCAGAGAAGCCTTGCCCGGTTTCAAGGAAATCAAGCCGCAGGTTTTCGCCGGGCTGTATCCGGTCGAGGCGAGTCAGTACGACGCGTTGCGCGAGGCGCTCGAAAAACTCAAACTGAACGACGCTTCGCTGCGTTACGAGCCGGAGGTTTCGCAAGCGCTCGGTTTCGGTTTCCGCTGCGGTTTCCTGGGGTTGCTGCACATGGAAATCGTACAGGAACGGCTTGAGCGCGAATTTGATCAGGACTTGATCACCACCGCGCCGACGGTGGTGTACGAGGTGGTGACGCGCGACAACAACGTCATTCAAATCGAAAATCCAGCCAAGCTGCCCGATCCGACCAGGATTCTAGAAATCCGCGAGCCGATCATCACGATCACCGTTTTCGTGCCGCAGGACTATATCGGCAACGTCATCGTTTTGTGCAACCAGAAGCGCGGAAATCAGGTCGACATCACCTATCACGGGCGTCAGGTGCAGCTGGTTTACGAAATGCCGATGGCCGAAGTGGTGATGGATTTTTTCGACAAACTCAAATCGGTGTCGCGGGGTTACGCGTCGCTGGATTACGAGTTCAAGGAATTTCGGGCGGCGGACGTGGTCAAGCTCGACATTCTGATCAACGGCGAGAAGGTCGACGCGCTTTCGGTCATTGTGCATCGCGCCAATTCAGTTTATCGGGGACGCGATCTGGCGTCGCGGATGCGCTCGCTGATTCCGCGCCAGATGTACGATGTCGCCATTCAGGCGGCCATCGGTTCGAACATCGTCGCGCGCGAAAACGTCAAGGCGATGCGCAAGGACGTGCTGGCCAAGTGTTATGGCGGAGATATTACGCGCAAGCGCAAGCTGCTGGAAAAACAGAAAGCGGGCAAGAAACGCATGAAACAGGTCGGATCGGTCGAGATTCCGCAGGAAGCGTTTCTGGCGGTCCTCCGCGTCGACAAATAAAGGAGTTGCCGTGAATTTTGCATTGATCCTGTTTTGCCTTTTGATCGTGAGCGGCGCCATCTGGTTTGCCGATCTGCTGGTGTTCCGCAAGCGCAGGGCGCCCGGCGTCAAGGATCCCTGGTGGGTAGAGTACGGGGCGAGTTTTTTTCCGGTCATCCTGCTCGTCTTCGTGCTGCGTTCGTTCATCGTTGAGCCGTTCAAGATTCCGTCGGGGTCGATGACTCCGACGCTGCTGGTGGGCGACTTCATCCTGGTCAACAAATTCACCTACGGAATTCGTCTTCCGATAATCGACAGGAAGATCATCGACATCAACACGCCGCAGCGGGGCGAGGTGATGGTCTTTCGTTATCCGAAGAATCCATCGCTTGACTACATCAAGCGCGTGATCGGCGTGCCGGGCGACAAGGTCGCCTACCAGAACAAGCAACTGAGCATCAACGGAAAGCCGGTCGAAAAGCGCCGGATCGACGATTATCAGCATCCGGAGCGCCTGTATTATTCCCAGCAATTCATCGAGGGAGGCGAAGGCGTGGAATATCGCGTGCTCAACGACCCGGATGCGCCAGCGTTCATACGCGACGCGTCGCGGTTTCCATATTGGGAGAATTGCCTTTACAATAATTCGGGTGTGATCTGTACCGTTCCGGAAGGCCATTATTTCATGATGGGCGACTATCGGGACAACAGTGAAGACAGCCGATTCTGGGGGTTCGTTGCGGACGAGAACATCGTCGGAAAAGCGTTTTTCATCTGGCTCAATTTCAGTAACATGAAACGTATTGGATCATCTATCAAGTGAGGAATGTGACTATGAAATACCAACGAGGAATTACCGTGTCCGGGCTGATAGTCTGGGTCATCATCATTTGTATGGTGGCCCTATTGGGAATAAAGGTGCTTCCGGAGGTTATCGATTTTTACAAGATCAAGGAGATCGTGGCGCGCACGGCGAACGATGTGGACGGCAGGACGGTGGCCGAAATCCGTCAGGCTTTCGATCGTTATGCCGACATAGATGGCATCAAAACGATCACGGCGGCCGATCTGGAGATATCCAAAGAGGGGGGCGAAGTCATTGTCGCCTTCGCCTACGAGTCACGCATTCACCTGTTTCTCAATGTCAGTTTGCTGCTCGATTTTCAGGGATCGTCGAGGGGACACTAAACAAAGCGAATGACCCATTTTCTCGAAAGAGCGGTCGATTATCGCTTTGTGGATGTTTCCTTGCTGAACACGGCGTTGACCCACCGTAGCCACAGCTCACCGCACAACGAGCGGCTTGAGTTTCTTGGCGATTCGGTTCTCGACGCGGTAATTGCCCAGCAACTCTACGAACGCTTTCCGCGGATGTCCGAGGGAGACATGTCGCGCTTGCGCGCCAATCTCGTCCGCCAGGACAGCCTGCACCAGTTGGCGTTGTCGCTATCGCTCGGGGAACATCTCAGACTCGGCGAGGGAGAACTGAAAAGTGGCGGCGCCAGCCGCCCCTCGATTCTGGCCGATGCCCTGGAGGCGGTTTTCGGCGCCGTATGGCTGGATGGCGGATTCGATGGCGCGAGCCGGGTGATCGTTCGCCTGTATGAGGGCATGTTCGCCGGCATCGTTCCAGGAAAACCGGCCAAGGACGCCAAGACCTGCCTCCAGGAATATTTGCAGGGCAAGCGCTTGCCTTTGCCGAAATATGTATTGGCCGCGACCGACGGCAAGGCGCATGCGCAGCTATTCACCATCGTTTGCGAGGTCGACAGTCTGCGGATCACGGCCGAAGGCCAGGGCAGCAGCCGTCGCGCGGCCGAACAGATCGCGGCGGAAAGAGCACTGGAAAAGCTGCAAGTCCATGGGTGAGCTGAAAGCGGGCTATGTCGCCATCGTCGGCCGGCCGAACGTCGGCAAGTCTACCCTGCTCAACCGCCTGATCGGCGAAAAGATCAGTATCGTTTCACGCAAGGCGCAGACCACCCGCCACAAGATCACCGGCATCCTGACCCGACCTGACGCCCAATTCATTTTCGTCGATACGCCCGGATTTCAGACGCGCCATACAGGAGCCTTGAACCGGGCAATGAATCGCGGCGTGACCGAGGCGCTGGCTGGCGTGGATGTCGTGGTTCTGGTGATCGAAGCCGGAAGTTTCGACGCCAAGGACCAGGCGGTGATCCGTCTTTTGCCGAAAGACAGGCCGGTTGTACTGGCCATCAACAAGGTCGATCGGCTCAAGGACAAAATGACGCTCCTGCCGATGTTGGCCAGCTTTCCGGAAGCGTTTCCGTTTGCCGCCATCGTTCCGGTGAGTGCGGCCAAGGGTACCCAAGTCGAGGATTTGCTCGCCGAGGTGAAGAAGCATCTGCCTCACGGCGAGATACTCTTCGGTGAGGACGAGATTACCGACCGCAGCGAACGCTTCCTGGCGGCGGAATATATCCGGGAGAAACTGTTTCGCTGGTTGGGGGACGAGTTGCCCTATGCCGCGACGGTGAACATCGAACAGTTCGAGCAGGATGGCGCGCTGCGGCGCATCAGCGCGGCCATCGTCGTCGACCGGCCGGCGCACAAGGGCATCGTCATCGGCAAGGGGGGGCAGACACTCAAGCGGATCGCCACTGAAGCGCGCCAGGACATGGAACGCCTGTTCGCCGGGAAAGTTTTTCTGGAGGTCTTCGTTCAGGTCAAATCGGGCTGGTCGGACGACGAGCGCTTGCTCAAAAGCCTCGGTTACGAGTGAAAAACGATGCAAGGGCAAGTGCACAAGGTCGATGGTCAACCGGCGTTCGTGTTGCACACTTACCCGTTCCGCGAAACCAGTTTGATCGTCGAGGCCTTTGCGCGGGATTTTGGCCGTGTCGCCTTGATGGCCCGTGGCGCGCGGCGTCCGCGTTCGGCTTTGCGCGGAGTATTGATGGCGTTTCAGCCGCTGGAAATCTCCTGGGCGGGAAAGGGAGAGATCAAAACGATCATCAAGGCCGAATGGCAAGGCGGGCAGCCGCTGCTATCCGGACGGGCACTCTTTTGCGGCTATTATCTCAATGAGCTGTTGCTGGTGCTGCTGCCGCGAGAGGACCCACACGCGCGCCTGTTCTCGGTTTACGCGGAAACCTTGCGCCGCTTCGCCGATGGTCCGAAAGAGTCGGATATCCGCCTTTTTGAGCGGGCGTTTCTTCAGGAACTCGGTTACGGTTTGACCCTGAAGCACGACGAGCAGGGGCGGCCCATCGATCAGGCGCGGTATTATGCTTACGAGATCGAACGCGGCCCGGTATGCCTGCGGGAGGATGACGAAGCGGCGTTAGCCATCAGCGGCAAGACCTTGATCGACCTCTATGCCGGAGATCTTTCCGATCCGCGTTCGTTGCTCGAAGCCAAGCAATTGATGAGAACCCTGATCGCTCATTACCTGGGCGGCAAGGGCTTGGAAACACGCAAGATTTTTCTGGAGTTACAGGAACCATGATTGAACTGGGTGTCAATATCGACCACGTGGCGACCATCCGCGAGGCGCGCCAGACCTACGAGCCGGAACCCGTCTGGGCCGCCGTCGAGGCGCACATTGGCGGGGCGGACGGAATAACCGTGCATTTGCGCGAGGATCGGCGGCATATCCAGGACGCCGA
>JAITNL010000072.1 GCA_031290495.1 Accumulibacter sp.
GTTGCCTTTTCACCACAATATATAGTGTTGCATGGACTGAGCAACCACCGCATATGGTATGAAAGATGGGTTGCAAAAGGGGCCGGAAATACGTCAATACTATTTGCGACTATCACCACACGAATTCACGCGCCGCCATCAATGCGGTGTCCGTTCGCTGGCGGCCTTCGAGAAAAGTGAATTTTCAGACGATTGGCGCGACCTGATGCGTCTGTACATGGTGCGCCGCACGCGCGGCTTCATCATGCAGAACTACGCCCATGAGGACGAACACGGGAAGTATTTGCAGTTTTCCGACGGGGAAAAATCCTATTTCCCCAAACGCCTGCCCAAGAACTTGAGCTTCAGAATCGACGACGCCGACCCGAACGACCCTTACGCGCGGCTGTATTCCAACGCCGTCGTCAGCACCATCGAACATCTAAAGCTGCCGCGTTACGGCTTGGGCAACTACGTCGCGACAAACCCCAAAACGTCCCCAACGCGGCAACAGGCGGAAATCATCGAAGACCTGTCCCGCGCCGGAACAAGACTCATGGGGTTCTGCCGAACCAATTTGTTCAAGCGCCTCGAAAGTGCTGGGCCAGCTTTTTTGCTGTCCATCGAACGGCATATCCTGCGCAATTTCATCGTGCTGCACGCCCTCGAAAACGGTCTGGACGTCCCGCTGGGCACGCAGGGCGCGGAAATGCTCGACCCTCGTTATTACGACGACGATGCGGAAATCACCGTCGAAGCGGAAGAAGAAGGTGGTGACGACACGAAATCGTCCGCCCCGGACTCCTTCGCCGCCAATGGCTTGCGCATTGAGGACGATTACCGCCGGCACGCCGCCGAGATATACAAGTCGTACTCCGGCCCGTTGAAAAAACGCTTCAAGTGGCTGCCGGGTTCCCTGTTCATCAGGGCGCTCGCCAGGAATTTGCTCGCCGATGCCCGTGCGCTGCTGCAACTGCTGGACGAATGCGGCGAATGGAAGGTAGACAAGGATGCCAAGCTCGCCGCGCTGGTCGATCTCATCACGCAGAAGCATCCGCGCGATAAGCTGCTCGTGTTCACCCAGTTCGCCGACACCGCCCGTTACCTGAAAAACCAGCTTGCCGCGCGCGGCATCGGCCAAGTCGAGGAAGCCACCGGGCAAAGCAAAGACCCGACGGCGCTCGCCAACCGCTTTTCCCCGGAATCCAACGGTCAGCGCAACATCCGCAAAGCCGACGAATTGCGCGTCTTGATCGCTACCGACGTGCTTTCGGAAGGCCAAAACCTGCAAGACGCCCACATCGTGGTCAATTACGACCTGCCCTGGGCCATCATCCGCCTCATTCAGCGCGCCGGACGTGTCGACCGCATCGGGCAGAAGTCGGACATCATTTTGTGTTATTGCTTCGTTCCCACTGATGGCATCGAGCGGATCATCCGGCTGCGCGCCCGCGTCAAGCAACGCCTCTCCGAGAACGCCGAGGTCGTGGGTTCCGACGAGAGCTTTTTCGACGACCACCCGAACGGCAACGCTTTGCTGCGCGACCTGTACACCGAAAAGGACGGTGTTCTCGACGACGACAGCGACACCGAAGTCGACCTGGCTTCCTATGCCTATCAGATCTGGAAAAACGCCACGGACGCCGACTCGATGCTCGCCGGGAAGATCGAGAAAATGCCCGATGTGGTATACGCGACCAAGACCGCCGACGCCAATACTTCCGAACGCAAGGGCGCGCTGGTCTACATGCGCACCGCACACGACTATGACGCCTTGACGTGGATCGACGAAAACGGCGCGTCCGTCACCCAATCGCAACTCACCATCCTGAAAGCCGCTGCGTGTTCCGCCAGTACGCCCGCCCTACCGCGCGGCGAGAATCACCACGCGCTCACCCAAAAAGGGCTGGATTTCATCGTTCATGAAGAGAAAACCACAGGCGGCGCGTTGGGGCGTCCTTCCGGAGCGCGTTTCAAGACTTACGAACGGCTCAAGCGTTTTCACGAATCCCTGGACGGCAAGCGCGATCTTTTCATCACGGATGAATACGTCCGCCGTCTTGAGAAAGTGTTGGAGGAAATCTACCGCTACCCGCTTCGCCAGTCGGCCACGGACAGCCTCAACCGTCAGTTGAAAGCCGGCATTGGCGATCACCAATTGGCCGAACTCGTATTCTCGCTCAGGGAAGACGAACGCCTGTGCGTAATCGAAGAGGACGAAGACCGGCAGCGCGAACCCCAGCTCATCTGCTCGATGGGTCTGGCCTGACTGGAAAAGGAGATACCGTAATGATGAACGCGCGCCGTTTTCAGGAGTTGCTTGACGGTTTCGATCTGAAGAAATTGTTTATCGGGGAACTCGGTTGGGATCGTCCAAATCTCGACCCTAAAATCGTCAAGATCGAGGATGGCAGTTTCACGTTGCCCCAGTTGGCCCAGAAGCGAGGCGTCGCGGTATTCTGCTGTTCACCGGAGGAGGCTTCCGGTAATATTCCGATGCGCTCGGTGCTGCTTAAAATCGAGCAGGAAGCCCGGAAACTGGCTCATGAGCACTTGCTGGTCTTTTCCGGCAACGATAAAACCATGCTCACCTGGCTATGGGTGTCGCGCGCACCGGGCCAGCCTTCGAGTACGCGCACCCACACTTGGCACAAGGGGCAAAGCGGCGAAGCCCTTCGACAAAAACTTTCCTGCATCCTTTTCACGCTGGACGAAGAAGAAGCCCTTACTTTGTCCGCAGTTACCGTGCGGATTCGTGACGCTTTTGACCGCGATCGCGTTTCCAGGCGCTTCTACGACGAGTTCAAGACTCAGCACGAAGCCTTTGCCGAATTCATCAAGGGCCTGGAATCCACCGCCGATCAGGCGTGGTACGCCTCATTGATGTTGAATCGCCTGATGTTCATCTATTTCATCCAGAAAAAGGGTTTTCTGGACGGTGACGAAAACTACCTTGCCAAGCGCATGGAACAGGTGCGGGCTACGGCGGGCGAGGGCAAGTTCCACAGCTTTTACCGCCAGTTTCTGCGCCGCCTGTTTCATGAGGGGCTGGGGCAAGCCAGAAATGAACGCGATCCCAAACTTGCCGGGCTGATCGGTGATGTGCCCTATTTGAACGGTGGCCTGTTCTCCCTGCACGACATCGAAGAAGCCAATCCCAAACTCGATGTGCCGGACGAAGCCTTCAAGCGACTCTTTGCCTTCTTTGATGCCTGGGACTGGCATCTGGACGACCGCCCCTTGTCGTCGGGCAGGGAAATCAACCCGGACGTGCTCGGATACATCTTCGAGAAGTTCATCAACCAGAAGCAGATGGGGGCGTACTACACCAAGGAAGACATCACCGGCTACATCAGCAAATACACGGTGATTCCTCACTTGTTGGAACGGACGCGTGAGCGTTGCAAGGTAGCGTTCGAGGGCGAGGCTTCGGTATGGAAGCTCTTGCAGACGCACCCGGACGATTACATTTATCCGGCCATGAAAAAGGGTGTCGTCGACGCCAAGGGCGCGATGGTGCCGGAGGCCGCCTTGCCCGATTTCGTGCAAACGGGCATGAAAGACCCGAAGGCGCGGATGTTCGACAAGCGATACAACTTGGGCAATGCGAATTTTTCAACCGCCACCGGCGAGCACGGCACTTTGCCGACGGAAACCTGGCGCGAGTACGTCGACCGTCGTCAACGGTGTCTGGCGATACGCCAAAAGCTGGCGGCGGGGGAAGTTCAGAATGTCGACGATTTGATCACGCTGAATCTGGACATCCGCCAGTTCATGCAAGATGTGATCGACACCGCGACCAGTCCCGATTTGCTGCGCGCGGTGTGGCAAGCCATCGTTGGGCGTGTGCCGGAAAAATCGAACGGAATTTTCCGCCACGGCATCGCCATCCTCGACCCGACCTGCGGCTCCGGCGCTTTCCTGTTCGCCGCGCTGGGTGTGCTGGAGCCGCTCTATGAAGCCTGTCTGGACCGCATGGAAGGCTTTGTCGAGGACGCGAAGAAATTGGGCAAGACGGGCGCGGCGGATTTCGTCAAAATACTGGAAGAAGTAGACAAACACCCCTCGCGCCGCTACTACATCTACAAGAACATCATCCTGCACAACCTGTTCGGTGTGGACATCATGGACGAGGCGGTGGAAATCTGTAAATTGCGCCTGTTTTTGAAACTCGTCTCGCAAGTGGATAGCGGCCGCGAACTGGAACCCTTGCCGGACATCGACTTTAACATCCGCGCGGGCAACACGCTGGTGGGGTACGCGACAGAGGCGCAGTTCGACGCAGCCAACAACCTTGCCAGCGACCAACCGCACCGTGCCGAAATCAAGGCCAACATCGCGGATATGCCCGACCTGTTCGACCGCTTCCGCGAACAGCAGACCAGTTACAGCCAAAAGCCGCCTACGGCAGAAGACAAGAAGCGCCTGCGCGACAAGCTGGCTAACTTGAGTCTGGAACTGGACAAATATCTGGCGCGGGAATATGGCATCGCCCCGGACAAGACCAGACCTTTCGCCGCTTGGCGCGAAAGCCATCAGCCTTTTCACTGGTTCGCCGAGTTCTATGGCGTGATGCGCGAGGGTGGATTTGATGTGGTCATCGGGAATCCGCCGTATGTGGCCAAGCGCAAAGTTACCGGCTATTCGGTGCAAGGCTACGCAACGGCGGATTGTTCCGACATTTACGCCTGGTGTCTGGAGCGTGTGACGGCCATTGCCAGTCCCAAAGCTCGCACCGGCATGATTGTTCCCTTGAGCCTTTCTTTCAGCGGCGATTTCGACGCCTTGCGCCAGTTACTCTACACCCGCTATCGCGCCAACTGGTTTTCGCATTACGGACGTATCCCCGCTGCGCTGTTCGCCGCCGATGTGCGCGTGCGCAATACCATCCATATCGGCAAGCTCGGCAGAACGCAAGGCCAGCAATTCACATCGCGCCTGCACCGCTGGTTTGGCGAAGCGCGGTCTCATCTGCTCGCCACGCTGTCCTACGCGGCATTCCAACCCGGTTTGTGGAAAGGCCGTATTCCCAAGCTCAACACGCAGAGTTTGGTCGATGCTTTCGAGCGGCATCTTGCACCTAGCGGCCGCACGGTCGAAACCCTGTTGAGCCGCCGCGCTACCGCACACATGCTGCATTTCAAAAAAACAGCTTACAACTGGCTTTCGTTCACGCATCAGGAAGCACCGTGTTTCGATACAAAAGCTAGGCGTATCCCTCAGACACAATTCGGCAATATCAGCTTCCAGTCTGCTGGAAGCCGCGATGCGGCTTTTCTGCTGCTGAATGGCAAGATTGAACTCGGCTTCTGGATTGCCATTGGTGACGACTTCCATGTCACCAAATGGATGTTCGCTGATTTGCCACTTGTCCCCGACCGGCTAACCTCGGAGATGCAAAAGAAACTCAAGCCCATCGTTGCCGAACTGAAAGCGGCAGTGGGTGAAGCCGTGCAGTACAAGCTCAACGCAGGCAAGCGCGTGGGCAACTACAACCTTGCCAAGTGCCGCAGCGTTACTGACAAATCCGACGCTCTGTTTGCCGAAGCCTTTGGTTTTGCACCCGTGTGGGATGACTTCGAACTGTTTTACACGCAGACGGTGAAAACCGACTTTGGTGACGATGAGGCCGACGACGAAGCATGACCCCCGTACCGCTCACCTTGCCGCCGCGCCTTGCCCAACGCCTGCCTCCTGAACAAGCGTCACGCCTGATCGGCGTGGGCAACGCGAACTTGCTGGCGGAACTGCTTCTGGGCTTCATCGCTTCCCGCGCCTGCCCCGCGAATGTGCTGATCGAAACCCTCGACCTCGTGGCGCAATGGGCGCGGGCGGGTCGCGTTCTGGTGAGCGGCTTTCATTCCCCGCTGGAACAACAGGTCCTCACCTCGCTCCTGCGCCGCCAAGGCCGCGCCGTCAAGGTGTTGGCGCGCGGCATGCGCGACTACTGGCCCGATTCCACCGAAAAAAACGCCCTCGACGAAAACCGGCTTCTCGTGCTCACCGCCTTCCCACCAACGATCGCCCGCACCACCCGCGCCACCGCCCTCGAACGCAATCGCCTCGTGCTCCAACTCGCCAGCGAGCGCTACATCCCCCACATCGCACCCGGCAGCCGCTTGCGGAACTGGCGCTCGATTTGGATGACACATGAACCTTACATTACTTGACGCCATTTCTTACCACAAAGGGTAAATCAGCCCTGGCGGCTTTCAAAATTCTTGATGATTTTCTCCGCTTCTTCCCAAGGCAAGCGCCGCCCATTGCCAGCCATCTTTTTCAGTGACAAACGGGCGATGCTCACGGAAATCAAGCATTTTTCCAGCATTTCCCGAATCAACCAGAGAGTACCCTTGACTTCCACGCTTTCCGCTTTTGCCGCTATTCTCAAGTGCGCGTCTCCGGTCAGCAATGGGCAGCTTTCTTTTTTGGCGAGCGCCAGCGCGAACAAATCCATTCGGCTGGGCGCGGCATATTTCCGCGATAGTGCGAAAACCGCTCTCACATCGACTTCTGACAGTTCGCGCGTCTGCAGGCCCAATTCCAACAGATATGCGTGTCGTGCTTTCAGTTCCTGCTCAAAGAGTACATCCGGCACTGCAAACTGGTAACCATGATTTCCGAGGCTGAACATGGGCGTGTTCAGTTCGCCTACGTCAATGTCGATCAGAATGTTCGCATCACTGACCAGCAGCAGCATCGCCGCTCCCTACCGACCGAAGATGCTGAAAATCGGCCAAAGTCTGGTTCATCAACTCCGCCGCTTTGGATTCGCCAATATAACCTTCCGCCAAGGCGTGAAAAACCATTTGCTCGAAAACATGCGCCTTTTCAGAAGGGAACGCCCGTCCCGGCTCATGGCGAAGCCATCCATTCATGGAAAACCATTTTATTTTTGACTTGTGATAGCTCTCGCTGATGATGCCTAAATCACGCGCCCGGTAAAGAATGGCGGACATGGAAAGTCCGAACTCATCCTTCAGCAACGAAAGTTCCTTCAGTTCTATTTTTGTTCGATGTTCACCCAGTTCCTGCAAAATGGAGGCACGCGGCAACAGAAAAGCGCCCGCGAAACGGTGGCAGGCGCGTTCTTCATCAAGTGTCTTGGACAATCGGCCTTTCAGTATCAAATGCCCTAATTCATGCGCCAATGTCAGCCGCTGTCGGTCGCCCAGCCAAGACCGGCAAACGACGATGATCGGCATCATCCCAGCGTGCGCCGCCAGCCCGTCGAATCTGCTGTTTCCCTCCGTGTCGACCATGAATACGCGCACGCCATTAGTTTCCAGCGTGTCTACCAGATCGAGAATGGGATCGAATCCAAGCTGCCAGGCAAGGCGCACCGTTTCGGCAAGTTCATCGATTTGCGCCATATCGTTAATGACATCGGCTAGACCTTCAACCGGAGCAAATTCCTTGATCGGCGGTCGCGGAAATAAACTTTCCAGTTCGATACGCCGCTCAATCTGGTCAAGCACTTTGTACGTAATCGCGTCCAGTTGCTTTTTCCCCAGGGCGCTCCGCTTGCGATACTCGATACCTTCCAGCTTCAGAGTTTCCTGGCGGAAAAAATATTCGATGCGCACCGAAAGTGCCTGCGCCAACCGAATGAGCACCGCGCTTCCCGGAGTAGCTTGCCCATCTTCGTATTTTTTAATGGCGGAATGCGTCAGTTCCACACGCTCGCCCAACTCGCGCAACGACAGGCCCGCCGCTTTGCGGGCATTTTGAAGGCGGATACTGAACATGGCGTTTTTTGGCGAAAATGGAAAAGATAGAAGTTTACAAAGATGAAGTTATATGGTCAGATTGTAAACCATTCTCTACAAATAAAATACTTAAATTTCTCCGCAAACCGGTTTTGCGGAGAAAATAAAAAAGGCCGTCATCACGACGGCCTTTTTAATCACGCAATCAAACAACGCTCACTGTTCGATGCGCATCCCGTAGAAGCTGCGATAGACGAAGATGAAATTGAGCGCCAGGAAGATCGCGGCCAATACCCACGCCCAACCTTGCAGCCCTTGCGTCGTCATGCCGACGGCCATTTCCACGGCGAGCAGGCCGAACAGGGTGGTGAACTTGATGATCGGGTTCATGGCGACCGAGCTGGTGTCCTTGAACGGATCGCCCACGGTGTCGCCGACGATCGCGGCGTCGTGCAGCTCGGTGCCCTTGGCGCGCAGTTCGGTTTCGACGACTTTCTTGGCGTTGTCCCACGCGCCGCCGGCGTTGGCCATGAATACCGCTTGATACAGGCCGATGATGGCCAGCGAGATCAAATAACCGATGAAGAAGAACGGTTCGATGAACGCGCAGGCCAGCGTGCCGAAAAAGACCGCCAGGAAAATGTTGAACATCCCTTTCTGCGCGTACAGGGTGCAGATGGCGACGACCCGCTTGCTGTCTTCGACGCTGGCCTTGGTCGAGCCTTCGTCGAGTTTCATGTTTTGCTTGATGAACTCCACCGCGCGGTAAGCGCCGGTCGACACGGCCTGCGTGGAAGCGCCGGAGAACCAGAAGATGGTCGCGCCGCCGCTGATCAGACCGAGCAGGAACGGCGGATGCAGCATCGACAGATGGCTGACGTTATCCACCAGGCCGTTGGTCAGCAGCATGATGATCGAGAACACCATGGTCGCCGCGCCGACGACCGCCGTGCCGATCAGCACCGGCTTGGCGGTGGCTTTGAAGGTGTTGCCGCAGCCGTCGTTTTCTTCCAGCAAATCCTTGGCCTTGTCGAAATTGATGGTGAAGCCGAAGGTCTCCTTGACTTCTTTCTCGATGCCGGGAATCTGCTCGATGGTCGAGAGTTCATAGACCGACTGCGCGTTGTCGGTGACCGGGCCATAGCTGTCGACGGCGATCGTCACCGGCCCCATGCCGAGGAAGCCAAACGCCACCAGGCCGAAGGAAAACACGGCGGCCATGATGCCGGCCTTGGCGGGGTCGGGGTTGATGACCAGCGCGAGTTGACCTTGCGAAACGAGATAAGCGCCGGTCATCAGGGCCACGATCACCACGCCCATCCAGAACGCGGAGAAATTGCCGGCGGTCAGGCCCGCCAGAATGTTCAGGCTGGCGCCGCCCTCGCGGGAGGCGGTCACGACTTCGCGCACGTGCCGCGAGCTGGTCGAGGTAAATACCTTCACGACTTCCGGAATAATCGCGCCGGCCAGCGTGCCGAAGGTGATGATCAGCGAGAGTTGCCACCACAGATCGGGATAGCTCGCGCCACGGATGGCGATGTCGCCGATCAGCAGATGGGAGACGATGAAGGTGCTGATCAACGAGACGATCGACGTCACCCAGACCAGCGAGGTGAGCGGCGTTTCAAAATTGAATTTGTCGGCATTGCCGAACTTCGCGCGCATGACGATTTCGTTGCCAATGTAGGAAACTCCCGACGCGACGATCATCATCACGCGCATGACGAAGATCCAGACCAGCAACTGGATTTGCACCGCGGCTTCCGGAACCGCCAGCAGGATGAAGCTGACCAGCGCGACCCCGGTCACGCCGTAGGTCTCGAAACCGTCCGCTGTCGGGCCGACCGAGTCGCCGGCGTTGTCGCCGGTGCAGTCGGCGATCACGCCCGGATTGCGCGGGTCGTCTTCCTTGACCTTGAACACGATCTTCATCAGGTCGGAACCGATATCGGCGATCTTGGTGAAGATGCCGCCGGCGATACGCAGCGCCGCCGCGCCCAACGATTCGCCGATGGCGAAGCCGATGAAGCATTTGCCGGCCAATTCGGGCAGGCCATGATATGCTTGATAGCAATCGACACACATTTGATTGACACAAGCATTGAGCAAAGCACCTGTATTAGTGCCAAAAGTTTTTATTTTTCACAAAATTTTCGCAAAAAACTTGACAAACAAAATATGACACCAATAATTTTAGCAAGCAAGCAAGCAAGCAAGCAAGCAAGCAAGCATAGCCCTTGGTTCGGCATATCGCCGTGCGATAGCCGCTCCCCGTATTCCGCCTTTTTCGAACCGCGTCCTGACATGTCAGGACGCGTTTTTTTTTGCGCCATCTCTGTGCCATGGCGGCAGCATGAGGAATAGCCATGCCCAGAATCTTTGACAACATCGGCGAATCCCTTTTGCCCGCCCTGCAAAGTACACTGGCGACGGCCGAGCGCGCGGATTTCTGCGTTGGCTACTTCAATTTACGTGGTTGGCTGCATCTCGCGGATTTTGTCGACCGTTGGCCGGGTAGCGACGGGCATTGTTGCCGTCTACTGGTGGGAATGAACGAAACGCCGAGTGAAGAATTACGTCAGGCGTTGCGCGCACAAGACGGCGATGACCTGCTCGACAACCAGACAGCAAGCCGCGCGAAGCGGCGTGTTGCAGAAGAATTCAAGCAACAACTGACCAAGGGCGTTCCCAACAATCAGGATGAAGCCATCCTGCGCCGCCTCTCAAAACAACTGCGCGTGCAAAAACTATTCGTCAAGGTTTACCTGCGCCGCCATTTGCACGCGAAGCTGTATTTGTCCTTCCGCCAAGACGCGAACAATCCCATCACAGGTTTTCTCGGCAGTTCCAACCTGACGTTCGCCGGGCTGATCCAGCAAGGCGAATTGAATGTCGACGTGCTTGAACACGACGCCTGCAACAAGCTCTCGGGCTGGTTCGAGGATCGCTGGAACGAGCGATGGTGCATCGACATTTCGAAGGAACTGGCCGACATCATCGACGAGAGCTGGGCGGGCGACCGTTTGGTGCCGCCGTATCACGTATATCTGAAGATGGCCTACCACTTGGCGCAGGAAGCACGCGCCGGATTGTCCGAATTCAGGATTCCCAAGGAATTCGGCGACACCTTGTTCGATTTCCAGATCGCCGCCGTCAAGATCGCCGCCCACCATTTGAACAAGCGCGGCGGCGTCCTGATCGGCGATGTCGTTGGCTTGGGCAAGTCGATCATGGCGACCGCGCTCGCCAAGGTTTTCGAGGACGACTATCGCACCGAAACCTTGATCATCTGCCCGAAGAATCTGGTTTCGATGTGGGAAGGCTATGTGCATCGCTACCGTTTGCACGCCAAGGTTCTGTCGCTCTCCAAAGTGATTGCCGAGTTGCCCGACGCCAGGCGCTATCGGTTGGTGCTGATCGACGAATCCCATAACTTCAGGAACCGCGAAGGCAAACGCTGGCAAGCGATCCACGATTACATCGAGCGCAACGACAGCCTCACGATCCTGCTTTCGGCCACCCCTTACAACAAAACCTATCTCGATCTTTCCGCGCAACTGGCCCTGTTTTTGCCGGATGACGCAGATATCGGCATCCGCCCGGAAAACCTGTTGGCGGAACTGGGTGGCGAACACGAATGGTGATAGTCTCAAAAAGTATTGATATCAACACTTTTATCAATACGTTGCCTTTTCACCACAATATATAGTGTTGCATGGACTGAGCAACCACCGCATATGGTATGAAAGATGGG
>JAITNL010000116.1 GCA_031290495.1 Accumulibacter sp.
CGACCGCCAGTCCGTCGTCGAATTGCGCCAGAACATGGCCGGCGGCAGCATCGCCGACGGGCGCGGCAGTCTGGCGCAAAGCCTGCGCTTCGATGGCGTCAGCGGGCAGCCGCTGGAGGTCGCCGCCGCGCCGCCGCCCCCCTCGGCGGTACAGACGATCTCCAATGTATTCATCATGCTGCACCGGGGTCTTTTCGCCTCGCCCGTGCCGCGCTGGCTGCTGTTCCTGGCCGGCATCGGCGGCTGCCTGATGATCGCCAGCGGCCTGGTGATGTGGAGTATCGCGCGCGACAAGGCGCGGGAAAAACTGGGCCACATCCCCTTCGGGCAGCAACTGGTGGAAGTTTTCAATGTCTCCGGCATTGCCGGATTGCTGGTCGCCATCGGCGCGTATTTCTGGGCCAATCGCCTGATTCCGGCCGACTTGCCGCAGCGCAACGCGTGGGAAATCCGGGTGTTTTTCATCGTCTGGGCCGCCACGCTGGCGCACGCGCTGCTGCGCAAGAACAAAACGGCCTGGGTCGAGGAACTCGTCGGCGCGGGCCTGCTGATCGCCGCGCTGCCGCTGCTGAACGCCCTGACCGGCGGTCTCTCGCTGATCGGCAGCATCGCCCGTGGACAGGGGCTGCTGGCGGGTTTCGACCTGTGCGCGCTGGCCATCGGCATGGGCCTCTTTTATGCCGCCCGCCAGGTTTACCGGCACACGCCCGCGACGCGGACGGCGAACACCGCCGCCGCACGGAGCGCCGATACGGCGGGAGAAACCGCCGCGCCGGACGGCGAAACCAGTCCCGCCCCCCAGCCCCTGTCCGGCTTTGCCAAACCGCAAGCGGAGGAAAGCAGATGAAGCTCATCCCGGATGTCCTGATCTTCGCCCTGGCCTCGATCGGCTTCGGCGCCTTGAGCACCAGCATGGAGCGCCACGCCAAACAGATTTTCGGCCAGCTTCCGCCTGCCGCTACCCGCCGCCTGCGCGCCGCCGCGGGTTGGCTGGCGCTGGCGCTGGCGCTGGTTCCGGCGATTCACGCCTACGGCATCGCTACCGGCATCGCGGTCTGGCTCGGCTTTCTCGCTGTGGCCGCCACCGCCATCGCCCTGTTGCTGAGTTACCGGCCCCGGACGCTGTCTCTCACCCCCGTCCCCTCGGCGGTCGCCTACGTCCTGCTGGTGGCGCTGACGGCCTGGTTTGCGCTCCCCGCCCAGGCGCAACCCAATCTGCAAGTCAGGGCCGATACCTCGCTGCTGACCAACGAGTCCATCGGCTATGCGTTTGCCACGCTCGAACACCCGCGCGCGGAGGGGGGACGCTATCGCGTTTATCTCGCCACACCCCGGCAAGCGCCGCCGCCCACGGGCTACCCGGTGCTTTACCTGCTGGACGGCAACGCCGCGCTCGACGCGCTGAAGACGCAAACCGAGGTGCTGGAACGCCTCGGCGCGTCGTCCTCGCCGCCGGTGCTGGTGATGATCGGCTACGACACCGCCGCGCGCTTCGACGTAATTGCCCGCGCCTACGACTACACGCCGCCGATCCCCGGCCAGGCCGGACTCGAAGACCGTCCCGGCAGTGGCCGCAAGGCGGGCGGAGCGGAAATCTTCCGCCGGTTCATGATCGAGCGTCTGCGTCCGGAGATCGGGCAAAAAATCCGCGTCGACCCACAGCGGCAAAGCCTCTGGGGGCATTCCTACGGCGGTCTTTTCGTGCTGCATACGCTGTTCGCGCACCCGGACGATTTCCAGCATTACATCGCCGTCAGCCCCACGCTGTGGTGGCAAGACGGCTGGATTTCGCGCGTGGCGGAAACCTTCGCCGCCCGGCCCCTGGCGCGTCCGGCGACGCTGCTCGTCGTCGCGGGCGCGGACGAAGCCGGGGAAAAGGCGCGCCGGAATCCGGCCTCGCCGCAACATCCTTTTGCCGCCAAGGACAGCCTGCCCCGGCTGATCGCGCAACTCAACGCCAAAGACGGCCTGGCCGCCCGCCTTATCCTGCTTGAAGGCCAGACGCACGGCGAAATGTTCTCCCTCGGCCTCGGCCTGGCGTTATCCGGGGCAACCGGGGAAAGTTTCTGAAGAAACTCATGTTCGACGTCCATGATTCCAAACCAATAAGTCTGCTGTGGGTCGGGGTAGCGCTCTTCCTGCATGGCGCGCTGCTGTTCGCCCTTTCCGGCGGCAAGGCCAGGACGACGGCGCCTTTTTCCCTGCCCATTCAGGTGAGCTTGCTCGACCCGGCGCCGATTTCGGCGGCTCCGGCGCTGGCCGAACCGGCGCCGGTCATTGCTCCGCCGGAACCGCCACCGCCCAAGCCGATCCCCAGGCCGGTGGTCAAACCGCCTCCCAAACCAAAACCCGTACCCCAGCCGCGCGATACGCCGGCGCCGCTTTCCGATCTGCCGACGGTCGATCCCGTCCCGGTCGCCGTCGCTGAGGAAGCGGTGTTTTTCGTTCCCGCCAGCGGCAGTACGCAGGCGACTGACGGCGCCGCGTTCACCATTGGCGGCGCGGCGGCCCACAGCGGCCCCACGGCTGGAGGCGGCGACGCGCTGGTGGAAGCGCGCTTCGACGCGGCGTATCTGCGCAATCCCAAACCGTCCTACCCGCCCATGTCCAAACGTCTGCGCGAAGAAGGCAAGGTCATGCTGCGCGTCCATGTATTGGCCGACGGCAATGCCGGACAAGTCGAGATCAAGCAAAGCTCCGGCAGCGCCCGTCTCGACGAAGCCGCGCGCATCGCCGTGCACCGTTGGCGTTTCGTTCCAGCCCGCCGGCGCAACGAAGCCGTAGATGCCTGGGTGGTCGTTCCCATTTCATTTAACCTGGAGTCCTGATTGATGAACCCTTCCCTGAAAACCCCCGTCAACACGCTGGATCTTGCCGCCGTCTGGTTGCAGGGCGACGCCATTTCCCACGCCGTGGTCATCGTGCTGCTGGCGATGTCGGTCGCCAGTTGGAGCATCATCCTGAGCAAAGTCTGGCGGGTCTGGCGCTTGCGCCACAAAACGCCGCGCGCGCTGGTCGCCTTCTGGGATTCCGCCACCGTGGAAAGCGGCCTGAAAGAACTCGACGCCGTCAAGCCTTTTCACGACATGGCCGCGCAGGGACAGGGCGCGATTCATCATCTGGAATCGCACCGGCAGGAAGGCAACAGCCATCTGGACGCCAAACTGTCGGCCAGCGAACTGGTCACCAGGGCGCTGCGCAACAGCATCGCCCGCACCTCGTCGCGCCTGGAAAGCGGCCTGACCCTGCTGGCCTCGGTCGGCTCCACCGCGCCCTTCGTCGGACTCTTCGGCACCGTCTGGGGCATTTATCACGCGCTGGCCAAGATCGGCGCGACCGGACAAAGCTCGCTGGACAAGGTCGCCGGGCCGGTAGGCGAAGCGCTGATCATGACCGCGGCTGGTCTACTGGTCGCCGTTCCCGCCGTGCTCGCCTACAACACCTTCACCCGTTCGCTGGCCCTGATTACGGCGGATATGGAAGCCTTTGCCCACGACCTGCACGCCTATTTCACCACCGGCTACCCGCTGCCCACCCGCCAGGGCAGCAGCCGGCTGCGCCCGGTCAATGTCGCCGAGGTGGCGTGAGATGGCTTTCGGCAGCTTCAATTCCGGGACCGCGCGCCCGATGGCCGAAATCAACACCACGCCTTTGGTCGACGTGATGCTGGTGCTGCTGATTATTTTCCTGGTCACCGCCCCGTTGATGACCCAGGCAATCAAGGTGGATTTGCCGCAAGCCTCGGCGGAGGCGGCGGAAACCACGCCAGAAACCATCCGCCTGTCGCTCGACGCCCGCGGCGCGCTGTTCTGGAACGATGCCGCGATGGGCGCGGCGGAAACCGCCGATACCCTGGCGACGCTGGAAACCCGTCTGCAAACGGCGGTCCAGGGCGGCACGCCGCTGGAAGTGCAGCTTTCCGCCGACCGCGACACGCGTTACCAGCGCGTCGCAGAAATCATGTCGATCGTCAAGCGGGCGGGAGTGGCGAAGCTGGGATTCGTCACTCTGCCCAACGAGTGATTCCGTCAGCAAAAAAATTAACGACAGACATTCTTATGCCTGTCGTTAATTTTTTGTTCTTTCGCTATTCCGTGGGGGTGGGCAGCACAAGTGTAAAATAGTATTAACCCGACAACAAAATACCAGACACATGTTATACTTACGTGATGGAAAAAATTGATGCCAGTAGTGGCATTGGGGTCAGAGACATTTAACTTAGTGAATTAAAAATGAAAATTACTCTGACCCTTTTAATTTCTACAGTCAAAGGGATGCTGCGCAATAAAACCGCGCATTGTCCCTCACTTTGAACGTTAGGAATCCCTATGGGAGCGTTCTATACGAACATTACAATTCGAGCCTCATCACCGGAGGCAGTCTTGCCCTTTCTCAAGGAGCGTAACGCCTTTGTTAGCCCATCAAGTCTGGGCTACGTCACCATTTATGACGAACAATGTGATGACGGCGGCTTGTACCCGAACGAATTTGCTATTGCACTGTCGCGTCAACTCAATTCTTTGGTGTTTCTAGTCACGGTGCACGACGACGACATTCTATATTTCGACGTGTTTGATAATGGACTAAGAAAAGATAAATATGATTCATGCCCAAACTATTTCTCGGAAGACGATGAAGACTTCCACCCGCCGGAAGGGGGAAATGCTCAAGAACTATGCACGCTGTTTGGTTGCAATGATCGTGCGGTCGTAGAGAGCGTTCTATATACAACAGACGAAGAATCAGTCATTTGGCTCTTTGCCACTGAGCGGCACCGTGCGCTTGCTGAATTGCTCCATCTCCAGAGCTTCTCGGTCGGCTTCGGCTACAACTACATAGCTCAAGGTGAGGTGCCAG
>JAITNL010000134.1 GCA_031290495.1 Accumulibacter sp.
CACGGTATTGGTCCCGCACCGCCAGCACTTCATCCACCGGCGCTCCACGTGCGACGCAGCATTCCAGACGCTTGTCCTCTAACCCCGCTTCGCCTTCTTCCTCATAACGCACCAGATAACGTCGGAAATTCCGCTTCACTGCGAGCTGACCGACGATCAGCATATCGAGCTGCTCACGCTGCTCCAGGGCGTGCAGGGCAAAGTGATGATTGCGGGCTGCGCCAGCGCGCTTTGCAACGATCTGTTGGCCGGTTGGCAACGCCTGACTCGCAAGCATTATGCCGCCGCCTGCGGCGCGATGACACGGACCGAGGTGCTGTGGATTTCGCGGTCGTAAGCCTGATGTTTGGCAACGATTTACGCCGCCAAAAACGGCTTTTATTCGTCCTTCAAAAGCCGATTAAACGGGATAAAATCCTCACTTCGAGGATGATTTTCTACGTATTTTCTCCCACTAAATTAGTGATAGTCAAAAAATCGGTTAAATTTGCGAAACCCATCCTGCGCTCTCCCGCAAGAGGAGAGGAAAAATTGAGGGTAGGCGTGCGTTTGGACAAGCCGCGTGGCGACGCAATCTGGCTCATCCACGGTTTTTCCACCATTATTTTGACTATCACCAATTTTAACCGCGAGCTTTTATTGGGCACTTTTTTCAATCTTGCCCCAAGAAAGCAAAAAGGCCAATCTCTCGACTGACCCAAGTGCTTGATTTCATTGGTCGGGGCGGCGGGATTCGAACTCGCGACCCCTTGCACCCCATGCCGGTAATTCGATGTTTCGTGACCTCCATCATTGTCCACTGAGTTTCATAACCAATTGATTTTCAAAAAAATAAAAATTTTGATCATCCGACGCCATCCACTATAATCCGGCGCAAGCCTTGAAATTTGTTGGGCACTTTGTTGGGCACTTTTTTGGGGGGAAATGAGGATGGCCAAGCTGACGGTCAGGAACCTGGAGAGTCTGACTCAGGCCGACGTCGGGAAGCGATTGACCGACGAACATGCTCTTTATGGACGGGTCAAGGCCAAAGGCGACGGTGTTTGTGTGATGTTCCGCTGGCGCTATCGCTTCGATGACAAGCTATACGACTTTACCTGCGGTACTTGGCCGACCAGATCGCTCAAGGGAATCCGCAACGCATGTGAATCTGCCCGGCGGCTTTTGGAACAAGGCAAGAACCCCAATGAGAGCAGGCGTATTGCCCGTCTCGACGAAAAAGCAGCTCAGGTTGAAGCGCTCGTCGAAGCCAAGGTCAGGGTCGAGCGAGCCGAGGCGCTGAACAGGCGGATCACGGTTGCCGATTTGTTCGAGCGCTGGGCCTCCATTGAACTCATTCGACGAAAAGACGGTGGGAAGGAAGTCCGGCGAATGTTTACGAAGGATGTTTTGCCGTTCATCGGCACACTGGCCGTCGAAGACATTCGCAAGGCTCATGTAAGCGCCGTTGTCGATACGCTCTTGACGCGCGGCGTCACAAGGATGGCGAAAGTGATTTTCTCACTGATTCGCCAGATGTTCCGTTTTGCCGTCGACCGCGACATCATCGAAGCCGAACCGACGGCGACGATTCGCAAAGGCAGGATTGGCGGCAAGGACGTGGAGCGCGATCGAGTCCTGAGCGAGGACGAGATTCGGATATTGCATCAACGGATTCGCTCGGCAAGTCTTCTTGTTTCCACCGAGGCTGCGGTCTGGATTGCACTGGCCACCGGCTGCCGTATCGGCGAACTGCTGCGCGCCGAATGGGAACATGTCCGCTTCGACGTCGGCGAATGGCACATCCCGGCGGACAACAGCAAGAACGGCAAACCCAATACCATCTACCTGTCCGATTTTGCCCAGAATCAATTCATCGCCCTGCGCGAAATCAACGGCGGCAGCCCATGGTGTTTTCCCAATCGCGACGACAGTGGGCACGTTTGCGTCAAGACGGTCACCAAGCAGCTTGGCGATCGCCAACGCGGCGAAGCAAGCCCAATGTCTGGCCGTTCTTCGCACACCAACGCCCTGGTTCTCCAAGGCGGCAAATGGACGCCTCATGACCTGCGTCGCACGGCGGCCACGCTCATGACCGCCTTGGGTGTGTTGCCCGAAGTTGCCGAAAAATGCTTGGATCATACGGAAGAAAGCCGCGTAAAACGAACCTACCAGCGATACAGCTATGAATCCGAAAAGCGAGAGGCTTGGCGGGTGCTGGGTGAGCGGCTTGATTTGCTGACACGGAACAATGACAACATAGTAACCCTGCGCCGATCGGAGCACAGTGTTCAAAGCCCGAAAGGATTGTGGGTGGGATTTGAGGCAAGCAAGGCATGACCAAGCTATTTCCCTCCCTGGATTTCCTCCTCGGTTCCGGTGAATGGACCGGTGTGGAGTTCAAGGCCGCGCGCGGCGCTCTGCCGAAGTCCGCTTTCGAGACGGTTTCCGCTTTTGCCAATACACGGGGAGGCTGGCTGGTGCTGGGTGTCGCGCAAAGCGGCGAGGACTTCGAGGTCTGCGGCGTGAGCGATCCGGACAAGCTGCAAAACGATTTTCTCTCCGTGCTCCATGCTGATGGCAAGGTGAATCACGACATGGAAGTGACCGAGCATCGCCAGCAACACGATGGAAAAACCGTGCTGGCCTTCCATATCGCCGAGAATCCGCGTACCCGCAAGCCGGTATACCTTGATGGCGATATCCGCCGCACCTTCATCCGCAAGGGCGGCGGTGACTACCGGGCACAGCAGGCGGACATCGAGCGCATGCTGCGCGACGCCACCGCCGACCGCTGGGACGGCGAGATTTTCACGCGCGTCGCGCTCGAAGAAGCGTTCGATCCTTCCAGCCTCAAGTGGTATCGCAACCGTTTCCACGCCAACAACCAGGGGTTCGATGAGCGCCAGCCCGACCTCGATTTTCTCCACGACTGGGGATACGTCGTCAAGGACGGGAATGCCTTGCTGCCCACCCGCGCCAGCATCGCCCTGTTCGGGTCGCTGCGGGCGGTGCGCAATCTATTGCCGCGCCCGATTCTCGATGTGCGATTTCTGGGCTACGGCAGCAAGGATGAAATGCCGGAGACGCGCTGGATCGACCGCTTGGTCTGCGAGGGAAACGTCCTCCAGAGCTGGCAGCAGTTGCTCGCCAAATATCTTTTCTTCATGCCCAAGCCGTTCAAGGACATCGACCCGGCAACACTGGAACGCCGCGATGCACCTACCGGTTTCAGAGTCTTCCGCGAGGCGGCGGTGAACCTGTTGATTCACCAGGACTACGGCGATCATTCGCGCAAGGCGGTCATCCAGTTTTTCTCTGACGGCATCAGCCTGTGGAACCCCGGCGACGTTTTCGGCAGTGCCGATTGCCTGATGGAACCGGGTGAGAAGGAAGCGCGCAACCCAGCCATCGCGATGGCCTTGCGCCGCATCGCCATGTGCGAACAGGCGGGCACCGGTCTGCGGATGATGCAGCGGGAGTGGCAAACATTGGGACATGCCGCGCCCGTGTATGGTAACGACAGGGCGCACAAGGCTTTCGAGATGTTTTTGCCGGAGGTACCGCAGGTTATCGGGGAAGTCACTTGGGAAGCCACTGTGGAAGCTACCGGGGAAGTCACCGGGGAAGTCACCGGGGAAGTCGGACGCCTGCTGCAAGTGCTCAAGGATGAAATGTCACGGCGGCAGATTCAGGAAGCGCTGGCGCTCAAGCACGAAGATCACTTTCGCGAAACGTATCTGAAACCGGCCATCGAAGCGGGCATGGTCGAGATGACGCTCCCAAACAAGCCGCAAAGCAGGCTTCAGCGCTATCGTCTGACCGAAAAGGGGATGCGTATGAAAGCAGCGTTGGCAGTCCAAAGCAAGAGGATATGAGCAAACTTATTCAAACAGCATTGGCTGTCAGTGGACGGACCATCAAAATACGACGAATACATATACAAAAAAAGCGGTGTGCCTGCGATTCCTATTGTTTGCTGCCTTGGAAACCCTTTTGGGGTGACATGACGGCTCCTTCGGTCTGTACCGATTCTTTTGGAGTCTCGTCATGCCCCATTCCGTACCCCAACCTGCCGGCCTGTTCGTCCCCCAAGCGTTGCTGCACGACGCTCGCCTGAAGCCCACGGAACGCAACGCCTGGATCGAGTTCCGTTCCTTGGCGGACAAGAACGGTATCGCCACCGTAAGCCACGAATCGCTTCGCGCGGCCTTGCCGTGCGCGCCGGGTTCCCAAAAGGCTGCCATGGCCACCGTGTCGCGCATCGTATTGTGCCTGCGCCTGTCCACTTGGCTTGGTCTGATCGGCTACCGCCGCAATCCGCGCACCGGCTTCACGATGGCCGGTTGCTATACCGTGCGTACCGAACCCCTGTCCTTTGTCGAGGCATGCTTGGGTGACGAGGACTACCTGCCCTTGCTCGAACGCGGCTTGGCGCACTCGCTTGCGAGCGTCCGGCATTTGGCGCGAAACATCCTGGATCAGGCCATGCTTCATCGTGACGAACTGAGTCAGCTTTCGATCGAACAGCAGGAACACGTCAGGCGGCTGTACCAGCAGGCTCATTCTCCAGAGGATGAAGAGGATGGTTCTGGTGGTGGCGGGATATCCTCACATTGCGAACCTGACCAAACCGATCTGCACGTCACCCCTACCATTCCGAAGTCCACTCCAAAAACTTCTGAAACAGTACGTACAGTAAATAACAATGTATATAAAGAAGTACCTACGTACCGTGCTCCACAAACCGAAGTGCCAGGGCAGGACGCGCTGGCGCGCTTTCGGCAACTGGCCGCCGACCAGCAGGATTACCTGTCGGGCCGTTTGCGGGCCTTGCCCCCGGAACAGCGCCGGGACGTGCTGGCGGAATGGAACGTGCGTTGCGCGGCAGGGGCAGTGCGCGATGCCGCAGCTTACCTTTTCGGGTTGATCCGGAAAGCCCTCCAGGGCACATTCCGTTTGTGGGCAGCGCGCAAGAACTCGCAAGCACGACCTGCGCCCAAAGTCCAGGAAACGCTACAGGGAACCAAGCCGCCGTCGACATCACCCGTCATGGCCCTGACAGGCCAACCTGTTTCCAGGGAAGTAGCGTTGGCTCACCTCCAGCGCATCAAGGCCGTGTTGCAGGGCGGGATACCAGTTACTCGCGCCATGGCCCCCCCAAACGCAGGCCTTCACCGGCACCGCTCCGCGCCATGGTGCAGGCCACGTCATCGACAGGCCAGCCGCGTCCGCTGGCGCCTGTCCTGGGCACGGTGTGAAGTTGGCGCTGCGCCAACGTCGTCGATGAGGGCTACAGAGGGCGTTCGTTTCACAGGGCCGTCACTGCCCGCCGCAGTGACGGCCCGGCGGATGGCCGCAACAATGCGGATTGGCACAATATCCCATTGATTGCGGCGCGCGTGACGATGCCCCAATACACTGATTTTGCAACGACCTTCCGGCGGGTTGAACACCGGAGTCCTGGTGCAGGGCAGAAAGCGCCACATGGAACAGCATCATACTTTCCATGCCGTACCCATCCGGTTGCCCCAAGGCGCAAGTTCCTGCAAGCGCCGATCCGGTTCATCGGACGGAACCCTCCAGACACACCCAGGCTCGTTTTGGTGTGTCGCCCTACCCACGGGCAGAGCCTTCTTCATTCCCAGACCAGGTTCGTCCGACCATCACGCCAGTCAGCGTTTCTTCGCCTGCGCAAGCAGTCTGGCGGCTTGTCGACCTATTTTTCCCACTATTCACAGGAGGTATTGATCCCAGCACATCGCGTCATCGTCTCTCGCAATTCCTCCGCCCGAACTTCCATCAGGAAGCAAGGTGGACACCTCATCCGAGGCCACAGGCGGACTGAGCGTCTGGCCCTTGCCCTTCGGGGATATCGCTTCGGCGAGTTGGCAAAAACACTGACCTTTGTTTCCCAGTACCAGTACCAGTAACCGATATAGCAGTTTGACAAAAATTACATTATTTAATATAATACATACTCAATCAAGCATTGCGGATATGTTAGATAATTTTTCTCAAGCTGCTATAACGCCGCAGCCAGACAAGCTTCGCCTTGGCCCACGCCTCGATCTCGATAAAGGTATCGGCTCCGACCAACACGGCGTTGACCGCCACCACCAGCACTCAACCAGATCATGCTCGACCTTGCGCGCCTGTCTCGGACCCGTGATCGAAACAAATACATCCGCCAATCTCAGCCTGCCTTTCGTCTTCATGGATGACTCCAAAAAGACAGAAAACTACACAAATCTTGCCCCTGTGAACAGCCCATCGCTAACCTGTTGATCGTAACGACTATTTGCAACAGCCAACGACAATGGCATTCATGCGATTGCCCTGCGCTTTCGCGCCATCCGAAAGACGCTTGCGGCGTATCGGTTAAAATCGCGCGGGCACGCTTTCAGTCAATGACCGTTCATCGCGCCGGGCGTTTTCGGCGCGAAACCGCCCCGCAACCGATGCGAGAAAATGATGACCTACCGCTACAAATTGCGCGGCCTTTACGCGATCACCCCGGACACGCCGGATGCCGACGACTGTCTGGCGCGCGTTCGGGCGGCGTTGCGCGGCGGCGCGCGGATTCTCCAATACCGCGACAAATCCCGCGACGCGGCGCGGCAACGGGCGTTGGCGCTCGCGCTGCGCGCGCTGACCCGCGATTTCGAGGCGTTGTTGATCGTCAACGATAATCTGCCGCTGGCGCTTGCCGTGGACGCCGACGGCGTGCATCTCGGCGAAGGCGACGGCGACCTGGCTGCCGCGCGCGCGGCGCTCGGTCGCGGCAAAATACTGGGCGCGTCATGCTGCGCCGACTTCGAGCGCGCCCGCGCGGCGGCGCGAGCGGGCGCCGACTACGTGGCTTTCGGCGCCGTTTTCGCCTCGCCGACCAAACCGCGCGCGGGACGCGCCAATCTGGCCTTGTTTGGCCGCTGCCGCGGCGAACTGGACGTTTCCGTTTGCGCCATCGGCGGCATTACGCTGGACAACGCCGCGCCCGTCATCGCCGCCGGAGCGGACATGCTGGCCGTCATCTCCGGCATCTTCCAGACGGACGCGCCGGATGCCATCGAGACCAAAGTCCGCGCCTACCAATCACTTTTCCGAGGAGAATCAGCGTGACCAACCGCAATCGGCAATTGTTCGAGCGCGCCCAAAAATGTATACCGGGCGGGGTTAACTCTCCGGTGCGCGCCTTCCGTTGCGTCGGCGGCACGCCGCCTTTTCTGGTCAGCGGCCAGGGCGCGCGCGTCACCGACGCCGACGGCAAAACCTACCTCGATTACGTCGGCTCCTGGGGACCGCTGATCCTCGGTCACGCGCCCCCCAAGGTCGTCGCGGCGGTACGCGAGATCGCCGCGCAAGGACTGTCCTTCGGCGCGCCCACCGAAATCGAGGTCGACATGGCCGAGTTGCTGTGTCGTCTGCTGCCTTCGCTTGACCTAGTGCGCCTGGTCGGTTCCGGCACCGAAGCGACGATGAGCGCGATCCGTCTGGCGCGCGGCCACACCGGACGCGATTTGCTGATCAAGTTTGAAGGCTGTTATCACGGCCACAGCGACAGTCTGCTGGTCAAGGCCGGATCAGGCATGTTGACCTTCGGCCATCCGGATTCTGGCGGCGTGCCGGTCGATCTCGCGCGGCACACGCTGGTGCTCGACTACAACGACGACGCGGCGCTCGCGCAAGCGTTCGCGCGGCACGGCGAACGCGTCGCCGCAGTCATCGTCGAGCCGGTTGCCGGCAACATGAATCTCGTCGCGCCCCGGCCCGAATTCCTGCAAAGTCTGCGCGCCCAGTGCAGCCAGTACGGCAGCGTGCTGATTTTCGATGAGGTCATGACCGGCTTCCGGGTCGGGCTGGCGTGCGCGCAAGGGCGGTACGGCATCCGCCCCGATCTGACCACGCTCGGCAAAGTAATCGGCGGCGGTATGCCGGTCGCCGCGTTCGGCGGCCGGCGCGAGATCATGGAAAAAATCGCCCCGCTCGGCCCGGTCTACCAGGCCGGAACGCTTTCCGGCAATCCGCTGTCCGTCGCGGCGGGACTCGCCACGCTCCGCTTGATCCAGACGCCCGGCTTCTTCGCCGAACTGGAGCGCCGCGCCACGGCCCTGTGCAACGGCCTGACCGCCGCCGCCATCAAGCACGGCGCGGTGTTTTCGGCGCAGTCCATCGGCGGCATGTTCGGCCTTTATTTCCGCGCGCGCTGTCCAGAGAATTTCGCCGAAGTCATGCAATGCGACCAGGCCGCCTTCAACCGTTTCTTCCACGCCATGCTCGACGCCGGCCACTATTTCGCGCCGTCACCCTTTGAATCCGGCTTCGTCTCGTCGGCGCACAGCGACGCAGACATCGCGGAAACCGTCGCCGCCGCCGAGGAGGTATTCAGGAAGGGATGAAGCCGGTTCAGGCACGACAATTCGTCGAGAAAGCGCCGACGAAAGCTCGCTGAAAGATCCCGCCGCGAACCGGCGGCTGTGCGCGGGAGCTGAAATGCTGACCTGCGGGGATTTTGTCCAGAATTGTTTTAATGGCGAATTTCTTCTTTCGCGTCATAAAAATGCCCGGTACGAAATCCCGGATTCATCCTCGATCCGCTTTGCCATCTTGATCGTAAAACCAACTTCGTTTTGAAACCCCGTCCTTTATAGCGCTTTAATTTAACATTTATAATATAGCAGCTTGAGAAAAATTATCTAACATATCCGCAATGCTTGATTGAGTATGTATTATATTAAATAATGTAATTTTTGTCAAACTGCTATAAAACCAGCCGACGCACAGGAAAGGCCGATGCGACTCCGCTGTGCCTGGTCAGCGCCTTCGCCGCGGGCGCGGGTCTGGTTCTGGGACAGCTGGCGACGGCGGAGAAATCCAACGAAAAGACGGCGATTCCGCAGCTCCTCTCGGTGCTCTCGCTCAAAGGCTGCATCGTCACGATCGATGCCATGGGGACGCAGACGAACATTGCCCAGGCGATCCGAGACCGCGGGGCCGATTACGTGCTGGCGGTCAAGGACAACCAGGTCAATCTGGCCGAATCGATCCGTGACTTCTTTGTCCTGTTCAAGGA
>JAITNL010000021.1 GCA_031290495.1 Accumulibacter sp.
CGGCTGGCGTCGTTTGCTCGATCGCTTCCAGGATGCCCTCACCCCACAACAGTTTCTCTTCCATGCCTTGCGTACCACCTATGCAAATCCCTTTATCAACGGTTAACCGGAATACAGCCGCGAATTGCCTGAGTCAAGGCGGCCTCGACTTCGGCATGGGAGATGATTTTGTCTCGCAAGACATTACCGCGTCCGATAAACGGGAATGCGCTGTAGATGCGCAAGGGGGCTTCTTTTTCGACTTTGATGCGTAATTCGTCAATAGGGGTTACGCGCAATTCGGCGGCGGTCCGCCCGGTCAAACGAAACACGCAATCTTCGAGTTGCTTGAGGGGGGGGGGGGGGCGTAAGATCGTCGCGGTATTTTGAGTGGGCGTCATGGTATTTTCGAGCGGTTTTGGCGGTGGCGCATTTGACATTCCTACCGCGTTTGGGTGGGTATCGTTTTCATGACGCTTTATTTTACGCGCATCCCAGGAAGCGCTCCGGCATCCGGCGCAAGCAAAAAAATCCCAGGCGTCGCGCCCGCCGGGTCGGAGGCGGCGAGGATCATGCCCTCGGAGACGCCGAAGCGCATCTTGCGCGGCGCGAGATTGGCGACCATTACCGTCAGGCGGCCAACGAGTTGCGCCGGATCGTAGGCCGACTTGATGCCGGCGAAGACCTGGCGCGGTTTGCTCTCGCCAATGTCGAGCGTCAGGCGGACCAGTTTTTCAGCGCCTTCGACATGACCCGCGTCGACGATGCGCGCGACTCTCAAATCCACCTTCATGAAGTCGTCGATGCCGATCGGGCCGTTGGCCTCGGCGGGGACGGGCGCTGCCGCCGCTTCTCCTTTCTTTTCACTCTCCTTCGCCGGAGCCTGGTTTTCGGCGGTCGGCGCGAGCGATTCCTTGTTGGCCTCGACCAGCGTGTCGATCAGCTTGGGATCGATGCGCGTCATCAGGTGGCTGTAAGGCTTGATCGCGTGCCCCGCCGGTAACGCCGCCAGCGCGTCGTTCCAGGCCAGCGGCGCGATGCCGAGGAAGGCTTCGACGGCTTCGGCGACCTTGGGCAGCACCGGCTTGAGGTACAGCGTGAGCAGGCGGAAGGCTTCGATGGCCTGCGAGCAGGCGGCGTGCAGTTCGGCTTCCTGGCCCTCGCGCTTGGCGAGTTCCCACGGTTTTTTATCGTTGACGAAGATATTGGCCGTGTCGGCGAGCGCCATGACTTCGCGCAAGGCGCGGCCAAATTCGCGTTGCTCGTAGGCTTCGGCGATGCGCGCGGACGCTTCGCGCAGGGGCTTCTGCCACTCGGCGTCGGTCGCCGCCAGCTTGCCGCCGAAGCGCTTGCCGATGAAACCGGCGCAGCGGCTGGCGATATTGACGTACTTGCCGATCAGGTCGGAATTGACGCGGGCGACGAAATCTTCCAGGTTGAGGTCGATGTCCTCCATCGTGCTGTTCAGCTTGGCGGCGTAGTAGTAGCGCAGCCATTCGGGATCGAGGCCGGTCTTCAGGTAGCTTTCGGCGGTGATGAAAGTGCCGCGCGTCTTGCTCATCTTGGTGCCGTCAACCGTCAGGAAGCCGTGCGCGAAAACGCCGCTCGGCGTGCGCAAACCGGCGTGTTCCAGTTCGGCCGGCCAGAACAGCGCGTGGAAATAGAGAATGTCCTTGCCGATGAAGTGGTACAGCTCGGTCGTGGCGCCAGGCCGAAAATATTCGGTAAAGTCGATACTTTTCCGGTCGCACAGGTTTTTGAACGAGCCCATATAGCCGATTGGCGCATCGAGCCAGACGTAAAAATATTTGCCCGGCGCGTCGAAAATCTCGAAACCGAAATACGGCGCGTCGCGCGAAATGTCCCAATCGGTCAGCCGGTTTTCGCCGTCGGCACCAAGCCATTCCTGCATCTTGTTTGCCGCTTCCGGTTGCAAGCGCCCTGTTTCGCGCGTCCAGCGGCGCAGAAAGCCCTGACAACGCGCGTCCGAAAGTTTGAAAAAATAGTGGTCGGAATTGCGCAATTCCGGCTTGACACCCGAAATCGCCGAATACGGATTTTTCAACTCGTTCGGCGTATAGGCCGCGCCGCAGGACTCGCAGTTGTCGCCATACTGGTCCTGCGCGCCGCACTTCGGACATTCGCCCTTGATGAAACGGTCGGGCAGAAAAAGCTGTTTGATCGGGTCGTAGTATTGCTCGATGGTGCGTTTTTCGATCAGCCCGTTGTCCTTGAGGCGAGCGTAGATGACGTTGCAGTACTCCTGCGTTTCCGGGGAATGTGTGCTGTGGAAATTGTCGAAAGCGACATGAAAACCGGCGAAATCGCGGGCATGTTCGTCATGTACGCGCTTGATCAACGCTTCCGGCGTGATTCCATCCTTCTCCGCGCGCAACATGATCGGCGTGCCATGCGTGTCGTCGGCGCAGACGTACCAACATTCGGCGACCTGGTCCTTCGGCTGCATTTTCTGGAAACGTACCCAAACGTCGGTCTGGATGTATTCGACCAAATGGCCGAGATGGATGGCGCCATTGGCGTAGGGCAATGCGGAGGTGACGAGAATTTTGCGGGACATGAAGGGCGTTCCTTGGTTTTGTTCGTTTTGACCCGGCGCGGCGGCACGGAAGATCGACATTTTAGCAAAGCGCGGCGCGCGTTTGCGGGCGCGCCGACGCTGTCAGACAAGCGCGTGAATTTTCGCAATTGTCGATGCGCGGCTGAAACGCGGCATGACCGACTGCCTACGCCCCAAGTGACGCTGTCCGTCGCCGTGGATAGCGGCTTTTTCGGGTAAACTGGACAACGTCAATCGGGTATTTCGATGAGGAGCTTGAATCGTGGCAGCGACACATGAAGCCGTCCAGGCGGCGCTGAGTAATTTTATCGATCCGAACACGCAAAAAGATTATGTATCGACTCGCGCGCTGAGGAATCTCAAGGTCGAGGACGGGCAGGTGTCTTTCGATGTCGAACTGGGCTATCCGGCACAAACGCAGCTGGAAACGATTCGCACCGCGCTGACCAGCGCCGTGAGCGCCGTGCCGGGCGTAACCGGCGTCACGGCCAACGTCACGATGAAGATCGTGGCGCACACCGTGCAGCGCAGCCTGAAACCGCTGCCGGGCGTCAAGAACATCATCGCGGTGGCGTCCGGCAAGGGCGGCGTCGGCAAAAGCACGACGGCGGTCAATCTGGCGCTGGCGCTGGCCGCCGAAGGCGTCGGCGTGGGGCTGCTCGATGCCGACATCTACGGCCCGTCGGTACCGCAGATGCTGGGCTTGACCGGTCAGCATCCCGAATCGGAAGACGGCAAGATCATCGAACCATTGCGCGCCTTCGGTCTGCAAGCCATGTCGATCGGCTTCATGGTCGACATCGATTCGCCGATGATCTGGCGCGGCCCGATGGTGACGCGCACGCTGGAGCAACTGCTCGTCCAGACGCGCTGGCAGGATCTCGATTATCTGATTGTCGACATGCCGCCGGGAACCGGCGACACGCAGCTCACGCTGGCGCAAAAGGTGCCGGTGACCGGCGCGGTGATCGTCACCACGCCGCAGGACATCGCGCTGATCGACGCGCGCAAGGGTTTCAAGATGTTCGAGAAGGTCGGCGTTCCCATTCTCGGTCTGGTCGAAAACATGAGTCTGCACATCTGTCCCAAATGCGGTCATGAGGAGCACATTTTCGGCACTGGCGGCGCGCAGCGCATGGCGCGGGATTATGACGTCGAACTGCTCGGCGCATTGCCGCTGGAACTGGAAATCCGCGAACTGACCGACGCCGGAAAACCGACCGTGGTCGGCGCGCCTTTCTCGCGCGCCGCCGATCTTTACCGCTCGATCGCCCGGCGCGTCGGTGTAAAGATCGCCGAACGCGCCAAGGACATGAGCGGCAAGTTTCCAAACATCGTGGTACAGAACGCCTGATTGAGGGGTGAATAATGAGCGTCCGACACATCCGATACCTCCGATACCTGGTTCGCGCGCATCCAGGAAACTGATTTTTACGCAAGGCGTTGGAGAACCCGGCGCCACAAACTTTTACAGAAAGTCAGCCATGTTGAAAAAAATTGCCCGCTCGGTCGCGTGGATTCTTGTCGCTTGCGCGGCCTCGACAGCGGGGGCGCAGTATCCGGACAAAGTCATCACCATGATCGTGCCGTTTGCCGGCGGCGGCCCCACGGACACGATTGCCCGCATCCTTGCCCAAGCCATGAGCGCCGCGCTCAAACAGCGGATCGTCATCGAAAATGTCGGCGGCGCGGGCGGCACGATTGGCGCGGCGCGGGTGGCGCAGTCCGCCCCGGACGGCTACACGCTCCTTGTGCATCACATCGGTCATTCGGTCGCGTCGGCGCTTTATCGCAAGCTGCCCTACGATCCCATCGCGGATTTCGAGCCGATTGGCCTGATCAACGACGGCGCCCAGACGTTCGTCGCGCGCGACGACTTTCCGGCCTCCAATTTCAAGGAATATCTGGACTACATCAAGGCCAACAAGGACAGGGTCAACATGGCCAACGCCGGTATTGGTTCGGCATCGCATCTTTGTGGATTGCTGTTCATGAGCAGCATCGAGACCGAAGTCATGACGATTCCCTACAAGGGCACCGGGCCGGCGATGAACGATCTGCTGGGCGGAGCGGTGGACATCATGTGCGACCAGTCGGCGAATGCCATCAGCCATATCAAATCGGGCAAGATCAAGGTTTACGCCGTGACCCTGCCGAATCGCCTCGCGTCCCTGCGCGACGTTCCGACGGCGGCCGAAGCCGGTCTGGCGGGCTTTTCGATATCCGTCTGGCACGCCCTGTACGCCCCAAAAGACACGCCGCAGCCGATCATCGAGCAATTGACCGTGGCCTTGCAAACCGCCCTGAAGGACGCCAACCTCAAGCAGCGTTATTCCGATCTCGGCGCCGAGGCGGTATCCGAAAACAGGGCAACGCCAGAAGCGCTGACCAGGCAGCTCAAGTCGGAAATCGACCGCTGGGAGCCGATCATCAAGAAGATCAAGGGTTACGCCGGTTGATGTTTCTCCAATGCGCGCAAGATTGCCCTTCATGGTTGCGGGCGCTTTCCTTCACGCCTTGCGAGAGAGTGCAAGCGGGGTTTCGCAAAGCCCTGTTTTGCGCCGCCGGGACTGACAACCGGAGCGCTCGCGCGCTGCTGAACCGGACTGATTGAAAACTCGCAACACCTTGCATTGACAGGCATTGGACTGGTCACTATAATCCCCGTTCCCGTTTTTTGGGTCGGTAGCTCAGTTGGTAGAGCAGCGGACTTTTAATCCGTTGGTCGGGAGTTCGAATCTCCCCCGACCTACGCAATGAATCAAAGGCTTGCGAGGTCGGAAACTCACAAGCCTTTTCTTTTTGTGTAATTCCTGTGTAATTATTCGGGCGGTCTTTCGGACTTTCCCTGCCCAAAAAGAAGTTGCTCAGGATTTAATCAAAAGTTTTACGCGTTACAGGGAAAAGTGACCTACCTGCAAGTCACCAAAAATATTGGTAATAGTCAAAAAAATCGGTTGAATTTGCGACAAGTGAAGGCCGACCGCCAATTTCTTGCCGGGAACAACATGCCTTCAGCGGGATTTCAAAAGTCCCACTGTACGCGCAGGGTTCCGCTTGTGCCGTCGCGTTTGCCGGTATGGTTTTGTACGCCGAAGTCGACGGACATGTGAGCGGCGTTGGGTTTTTCTTTTCTTTTCGCGGCGTTGGCATACGTCAGTCCGATTTCGCCGATTCCCGTGTCGCCGGTGAAGCGGACGGACGGAAGGGACGCGCCGTTCGTCGAGGAACGCACCGTTCCGTCGAACTCGCGTTCCCAGGCCGCGCCCGCATAGACGGAGAAACGCGCGTCTTCCAGACGGTATGAGAGACGCGCGCCGCCGCGCGCGCGCCGCGAGTCCGTGCTCTTGAAGTTCACCCGTTCGCCGGTGGAGAGCGTGGTGGAATCGCTTCTGTAATGCGTCCAGAGGTATTTGCCGTACACGTCCAGCGTATATTTGTCGTCGATGTTCCAGAGATAGCCCACGTTGGCGTGAGCGCCCCAGTACGGCGCGGCGGAGTGGAAGGACACGGTTTTGCCGGTCGCGGCGTCGCGCAGATCGCCGGAATGAAAATCGGTGTGGGCTTTGCCCGCGCGGGCGGTGAACTCGGTATAGACGTGTCCCGGTCCGGCGTCGTTGAAGTCCAGGCGGGCGAGTACGCCGCCGCCGGTATAGCGCGCCCGTCCCGATCCGATTACGCGCCCCGTGGGAAATGAGTTGTGGGTGTCGTAACTCCCCGCGCCGTGTTCGATAAAGCCGCCCAGCGTCAGGTATCCGGGCGACGTTTCCCCGCCGACAGCCCGGCCGACGAGCGCGGAGACGCTGTTCGTGTCTACGCGCGATCCGGTGTGATAGCGTGAGGTTCCGCCGTTGATGATTCCGAACCAGTGTTGTCCAGGGCCTGTCCGTGCGCTGTCGGTGGCCGCGAGAACTCCGCCGTTCGCCAGAAGGTCGGCGCCCTGGCGGATCAGCGCGGGAGCGCTCGATCCACCCTCGTTGATTGCTTTGCTTTCCTCAGAGGTTTCCGTCGAGCGCAGTTGGGCGATGAGCGTCTTGTTGTCGTTGTCGCCATTGATTTTGAGGATGTCGAAATCCAGCGTGTGGAGCAGGAGAGCGCCTTGCTGCAGCGAGAACGTTGCATTGGCCGGGATGCCGTCCAGTACGGTAGTGCCTCGACCCTCGATCAGGTAATAGCAGTCGCCGGGCAGCGGGATGGTGCTGTTTCCCGCGAGAGGAGTGAGGGTCACTGTGCTGCCGCTGATGTTGGCGGCGTTGGGGGCGGCGGTGCTGTTGTACGCCGTCAGTTTCAGCATGGGGTCGCTTACGTTGTTCGGGGATACGTTGCCCACGATAAAGCGCATCGTGCCGGAAAGTGTCGCTGTGTTGACGTTCATGCTGTTGTTGCCGGAGATGGTCATGGTTGCGCCGCTGGCGACGCCCAGCGCGCTGCCGCCAGCGGTCAGCGTACTGCCGACGGCCATTTCCAGTGTGCCGCCGCTGTCGACGGCGACGCTGGGCACGTTCAGGGTGCTTGTGCCCGCAATGTAAAGGGTGGCGGTGTCGTTGACCGTCACGCTGTGATTGGGCGCGGTCAGTTCAAAACCGTCGAGCAGGGTGGTTTTGCCTGCGTACAGGGTAATCGCGCCGGTTGCCGCGCCGGTGTCGATGGTATTCGTACCTCCCCAGATAAAATTGCCCACGCTGGCGACGTTCTTGTTTACGTGCATATCGAAGGTCTTGCTGTTGTTCTGCTCGACTCTAATCGGGTCGTAAAGCGCCACCGTGCCGCTGAAATTGGCTTCGATGTTCAGGACGGCGTTGCTTTGGGCGTCTCTGTCCGTGCTTGTCGGTGTGGCGCCGGAGGTCGTTATTGTCGGCGTCGGGCCGAAATACAGGGAGTTGAAGCGTTGAACGCCGGCTTCAATGATTTTATTTCCGGAGAAAACTGTTTCTTTGCCGGAGGTCGCGCTCAGGGTCAGCATGTGGCCGCTGGCGTCGCCCGCCGCCGCCGGAGCCGCCGTGTCCACAGTCACCAAGCCATACACCTTGGCATCTGGCTGTGTGCCGGGGGAATACCCGCCGGTGACGGAGGAGGTGAAGGTATTGTCCCGGAACTCGCTGTCTTCAATGCTCATGCCGCCGTCCAGCCCGTAGCTGTAAAAAATGCCGCCAAGAATTTGTCCGTTATTCGCCGTGATCGTGTTGCCGGTAAAGCGGCTGTTTTTGATGCCGTCTGCGGTGGTGGCGGGGGCGTCCGCCGCTGTGGGGACAAGTCCGATAACGCCCCCGCCCCGGATGTAGGTTCCGGCAGTCACATCCAGAGCGTTGAACAGGGTGCCAGTGATGCCGCCCAAGGTGGTCGCGCCGTTAGTGGTGCGTAAGCCGATGATACCGCCGCCTTCGAGAAAGCTGCCTGTCGTGACTTCATTACCGCTGAAGACGCTGTCCGATGTATCCCCGATGGAAACGCCGTTGCTGCTGTTGCTGGCCGCCCCCAACACTCCGCCGCCACAGAGATAGGTGCCTGTCGTACCTTTATTGCCGCTGAAGACGCTATCCGATATATCCCCGACAGAGACGCTGACGCTACTGTTGCTACTGTCGAACACACCCACCACTATCCCGCCATAGAGTTTGCCTCTGGTGATCGTGACCCTATTGCCGCTAAAGATGCTGCTTGTGATATCCCTGACGAAGGCGCTACCGCCACCGCCACCGTAGCCGCTGTATGCCGCTACCACGCCGCCGCCGTAAATGGTATCGCCTACCGTGACTGTGTTGCCACTGAATATGCTGCTTGTGACAGCCCCGACAGTGGCATGGTCGTAGCCGCTGTACGCCGCTACCACGCCGCCGCCGTAAATGGTATTGCCTACCGTGACTGTGTTGCCACTGAATATGCTGCTTGTGATAGCCCCGACAGTGCTATTGTTGCCGTTGTCAAAAGTCGCTACCACGCCGCCGCCGTAAATGGCATTGCCTACCGTGAATGTGTTGCCGCTGAATATGCTGCTTGAGATAGCCTCGATAACGGCATTGCCTGTGCTCCTGTCATTGACAGCCGCCACCACCGCGCTGCCGGTGACGTAGTTGGTGGTACTGCTTACCGTGATTTTGTTGCCGCTGAATATGCTGTTTGAGATAGTCCCGACAACGGCATCGCCAACGGCCAATGTCCTGACAGCCGCCACCACTCCGCCGCTCCAGAGATGAGCGCTACTGCTTCGGATAAATCCACTGAAACGCCAGTTGTCATAACTCACATTGAATCCACCGCGAAGATCCTCTATGGCTGTGTTGGTTCTGGCGCTGCCGCTCATGGTGATAAGGGTGGAACTGGAGGCGTTGACGGCCCCATTCACCAGCGTCTGAAATTCGTCGCCGACAGCGAAATAACCGGACGTATTTTTATTGGCCCTGGCGAGGTTGTAGAGGGCGCTGACGTCAACGGCGCTGCCGTTGCCTTGCAGAAGAATATTGCCGGAGCCTGATGGATTGATTGTGGTGCTGTTGGTCAAAGTAACCGTATTCACGCCAGCGGCGACGGTCACGGTATCGGCAACGGAAAGGTGGGTCAGCACATAACGCAATGTGCCGCTACTGCTATCGTCGCCGCCGCTGGTGATAATAGCCGCCGGTGCCGCGAGCGCGAAACAGGAGAGAACTCCGGCGATAGCGTAAAAAAGCGGCGAACGCCGGAAAGGCGAAGGAGAACCGGCGTTGGGAGATGTCCGCGCCAGAAAGGAGACGGCAGGAGAGCGGAGAAGGGAATGGTGAAGAAAAAAACCGCCAACCGGCGGACAAACGGGAAATTCAGGCTTTAGCTTATGCTTGCTTGCTTGCTTGCTTGCTTGCTTGCTTGCTTGCTTGCT
>JAITNL010000065.1 GCA_031290495.1 Accumulibacter sp.
GTGACGCAGATCATCGAACAGAAGATGACCGGCTTCGACGATTTGCTCTACCTGTCGGGCAGAAGCTCTTCCTCCGGCATGTCGCGCATCGAACTCACCTTCGCGCCGGGCACCGACCCGGACGTCGCCTGGTCGAAAGTGCAGAACAAACTGCAACTGGCGATGGCCAGCCTGCCCGAGGTGGTGCAGCGGGGCGGCGTCAAGGTCAGCAAGTCGACGCGCAACTACTTGATCGTCGTCGGCCTCATTTCCGAGGACGGCAGCATGAACGGCGATGACCTGAGGGATTACGCGCAGTCGAGCCTGGAAAAAATCCTGTCGCGCGTTCCGGGCGTCGGCGAAGTCGAGGTTTTCGGTTCGCAATACGCCTTGCGCGTGTGGGTCGATCCCGACAAGCTGATCAAATACCGCTTGACCATGGAAGACCTGATCGGCGCGCTGCGCAACTACAACGTCGAAGCCTCGGCGGGGCAATTGGGGGGAGCGCCGTCGGTGCCGGGACAGCGCCTCAACGCCTCGATCGTCATCCAGCACTTGCTGCAGACGCCCGACGAGTTCGCCAACATTCCGCTGCGCGCCAATTCCGACGGTTCGGTGGTGCGCATCAAGGACATCGGGCGTACCGAACTGGGCACCGAACGCTACGACATCGACGGCCTGTACAACGGCAAGCCGAACGCCGGTCTGGCCATCCGTCAGGCGGCGGGCGCCAACGCGCTGGAGACGGCGGACAATATCAAGAACAAGCTCAAGGAAATGGAGGAATTTTTCCCGCACGGGCTGCAAGTCGTCTATCCCTACGACACCACGCTGTTCACCGAAGTGGCAATCGAAGAAGTGTACAAGACGCTGATCGAGGCCATCGTGCTGGTCTTCCTGATCATGTGGCTGTTCATGGGCAACATCCGCGCCACGCTGATTCCGACCATCGCCGTGCCGGTGGTGCTGCTCGGCACCTTCGCCGTGCTCGCGCTGTTCGGCTTCTCGATCAACATGCTGACCATGTTCGCCATGGTGCTGGCCATCGGTCTGCTGGTCGACGACGCCATCGTGGTGGTCGAGAACGTCGAACGGATCATGACCGAGGAAGGCTTGCCGCCGTTCGCGGCGACGGCGCGCTCGATGGAACAGATCACCCCGGCGCTGATCGGCATCGGCGTGGTGCTGGCCGCGGTGTTCATGCCGATGGCCTTCTTCGGCGGCTCCACCGGAGTCATCTACCGGCAGTTCTCGATCACCGTCGCCGCGGCAATGCTGCTTTCGGTCGTCGTCGCCCTGATTCTGACCCCCGTGCTCTGCGCCTCGCTGCTCAAGCCGGTGCCCAAGGGACACGAACCGGCGGAAGCGGCGGTGTGGTTCCTGCGCCCGTTCTTCATGTGGTTCGACCGTGTCTTCTACGGCTTCAGGGACTGGTACACCAAGGTGGTGGGCGTGGTGCTCACCCGCCGCTGGCGTTTCATCGTCGTTTACCTGCTGATCGTGGCGGGCTTGGGTTACCTGTTCCTGCGCATGCCGACCGCCTACCTGCCGGACGAAGACCAGGGCATCGTGATGACGCAGATTTTGTTGCCCTCGGGATCGACGCTCGAACAGACGAAGGAGGTCGTGGACAAGGTGCTCGGCAATCTGGCCGAACAGGAAAAGGATGCGATTGCCTCGCTGATGGGTGTGGAGGGCATCAGCTTTTCCGGCCAGGGCCAGAACATGGGCATGGCTTTCGGCAAGCTGCGCGACTGGGAGGAAAGGAGAAAGCCGGAACTCAAGTCCAATGCCGTTACCGAGCGCGCCATGAACATGGTCTCGCAGATCAAGGAAGCGCAGATTTTCGTCTTTCCGCCGCCGGCGGTGATCGAGCTGGGTAATGCCACCGGATTCGACTTTCAATTGCAGGACCGCGGCGGCATCGGCCATCTGGAACTGATGGCGGCGCGCAATCAACTGCTGGAAATGGCGGCGCAGGATCCCCGCTTGCAGCGGGTACGCCCGAATGGCATGGAAGACACGGCGGAATACCACGTCGACATCGACTGGGACAAGGCCGGGGCGCTGGGCGTGCCGATCACCGCCATCCACAGCACCATCGCGGCGGCCTTCGGCGGCGCTTACGTCAATGACTTCGTTCAGGGCGGGCGGGTGAAAAAGGTCTATTTGCAGGCCGACGCGCCCAACCGGATGTTGCCCGCCGATCTGGAAAAACTGCAAGTGCGCAATACCCAGGGCCAGATGGTGCCGTTCACGGCCATCGCCTCCGCGCGTTGGGTGCAGGGATCGCCACGGCTGGAACGCTACAACGCCTTTGCGTCGGTCAACATCCAGGGCGAGCCGGGGCAGGGTTACACCACCGGCGACGCGATGAAGGCGATGGAGGAGATCGTCGCCAAGCTGCCGCCGGGCATCGGTTCCGACTGGACGGGATTGTCCTATCAGGAGCGCATGGCCAGTTCGCAGGCGCCGGTGCTGTACACCTTCTCGTTCTTCGTCATTTTCCTGTGCCTCGCCGCGCTCTATGAAAGCTGGCCGATCCCGATCGCCATTCTGCTGACGCTGCCGCTGGGACTGATCGGCGGGGTGATCTTCTCCGACCTGCGCGCGATGCCGAACGACGTGTATTTTCAGATCGGCATGTTGACCACGCTCGGCCTGACCACCAAGAATGCCATCTTGATCGTGCAGTTCGCCAAGGCGCAGGTCGAGGCCGGCGCCGGACTGATCGAGGCCACGCTCGAAGCCGCCAAATTGCGCTTGCGGCCGATTGTGATGACCTCGCTGGCCTTCGGCTTCGGCGTGCTGCCGCTGGCGCTGGCCAACGGCGCCGGGGCCGGCGCGCAGACGGCGATTGGCACAGCGGTGCTCGGCGGCATGGTGACATCGACGGTGCTGGTGATTTTCTTCGCGCCGCTGTTCTACGTAATGATCTACAGGGCGTTCCACATGCGTGACGACCAGCGGAAAAATGCCGTCGCGGCGGCAGGTGAAGCCGCTGTGGCGAAAGGGGGAGTTCATGAATAAGGTTTCTTCGTTGGCGCCGCTGATCGGCGCGTTACTCGTGCTCAACGCCTGCTCGCTGGCGCCGGAGTATGAGCGCCCTGAGTCGCCCATATCCACGCAGTGGCCGAAAGGTGCCGCCTATGTTCAGGATCGGGCGGACGCCCCAGGAGCCGCCGATCTCAAGTGGCAGGATTTCTTCGCCAACGCCGTGCTGCGGAAAATAATCCAGCAAGCGCTGGAAAACAACCGCGACTTGCGCCTGGCCGCGCTCAACGTCGAACGGGCGCGAGGAATGTACGGCATCCAGCGCGGCGATCTCTTTCCATCGTTGATGGCCGACGGCGGCAGGACGAAACAGCGCCGTTCGGCAGACCTTATCAGTCCGGGCGAAGCGCGCACGGTGGAGCAGTCCAGCGCCAATCTTGGTTTCGCCGGATGGGAACTCGATTTTTTCGGACGCATCCGCAGTCTCTCGGAACAAGCGCTGGAGACGTACCTGGCGACCGATGAAGGACGGCGCGGCGCGCAAATCGCGTTGATCGGTCAAGTGGCGCGAACCTACTTTTTGCTGGCCGCCGACCGGGAAAATCTGGCCTTGGCCCGGTCGACGCTGCACAGCCAGCGCGCGGCCTACGATCTGATCAGGAAGCGCTTTGATGTCGGCGTAGTTTCCGAGCTGGATCTGAAACGGGCGCTGATCCCGGTCGATACGGCGCGTGGCGATGTGGCGCGCTACACCCAATTGGCCGCGCAGGATGTCAACGCGCTGGCGCTGCTCACCGGCGCGGCGGTCTCCGATGAATGGCTGCCCACCGACCAGAAGGCCGCCGGTGTGCTGAAAGATGTGGCCGCCGGGCTATCCTCAGAGGTGTTGCTGCTGCGCCCCGACGTAATGGCCGCCGAACATCAACTCAAGGGCGCCTACGCTTTGATCGGCGCGGCGCGGGCATCGCTGTTTCCGCGCATTACCCTGACCGGAACGCTGGGCACCGCGAGCGGTGAGCTGTCGCGCCTGTTCGAAAACCATACCGGAACCTGGCTGTTCGCGCCGGGATTGTCGCTGCCGATCTTCGACACGCGCCTCTGGGCGGCCCTGAGCGTCAGCAAGACGGATCGTGAAATCGCGCTGACGCAATACGAGAAAACGGTGCAAACCGCCTTCCGCGAGGTCGCCGACGCACTGGCCGTGCGCGGCACCATCGACGAACAAATGGCAGCCCAGGAATCGCTCACCACCACCGTCGCGGACGCCTATCGTCTGGCCGAAAGGCGCTACCACAGCGGTATCGAAGACTACCTGAGCGTACTCGACGCGCAACGTACCCATTTTGCGGCGCAACAGTCGCTGGTGACGCTGCGTTTCGCCAAGCTCGCCGCGCAGATTCAGTTGTACACCGCACTGGGCGGCGGGGCGGAATAGGAACAGGGGCACCGGGCAATCGCAGCAAAAATCAGCGACAGGCCGGCCTGTCGATCCAACGTGTTTTGGAGGGGTTTGCCCCCTCCAAAACGGTCGCCGAAACCCCGGCATCCAGGTCGTGGTTCAGCTCCCACCGTCCTAAAGGGCGGAGTTTCAAACCGGAGTTGGTTTTACGATGAATGTTCATGTCATGCCGAGGAGTCAAGCCCACATAGGCCGGGGCGAGCGCAGCGAACCCCGACATCGTGGCGCGCGTCGACCTGTTTTGCCGGGGTTCGCTTAACGAACCACGACTCCAGGTTTTCAAGGTTTCCAGACGGCGGCATGGGTTTCCGCTTGCGCGGGAATGGCGAATGGCGGGTAAAAACAGGAAGTGCGGCGCGGAAGGGGAGTGTTGAGCACGGGAGAGTTTCTGCTCCCGCTTTTGAAAGCGTCGGCGATGCGCCGACGCTTTTTTGTTTTCCGACACATCACGCCGCTCTTTTTCCTTTAGAACCGGTAATTCACCCGGAAACTTCCGGTTATTCCTTCGCGTTTCCCGGCATACCCTTGCACGCCAAAATCGAGCGTCAGCGGTTTGTTGTTGGCCGGGTTCAGCGTCAGGCCGAGTTCGAATACGCCGGAATCGCCTTTGAGTTTCGGCGCGTTGATCTTGCCGCCTTTGAT
>JAITNL010000107.1 GCA_031290495.1 Accumulibacter sp.
GGATATTTCCAATGTGCTTTTCAAAGAGGACACCATGCAGATCAAATTGAAAACCATTTTCGGCGCCGCGCTCGCTTCCGTTTTCGTCGTCGCGCAGGCCCGTGATTTCCGTTCCGCCGATGCGCACCCGCTCAATTATCCGACCGTGACCTACGTCAAGAAGGTCGGCGAAATCGTCAGTCTGAAAACCGGCGGCAAGTACAACATCAAGGTCTTCGGCAACAGTTCGCTCGGTTCCGAAAGCGACACTGTGCAGCAGGTCAGGATCGGCGCGCTGGACATGGCGCGCGTCAGTACCGCAATCTTCCACGGCATCGTCCCGGAGTCGTTGATCCCCGCCCTGCCTTTTCTGTTCCGCGACACCGCCCACTATCGCAAGGTTATTTACGGCCCGCTGGGCGATCGAATCCTGGCCGCGTTCGAGAAGGAAGGTTACATCGGCCTCGCCCTGCTGGAATCCGGCGCGCGTTCGTTTTACGGCAAGAAGGACATCCGCACGCTGGCCGACGTCAAGGGCATGAGGATTCGCGTCCAGCCGTCGGGTCTGATGATCGGTCTGGTGCAGGCCATCGGTGCCCAACCGATGCAGATTCCCTATGCGGAAGTCTATACGGCGCTGAGGACCGGTCTGATCGACGCGGCGGAAAACAATTATCCGTCCTACGAAACGACGAAGCACTACGAAGCCGCGCCGGTTTTCAGCGAAACCAGACACGTGATGCTGCCCGAAGTTCTGGTCTTCTCGAAGAAGGTCTGGGACACGCTCACCAGGGAAGAGCAGCAAATCATCCGCGCCGCGGCCAGGGAAAGCATTCCGTTCTATTCGGAATCGTGGATCAGGAAAGAACTGGAATCCAGGAAAATCACCATCGAGGGCGGCACCAGATACATCACGGACGTGCACAAGCCTGAGTTCGTCGCCGCCGTCAAACCGGTCTGGGAAAAGTTCGCCGCGACGCCAGAACTGAGGAAACTGCTTCAGGACATCATAGACACCAAGTAAGCACTGGGCAGGTTCTCAGCCACAGGCGGAGCAGACGCTCCGCCTCCTTGCGTGGCACACACTCATCCGCACCTTCGGGGCACACCTCCTGTGGAGGGATGCCACAAAGGTGCGGGGTGACAGCGGCGGTAAAGGTGCCTCAAAAGGGTGGGTTTGATTCATCTCCATGGAGAAAAGACGACCGCCAAGGCCGGGATTCCGGCTGCCGTTCCTTTGCTTTGAGAAAAAAAGCGTTCATGCGATGGCCCGCCCTGGACGGGTATCAAAGGCTTTCCCACATCTTTTGCAGCCTTTTCACCGATACCGGCGCGGGGGTGCGCAATTCCTGCGCGAAGAGCTGTACCCGCAATTCTTCGAGCAGCCAGCGGAACTGTTCGAGCCGTGGGTCGGCGACGCCCTGTTTGGCGAGCAGCCGGGCGCGGCGTTCGTAGTTCGTCCACAGCGGCGCGTAATCGGCCAATAACCGCGCGTCGCGCGCCGCGCCGTTGTCGCCGCCCGCCTTGAGTTTGTCGAGACGCAGGACGATGGCTTTCAGGTAACGCGGAAAATGCCGCAGACGCTCGAACGGTGTATCGGCGATGAAGCGCTTGCCGATCAGCCGATCCAGCTGTTTTTCGATGTCTTGCGCCGCCGCCGCGCGCGCCTTGATCGCCGGCAGCTTTTTCTGTACCGTCTGCCATTCGTTCAGCACCGTGCCGGTCAGACGGCAGATTTCCTGCGCCAGCAAGCCAAGGCGCGGTTTGACCTCGGCGCTGCGCTGGCGGAAAGCCGCCGCGTCGGTCGGCCACGGTTCGGCGAGACAGGCGTGGCGCAGCGTCACGTCGAACAATTGCGCGCGCAATTCTTCCCGCGAACCGAGCGTCCGGAATTGCATCGCCATCGGCGTCAGATCGGGCAGGTTTTTCTCGAAGTATTTGAGCTGTTCCCTGAATTGCAGCCGGAACAGGCGCAGCAATCCGGCGGTGTGCGCGGCACGGGCTTCCTCGTGTGAATCGAAGACGCACAGCGACACCGAATCGCCATCGTCGGCCAGTCCCGGATAGCCGGTCATGCGCTGTCCGCCAAGTTCAAACTCCATCAGTTCCGGCAGATCGCCGAAGATCCAGTCGGTCATGCCGGTGTACTCGGCTGGCGTTTCGTGCGCGTCGGAAAATTCCTGCCGCGCCTGTCCGCCCCATGCGGTGCGCAGTTCGGCCAGATTGCGGCTCATCGCGAGCTGCCGTCCCTGGTCGTCGATCAGTTTGAAGTTGAAGAAAAAATGCGCCGGAATCGCGTCGGGCCGGAAGGCGTCCGGCGTAATCTCCCAGCCGCGCGCGTTGAGGCCGCGCGTTTGCAGGATGTAACCCAGCAGCGCGGGGATCAGTCCCTGGTCGCTGACCTGCGCGGCGGCGGCAAATTCCGCCGCGAAGTCGGGTACCGGCACCAGTTTCGCGCGGATTTTCTGCGGCAGCGTTTTAATCAGCCGCGTGACTTTTTCCACGCGCAGTCCAGGCACCAGCCATTCGCAGCGTCCCTCCGGAATCCGGTTGATCTGGGCGAGCGGCACCGTAACCGTCACGCCGTCCCGCGGCGAACCGGGTTCAAAGTGGTAGGAGAGTTCAAAATCGACGCCGCCGAGCCGGATTTCCCGTGGGAAGGCGTCGCTCGTCACTCCGGCGGCCTCGTGCCGCATCAGATACTCGCGCTTCAAGTACAGCAGCTCCGGGTTTTCGCGTTCGGCGCTCTTGCGCCAAACGTCGAAATCGACGCCGCCAGTGATCTCTTGCGGAATAATCCGGTCGTAGAACGCGACGATCAGTTCGTCGTCGACCAGCACGTCGGGGCGGCGCGACTTGTGTTCCAGCGTCTCGATGTCGAGCATCAACTGCTGGTTGTGGGTGTAAAACTCCCAGCGCCGCGCGTACTCGTCGGCGATCTCGCCGCAGACCAAACCATGGCGGATGAACAGCGCGCGCGCCTCGGCTGGATTCAGCGGCGCGTAATTGACCCGCTTTTTCGGGTTGACGACGATGCCGTACAGCGTCGAACGCTCGAATATCACCGCCCGCATCGCGTTTTTCTCCCAATGCGGATCGAAATGGCCGCGCTTGATCAGGTGAGCGCCCACTTGCTCCAGCCACTCGGGTTCGACGCGGGCGACGCAACGCGCGAAGAGCTTGCTCGTTTCGGTGATTTCGGCGGCGGCGATCCACTTGCCAGCCTTTTTATTGAGCGGCGAACCTGGATGAATCAGGAACTTGATCCCGCGCGCGCCGTGGTAAACCCCCGAATCCTCCGCTTTGCAGCCGATGTTGCCAAGCAGACCGGAGAGCAGCGCGCGGTGAATCGCCTCGTAACTCGCGGGGAGGGGGTTTTCAGGGTGTTTTTTCGCCGTTTCCTCGAACGCGGCGCTGGAAAGGCTGGATTCCCGCTCGCGCGGGAATGACGGGCGAGATGGAGCGTCGAAGGACGGAGAAGGGGACGCGGTGTCTTTCAGCCAGCCATGTTCGGTCGCCAGGGCGCGCAGCTGGCTGTGGATGTCGCGCCACTCGCGCATGCGCAGCGCGGAGAGAAAATTGGCGTGACACGCTTGCACCAGTTTGCCGTTCGACGGCTTGTGCTCCAACGTGTCCGCGTACCATTGCCAGAGCTTGAGCCAAGCGAGAAATTCGGATTTTTCGTTGGCAAACTTGTGGTGCGCGGCGTCGGCGGCGCCCTGTTTTTCACGCGGCCGTTCGCGCGGATCCTGTACGGTCAGCGCGGCGGCGATGATCAGCATTTCCTTGAGACATCCTTCATCGCGCGCGGCGACGATCATCCGCGCGACGCGCGGGTCGAGCGGCATTCCGGCGAGTTCCTGACCGATCGGGGTGAGCGCCCGCTCCTCGCTGACGGCGCCGAGTTCCCGCAAAAGCTGATAGCCGTCATGAATCGCCTTGGGCGGCGGCGCTTCGAGAAACGGGAAATCCTCGACGTCGCCCAGACGCAGCGCCTTCATGCGCAGGATCACGCCGGCCAGCGACGAGCGCAGGATTTCCGGATCGGAATACGGCGGACGCCGGGCGAAATCCTCTTCGCTGTAAAGCCGCAGACAGACTCCCGCCGAGACCCGCCCGCAGCGTCCGGCGCGCTGATTGGCGGCGGCTTGCGCGATCCGCTCGACCTGCAATTGCTCAACCTTGCTGCGGTAGGAATAACGTTTGACGCGCGCCAGTCCGCTATCGACGACATAGCTGATTCCCGGCACGGTGAGCGAGGTTTCGGCGACGTTGGTCGCCAGCACGATGCGCCGCCCCTGGTGCGGCTTGAAGATGCGCGACTGTTCTTCGGTCGACAGGCGGGCGAACAGCGGCAGGATTTCGGTGGCCGAGCCGCCGCGCCCGAAGGTGTGCTTCCTCAAGGCTTCGGCGGCGTCGCGGATTTCGCGCTCGCCGGGAAGGAATACGAGGATGTCGCCGGGACCGATACGGTTGAGTTCGTCGCAGGCATCGACGATGGCGTCGTACAGATCGCGTTCGTCGTCTTTCTCGACATCTTCTTCAGCGACCGGGCGGTAACGTATCTCGACGGGATACAGGCGGCCTGACACCTCGATCACCGGCGCGGCTTTTCCGTTGCTGTCAAAATGCCGCGCGAAACGTTCGGCGTCAATCGTCGCCGAGGTGACGATGACCCGAAGGTCGGGGCGTCTGGGCAGAAGCTGTTTCAGATAACCGAGCAGGAAATCGATGTTCAGACTGCGCTCGTGCGCCTCGTCGATGATCAGCGTGTCGTATTGCGCGAGCAGGGGATCGCCCCGCGTTTCCGCCAGCAGGATACCGTCGGTCATCAGCTTGACGCAGCACCGGGGCGAGGTGCGGTCGGTAAAGCGAATCTTGTAGCCGACGTACTGCCCAAGCGCGCTCTCCAGTTCCTGCGCGATGCGCGCCGCCGTCGAGCGCGCGGCGATGCGGCGCGGCTGCGTGTGGCCGATCAGCCCGGCCGCTCCGCGTCCCAGCTCAAGACAGATTTTCGGCAGCTGCGTCGTCTTGCCCGACCCGGTTTCGCCGCAGACGATGAGCACCTGATGCGCGCGGATCAGTTCGGCGATTTCGGCGCGGCGCTCGTTGACCGGCAGTTCGTCCGGAAATTCTGGGCGCGGCAGATTCTCGCGCCGCGCCGCCGCCGCCGCGCGGGATTGTTCCAGCAGCTGCGCGTACCCGGTCCGCAAGGCGTCGCGTTGGGCGCCGTAAAGATGGCGCAGGTCGCGGCGCATACTGGCCAGGCGCGGCGCGTCGCTGGTCAGGCAAGGCGGGAAAATTATTTCAGCGCCGGTCATTGCCGTACCGCGCGCGGCACGCCGCCGGTCGGGTCAATCGGCCAGATGGCCGGCATTCTTTGAAAACAGCGCGTCGAAGGAGCGTGCGGCCATCGCGTTGCCGGCATCGATGTCGTCATGGATTGCGTCACGGTCTTGAGTGGTCTTGAGTGGTATTGGGCGGTATTGGGCGGCCAGAACGGTTTCATCGCGTTGCGGTTTCGCGCCGGCGACGCGTGATTGTCCGCCTGAACGCGAATTTGGCTTCAACTTCGGGCGCTGGCTTTGGCGGCCGCGGAGAACCCGGTTTTCAGGGCTTCATCGACCCGCGAGGTCAAGGTGGCTTCGCTCACGTTTTTATCTCTCAGATGTTGCAAACCGGGCGCAATATAACACGAACCGGCGGCCACTCATTTTTATCATTGCAGTCAAAACCGCGCCGATACCGGGTTTTGCATGACGGTTATTTAGATGGGGTATTCATGGGAACCGCCATCAGCGCCGCTCTTACAAACTCACGCTCCGATCAGCGACGGAAAATCCGTCAAGCGCCGTTGCGATGCCTTTGCCAAGCGCCATCACTTTGAATGACTCGCCCATTGCGGCGGGCGAGACGAGTTCCCGCACCGCTTGCGCTTGCGACGCGCGGCACCGGGGATCCGCACAGGGGGTACGGGCGAGAATTTCGCTGATGCCGCTGCCCAGCAAAAACGCGGCCTGGGTGGTGTAGCCGAGAAGTTCCAGCCCGGCGTCGCAGCCGGATTCGGCGATGGCGGTAAAGTCGACGTGCGCGGTGATGTCCTGCAAACCAGGCAGGAAAAAAACGTCGTCGTGCGCGCGGTGGCGGTAGTGGCACATCAACGTGCCGCTGGAGCGTTGCGGGTGGTAGAACTCGTGGCGCGGGAAACCATAGTCGATGAGCAACAGCGCGCCGCGCGTCAGAATGCCGCCCCAGGTGGCCGTCCAGTCGCTGGCTGCCAAGCCGATTTCGCTGACGTGTCCCACGGGCAGCCGATACTCGTCAGCGACGCGCCGCGCGTGTTCGAGAACGCGTCCGCGCGCGGGGCGGTCTTGCCATACGAATCCATCCCGCCACGCGACGCCGCGCTCGAAAATCGCGCCAAGAGTCTCTTCGCCGCCCCAGCGAAGCAGATGAACGGGCAGCGCGTCGAGCAATTCGTTGGCCAGCGCCAAGCCGCTGAAGCGCTCCGGCAGACGGTCGAGCCAGGCGACGCGCGCAAGCAGACGCGGCGCGCGTTCGGCGATCGTCGTCCGCTGGCGCTCGCGCAGTTCGCCGGACAGATCGAGGATAAGGTAGCTGTCGGGGAGACTGCCGCGCCGTTCGAGTTCGAGCAGCAGGTCGGCGGCCAGCCGCCCCGATCCCGCGCCGATTTCGATGATCCGCGGCGCGCTGAGATCCAGAATCTGTTGCGCCTGAGCGGCGATGGTTTGCGCGAAAATCGGCGTCAATTCGGGCGCGGTGACGAAGTCGCCGGCCTCGCCGAATTTGTGCGCGCCGCCTGCGTAGTAGCCCAGGCCGGGGGTGTAAAGCGACATCTCCATGAAACGCTCGAATCCGATCCAGCCGTCGGCGTCGGCGATGGCGTCGCGGATACGGGACGCCAGCGCGGCGCTGGCGCGCTGCGCGTCGGCGTCGGGTGGCGGTAAGAGGGAGCTATTTTCCACGTTCGATGTCGAGGCGCGTCAGTTCGCCGAAAGCAAACTCCAGACGCGACCACGCGGCAAAGGGCAGCTGCCGCCAGTGGCCGGCCAGGACGCGCATGACGCCCAGGTGGGTGACGACAATGGCGTCGTCCGCAAGCGCGGCGGCGAAGCCGAGCGCGCGTGCGCGCAAGGCGGCGACGGATTCACCGCCGGGCGGCGCGAAGCCGGAAATGTCAGATGCCCACGCCTCGATCTCCCGGCGCTCGATGTCGTCCCAGCGCCGCCCTTCCCAAGCGCCGAGATCGATTTCGCTCAAGCGCGGGTCGACGCGAACGGGTGTTTGCGGCGATAACGCTCGCGCCAGCCGGAGGGCGCGCCGCAGCGGGCTGGAGTAGACGGCAATGCCCACCGGCAAACGCGGGCGCAAAGCGCCGGCGACCAGCTCCGGCGCGTGGCAATCCACGTCCAGACGCCCGTAACAGACGCCGTGTTCAATGACCGGGGACGGATGGCGAATCAGGAAAAGCTGCACAGCAGCCCGCTGTAGAACGCGACTTCGGCCAATTGCTGCACCGCGCCCAGGCAGTCGCCGGTATACCCGCCGATGCGCCGCTTGAACAGACGCCACAGCCAGAAGCTCACCGCGGCGGCAAAGAGCAGGGCGGGAATCGATTGCGCCGGCGAGAGCAGCAGTACCGGCAGCAGCGCCGTGACCGTGGCGAAGATCAGGTCGTTCTGGCCGGGCTTGTCGCTGAACGGCGTGGCTTTGCCGTCCGGGCGCGCGTAGTCGAGCCAATTAAAAACGCCGACCGCGCACAGGCGAGACACCGCGTGTCCCGCGATCAGCGCCACGGGCACCAGCAGGATGTCGATTTCGATCAGCGCGAAGAAACGCGCCATCAGCAGCAGTACCAGGCCGAGCGCGCCAAAGCTGCCGATCCGCGAATCGCGCATGATCTCCAGTATTTTGTCCCGCTCGCCGCCGCCAAAACCGTCGATCGTGTCGCTCCAGCCGTCCTCGTGCAGCGCGCCGGTGAGGAGAATCGCGGTCATCATGGCGGCCAGCACGGCGAGTGTTTTCGGCCAGAAAAAGGTGGTGACGGCGAAGGTCAGTCCCGCCAGCAAGCCGACGATCAGACCCGCCGCCGGGAAATAGCGCATGGCCTTGGACAGCGCGGTCGGGTCTTGGCCGAACGTGCCGAGGGCGGGCAAGCGCGTGAAAAAACGGATGGCCGCGAAAAAGGTATCGAGTTCCGAAGGTGTGGACATAGTCGTCTCTCAGCGTATGTTTTTGCTTACATTGGCCGAAGCAAAACTGGCCATTTCGTTGAGCAAGGCCAGCGCGGAACAGACCAGCGGGTAGGCCAGCGCCGCGCCGGTCCCCTCGCCGAGGCGCAGTCCCAGATCGAGCAGCGGCTCGCCGCCGAGCGCGCGGAGCTGCTCCCGATGGCCGGGTTCAGCCGAACAGTGACAGAAGACGCAGTAATCGCGGATCGCCGGGGCGATGCGCGCGGCGGCCAACAAGGCCGACGAAGCGATGAAGCCGTCGATGAGCAACGTCATCCGGCCTTCCGCGCCGGCCAGCAAAGCGCCGGTCATCATGGCGATTTCGAAGCCGCCAAATTCCGCCAGCGCGTCGAGCGCGTCGACATTCGCCGGCAATCGGGCGCGCGCGACGGCTTGCGCCAGCCGTTCGCGTTTGCGCGCGAGGCCGGCGTCGTCGAGGCCGGTGCCGCGCCCGACGCAAGCGTCCAGTGGCGCGCCGGTAAATACGTGCGTCAACAGCGCCGCCGACGCCGTGTTGCCGATACCCATTTCGCCGACCGCCAGCAGGTTGCAGCCCGACGCCGCCAGTTCGCGCACGATCTCCGCCGCGCTTTCGATGGCGGCGGCGCATTGCTCACGGGTCATCGCCGCTTCGTCGAGGTAGTTGCGAGTGCCGGTCGGCGAAATCTTGGCGTCGATCAGCTTGGGCCGCGCGCCGAAATCGTGCGCCACACCAGCATCGATGACCTTCACCGCCAACCCGTTCTGGCGCGCGAACACATTGACGCCCGCGCCACCCGCCAGGTAATTCTCGACCATCTGCCAGGTAACATCCTGAGGATAAGCCGACAACCCGGCCTTGGCGGCGCCGTGATCGGCGGCGAAAACCAGCAGGGTGGGATGGTTGAAGCGGGGCGACAAGCTGCGCTGGATGCGCCCCACCTGCAGCGCGACCCGCTCCAGCGCGCCCAGCGAACCGCGCGGCTTGGTCTTGTTGTCGATCGCTTCCCGCAACGCCTGATCGAGCGCCGTGCCGAGCTGAGAAACGGTGAAATTCATCGGGGGGCGGTGGGTATGGGATGGCTGAACGCCAAAGGTTCGTGATTATATAGCAGTTTGACAAAAATTACATTATTCAACATAATACATACTCAATCAAGCATTGCGGATATATTAGATAATTTTTCTCAAGCTGCTATATCAGGACGATGAAAGAACGTAAGCCCCAGAAAGCCTCAGCACACTCCCAATGACAATCAATGCCGGTGGCTTGACCTCATTGTCGCGCGCTACCTTGGGTAGGGTCGCCAGCGTGCCCGGATAGAAGCGTTCGTCCGGCCAGGTGGCGCGATAGATCAGCGCCGCCGGCGTGTCGCCGGGCAGACCGGCGGCTTGCAACTGGCTGGCGATGATGTCGAGTCCGGTCATTCCCATGTAGATAATCAGCGTCTGATTGGGCTGGGCGAGAGACCGCCAGTTCAGTTCGACGGAATGATCCTTGAGGTGGCCGGTGACGAAAACGCAGCTTTGCGCGTGATCGCGGTGCGTCAGCGGAAAGCTGAAACTGGCGGTCGCGCCCAAGGCCGCGGTGACGCCAGGAACAATTTCGACCGCAATGCCCGCCGCCGTCAGCACGTCGATTTCCTCGCCGCCGCGCCCAAAAACGAAGGGGTCGCCGCCCTTGAGGCGCACGACGCGCTTGCCCGAGCGGGCGAGATCGACCAGCAGGCGGTTGATGTCTTCCTGTGGCAAGGAGTGATGGCCGGCTTCTTTGCCGACGTAGACGCGCTCGGCGGTGGGCGGAATCATGTCGAGAATGCCGGGACCAACCAGACTGTCATAGACCAGCACGTCCGCGCAGCGGATCAGGCGCGCCGCCTTGAGCGTGAGCAATTCGGGATCGCCGGGGCCAGCGCCAACGAGGGCCACGGTTCCTGATTTCAGAGTTGTGCTCATGGACGTTTCTTTCAGAGTGCCGAAAAGCCGGATCGAACAGCGCGGCCACGGCTTCGGGGTTGGAGGGAAAATAGAAATGAAAATAGGACGCCGTCAGCCGCCGCTTTCGCCAGACTGATTCGCCGGGGCTGCCGTCGATGCGCTCGGCCTGTGCCAGTACCGGCCAATCGGTCTGGCACCGCGAATGGTGGAAAGCGTGGCCGCGCAAGACGCCTTCGGGCAATTCGATCCGTTGCGAGCCGAGTGCGGCGAGACGTTTGCCCATCACCGTCCGACCGGGCAGCAGGCCGAGCATCGGGTGACTCCGCCCGTCGAGATCAGCCAGACTTTCAAACAGCGGCATCATGCCGCCGCATTCGGCGAGCAGCGGCTGGCCGGCCTCGATATGCGCCGTGAGTTGTTGCGCCAGATCGTGACGCGCCGCGAGTCGTTCGGCATGCAGTTCTGGATAGCCGCCGGGCAGCCAGACGGCATCGCACGCAGGCAAGGAATCGCCAGCCAGCGGCGAAAAAAAGAGGGATTCCGCGCCAAGCGCGGCGAGCAATTCGAGGTTGGCCGGATAGATGAAGCAGAACGCCGCGGCGCGGGCGATGGCGATTTTCTTGCCCGCCAGCCGCTGCGGTGAGGGCGCGGCGTCGGGCGCCGCAAACCGCACAGCAGGCGGCAGTTTGGCCAGTGGCGTGGTATCGAGCGCGTCGGCCAGCAGGTCGATTCGCGCCAGCAGATCGTCGATCTCGGCGGCGGGCAGCAAACCGAGATGACGGCTCGGCAGCGTAGCCGCCTCGTTCCCTGCCAGCGCGCCGCGCCAGGCGATACCGATGGGCAGCGCGTCGCGCGCCGATTCGGTATGCCGCTCGCCGCCGGTACGATTGGCGAAGACGCCGTGGAACGGCAGGCCGGGGCGGAAATTCGCCAGCCCCAAGGCCACCGCGCCAAAGGTTTGCGCCATCGCGCGCGCGTCGATCACCGCCACGACCGGCAGGCCGAAGCGTTCGGCGATATCGGCGCTGCTCGGCTGGCCGTCGAACATGCCCATGACGCCTTCGACGAGGATCAGATCGTTGTCCCGCGCCGTGCGCGCCAGCCGGGCGCGAATGTCGTCCTCGCCGCAGATCCACAGATCGAGGTTGTCGCATGGCTGGCCGCTGGCCATCGCGTGAATCTGCGGGTCAAGAAAATCGGGGCCGCACTTGAACACCTTGACCCGCCGCCCGCGCCGGGTATGCCATCGGGCCAACGCCGCGACCAGGCTGGTCTTGCCGCTACCGGAGGACGGCGCGGCAATGAGCAGGGCGGGGCAGGAGACGACAGCGCTCATCTCGACGGAAATTTCAGGGCGTTCCCGTATCCGCATGGTGGTCAATGCAGCCAAAGCCAGATAGGGGTGTCCAGAACAATCATTGCGCGGCATTCCACACGTCGGACAACGGAGCAGCAATGTTGCCCCGAATCTCGCCTTGCAAAAACAAATTCGGAGCAACGATTCCCTCCAGCGGGCCTTGCCTGTCCTTCAATGCTTGGTCAAGCAGCTTCGAGATCGCCTCATCGGACAGCAGGCTCCGCGTGATGGCCCGCTCCGCCAAATCATCGGCCAGTGTCAAGGTAATGCGCATATTTGCTCCACGGTAAAAACCGATTTATCCGGTAAAGATTAGCATAACGCATGTCGGCGATTCTGGATTCTGGCGATCAGAGCCAGGGCAATCGCATGAATGCCATTGTCGTTGGCTGTTGCAAATAGTCGTTACGATCAACAGGTTAGCGAGGGGCTGTTCACAGGGGCAAGATTTGTGTAGTTTTCTGTCTTTTTGGAGT
>JAITNL010000117.1 GCA_031290495.1 Accumulibacter sp.
GCCGAACAGATCATCGACGGTGGCGGCGACTACGTTCTGGCGGTGAAGGATAACCCGCCGCAGTTGGCTTGTGCGCTACGCGACTTCTTCTCAAGCGTAAATACACCGGGACAGTGTCGGCGGAAGGTCTCCGTACACGAAACGCTGGACAAGGGCCATGGCCGGATTGAAACGCGCCGCTGCACGGCGGCCGGCGAACTGGACAGGCTCGAGTTGTTGGGTCTAAAAGCTCGTGGGCCGAAGCTCGCGTCGGTTGCCTGTATCGAATCGACGCGGGAGATTGACGGACGCACGACAACGGAAAAGCGTTACGTCATCAGTTCGCTTCCCGCCGATAGCCGCCGCCTCTTGCACGCGGTACGCACCCACTGGGGGATCGAGAAGGGCTTGCACGGGTGTCTGGACGTGACGTTCGGTGAGGACGCCAGTCTCATCCGCTTGCGCAATGCCGCTCAGAACTTCGCTTTCCTGCGCCGTCTGGCCCTGAATCTCTTTCGCGCTGACAAATCCCGTTCACTCAGCCTGCCCCGAAAACTCAAGACCGCTGCCTACCATCCGGAGTATCTGGCTACCGCCCTGAATTTGACCAAAATTTGATGCTCTGGCCCTATACACTAACTCCGGTTTGAAACACCGCCCGTAAGAAAGGCTAAACCCCGACCTGCCTGTCGGCAGACAGGGCAGACAGGCAAAACTCTTCCAAAACACGTTGGGGCGACAGGTCTGAAGGCCTGTCTGCCGACAGGCAGGCCGATCGCTCATTTTTGCTCGTGGGGTATACATACGTATCGATTCCATTTTCAAATCGTCGGCGGCGTTGCGGTTCCGGTCGCTTCGCGTCGGTGACGTTGGTGAAACTCTGTACAAATGAAATTCCGTCATTCCCACGACCAGACCGAAGGCCGCAGGACAGCCGAAGGCTGGTTTTGCCAAGCAAAATTCGGCGTAGCCGAACAAAGCGGGAATCCAGGTGTTTCAGGAACTTGTGGATACTCACGCGTCGTTCGCGCCGTGTGCTGTCCGCAAATCATGAACGGAAATTATTGTTGATCGTTGAAAAATTGGTTGATAAGCGACAGTGGGAGCCGATGGTGTGATTCCACCTGCTTGACCGATTAGAAACTGTTCGTCTTGTTGGAGCAGCGTACGGCAGGCTGGGATGGAGCGTAGCGTAATCCCGGCATTGGGACGCTGGGTTTCCGCTAACGCCGCAACCAAGCCTACGGACTCTACCTCAACAATTTTTGCCATTCTATAGTAATAGTCAGCGATTTGCTGTGGCGTGCAGCTATCAAATGGGTGGCTCATAATCATTTCTCCTTTGTGGTCGCACGAATGCCCGGTGAAGGCATCCGGTAGGTGGCGATGATTTTTTGCGGATGATTAAACCAGCCTTCTCTAACAGTAAGCTCACCAAATTCACTAATGAGCCAATACATACCGGCATAATGTTCAATGCCATCATAGATACCCTCTTCGCATAGGGTGAAATCAATGAGCTGTTCCGTTTTGTCTCCAAAAACCGTTCCGCTCGAAATTTGCCCGCACTTGGCAATAACCTCCTTAATGACAATCTTTTCATTTGAATCCGGGTCATTGAATTCCAGATGAAGTTCCAGTTTGTAAGGGCCTGCGTGGCCATCCAGCCAAATACCGCCTCCCGTATTGGCTTCAAAATAGGCCACCACTTTCATGTCCTGGTTTTTGGAAACAGATGGAATCAGAGCATTGGCTTGCTCCTGGTCTTTTGTTGGAGAGCATCCTGGGACAAAAAAACTGACCAGACACAACACGAGTGCCCACCTTATGAATAAAATATGACAATGGATCGACATCCCTGTCCTTGCCGGAAATGAGGTTTCAGCCTGTGAATAGCTGAGAACAGGGAGAAGGAAAGATTCATGAGTCCTTTGGGTGGATTGAAAAAAGCGCACTCCACAGGTTCACTGACATGCCTCACAATTTATCAACAGACTATGTCTGCAACCCCCATGTTTCATCCGTCTGTATTATTTCAGGCGCAATAACCCTCGAATTGGTGACATCCCATGGATTGGATTCAACATCATAATCAGATGCAAGGTGATTAGCCAGAATTTTCTGAAGATATTTGTGTGGGATTTTTGTCGCTTTCAAGTGCGGATCAACCGCATTTTCTGCTTTGCTCCCATAATCCGGGTTAGGCAGCATCACATGCTTTGCCGCATCAAAATCATATCGATCAATCACATTCGACTTCCATTCGTGAAATGTGATTCTGAATTGCCTTTTTTGTGAGTCATGCGGTTTCATGGAAAGACGCACTGACGAATGCAATTGGAACCCATGTAATGAATACCAAATGTCTTTTTTATCAGCGGAACCCAATTGGTCAAGCAAGGGACATTCAACCAGGCTGGTATACTCCATCGCGAGCAATCCTTTTCCTCCCAAATTTTTCCCTGAAGTCGAGGTTTGATGCCTAACCATCTTTCTCCAGCAGAGGTTCGTCCTTTTTTCTGGGTCAGGAAAACCTGCCTCTGATACTGAAGCTGCTTGATTACTTCCTCGTGGTTCTTCAAATAATCAGGAGGGTCAAAACGCAAGATAGTCGCAGAGTTTCGATTATCGAGCCAATTTTTCAAAAAATGAGAGGATAACGGGTTCGCCAACCCTTTATTTTGAAATTCCACCTCAACAATTTTTGCCATTCTGTAGTAATAGTCAGCGATCTGCTGTGGCGTGTAGTTGTCGAACGGGTGACTCATGATTATTCCTCCTCTTTTGTTACTGCACGAATGCCCGGTGAAGGCATCCGGTAGGTCGCGATAATTTTTTGTGGGACATCAAGCCAGCCTTTTCTGACAGTAAGTTCGCCGGGCTCACTAATGAGCCAATATATACCGGCATTGCGTTTATCAATGCCTGCATAACGCTCATCGTCTGCATAGCGTTCGTCGCCTTCACACAAGGTGACATCGATTTCCCGTTCCGTTTTATCGCCAAAAACCGTTCCTCCTGACATTCGTCCGCACTCGGCAATGACATCTTGAACGACAATCTTTTCATTGGAATCCGGGTCAATGAATTCCAGACGAAGTTCCAGCTTGTAAGGGCCTGCGGGGCCATCCAGCCAAATATCGCCTCCCGTATTGTGATAAAAAGAGGCCACCACTTTCATGTCCTGATTTTGAGAAACAGACGGCGGCTGGTCTTTTGTTGGAGAGCATCCTGAGACAAAAAAACCGGCCAGGCACACGAGTGCCCACCATTTGAATGAAATGTGGCAATGGATCAACATTCCCTGTTCCCCTTAATATCAAAGCTGGCGGTGACAGTCCCGGCGCTGCCTCCTTGCTGGTTCTGTACCACATATTCCTGGGATACTTTGGAAAAAGCAAGGCTGACCGTTTCACGGAGACGTTCGTCAGTACGACTGCCGGATGTGCGCACGAAACCGATAATGGCTTCCGTCATAACAACCCTGATGTATGCCAATGGCTTCCCTCCGGCTTTTCGCACCGTCAGCGTTGCGTCACTGATGTGTTTGCCTGTCAGACAGTACATGATCAGGCGACGCACGGTCTACAAAGTGCTCAAATGTCAAATCCTGTACCGTCGCTTTCCCTGTGCATCCTCCCGATCCGGTATGCATGTTGGATTTTTGAGATATGCTCCAATGCCAATTCAGCACTTCAATTTCACCCTTGTGCGTCGCATCCATAGACTCCCCATCGACGCCTTGAATCTTCAGAAAGATGTCCTGTGTCATGTTGGCTCTCCAGCAAATATCTGTCGGTTAAAATCACTTGGCCATAAACAAACATCATGGTTTTATCATGATGAGTGTGTAACACGCGGTAACTTGACTGTCAATAAAAATTTTGTGTCAGCCGCCATTTCACCGTTACGCCTCGCAATCATGATTGTTAATGGCGCAAAAGCGCGGCATGGTGTTGTCAAAAATATTTGTCTCGTTTTGCCCGAAGGGGGACGAGATACAGATGGATGGATTGCGACTGGTCGATCCACTTCCGGCGGGGGCGAGTTGCAGGTTTTCAGGAACTTGTGGATACTCACGCGTCGTTCGCCACGGCGGATATGACATGACGGTCATTCGGAAGCTCTCTGGCTTGTTTCAGTGGTTTTCAACGTCGCTCGCGCCCGTGTGCTGTTTGCAACTCATGAACGGGAAATATTTGTCCCAAAAAGAAGCGCTGAAGTTTAGCTAAACCAGTAAAAATCAACGACAGATCTTCAGCCCCGTCGGTCTAACGTGTTTTGGAAGGGGCATCCCTCCCAAAACGGTCGCCGAAACCCTGGCCTTCAGGTCGGGGTTTCAAACCGGAGTTAGTTTTACGATGAACAAAAGCCACCCCCACCGGCGTTTGCTGCCGCCCGTCCTGACGTTCTGCGCGCTGCTTGCGGCCTGCGTCACGATCGAGAAAGCGCCGCCGACGTGTCCGCCTCAGCCCCCGCCTTGCCCGCCGTGCGCCGCCGTACCGACCTTGCCCGAAACCACGCCCGCCGCGCCGCCGGCACAGCCGTTGCAAGCGGCGCGTTGGAGCGATCTGCCAGGTTGGAACAACGACGATCTGCCGGCGGCTTGGCCGGCCTTCCTGCAATCCTGCCGTGGTCTTGCCGGAACGTCGCGCTGGCCGGCCTGGCGCGCCGTCTGCGAACAGGCGCGCGTTGTTGCCGATACCGATACGCCGGCGATCCGTGATTTTTTTGAGAGCCGGTTCGCGCCGTATCTGCTGACCAACCCGGACGGTTCGACGCAGGGCCTGGTGACCGGATATTACGAGCCGCTACTGCGTGGTTCGCGTACCCGCACGGAAAAATATTCCCAGCCCGTGCTCGGCGTGCCACCCGATCTTCTGACGATCGATCTGTCCGACGTACTGCCGGATCTGAAAAATATGCGCTTGCGTGGCCGACTGGTGGGCGATCGTGTGCTTCCTTATTTTTCGCGCGCGGAAATCGCCGAGCAGGGACTGGCGGACCTTCATCCTGAAAAAGTGCTGTTATGGATCGACGACGCGGTCGAGCTGTTTTTCCTGCAAATACAGGGGTCTGGCCGGGTCAAACTGGCGGACGGCAGCGTGGTGCGGCTTGGCTACGCCAATCAGAACGGCCATCCCTACAAAGCGATTGGCCGGGTGCTGGCCGAGCGCGGCGAGCTGCCCATCGAACAGGCGTCGATGCAGGGCATCCAGGCTTGGGCGCGTGCCAATCCGTCGCGCCTTGCCGAACTGCTCGACGCCAATCCGAGTTATGTGTTTTTCCGCGAGACGCCGGTTCGCGGTAACGGCGATAAAGACGGCGGCGACGATGCCGAAGGTCCGCAAGGCGCTTTGGGCGTGCCGCTGACGCCTGGCCGGAGCATCGCCGTCGACCCGCGCCACGTGCCGCTCGGCGCCCCCGTATTTCTGTCCACGACCGAACCTCTGTCAAAGGTTCCGCTCACGCGCCTGGTGCTGGCGCAAGACACCGGCGGCGCGATTCGCGGCGTGGCGCGCGCCGATTTCTTCTGGGGCTTTGGCGCCGACGCGGGAGTTCGCGCGGGACGGATGAAACAGTCGGGCGCGATGTGGGTGCTGTTGCCGGTGGATAGCGGAGCGGCGTCGCCTTGACGCCGCCATCGGAGAGGCATCGCGTTGGTCAACGGCGCCGATACAAACGCATATTCCAGTTCCTTGAAAAACCTGGCTTCCCGCTTGCGCAAAAATGACGAAATCAGCTTCCCTGGCCGCGCCCCCCATAGCATCGCTCTTTTCCTGCCGCCCCTATTGGGCCAAACGTTTCGGCACGGCGCCGTTCCTGCCGATGTCGCGCGCCGAAATGGACATGCTTGGCTGGGATTCCTGCGATGTGGTGATCGTTTCCGGCGACGCCTACGTCGACCATCCGAGTTTCGGCATGGCGTTGATCGGCCGCTTGCTCGAAGCGCAGGGCTTTCGCGTCGGCATCATCGCGCAGCCGGACTGGCGTTCGGCTGAACCGTTCCGGGCGCTCGGCAGGCCCAAGCTGTTCTTTGGCGTTACCTCGGGCAACATGGATTCGATGGTCAACCGCTACACGTCCGACCGCAAAATCCGTTCCGATGACGCCTACACGCCGAACGGCGAAGCCAACCGGCGTCCCGACCGCGCGGTGGTGGTTTACGCCCAGCGTTGCCGCGAAGCCTACCCGGACGCCGGAGTGGTGATCGGCTCGATCGAAGCCAGCCTGCGCCGCATCGCCCACTACGACTACTGGTCGGACACGGTTCGCCGCTCGGTGCTGCCTGATTCCAAGGCTGATCTGTTGATTTACGGCAACGCCGAGCGGGCCATCGTCGCGCTGGCGCACCGGCTGGCGGCGGGCGAGGCCATCGGCGGTATTCGTGACCTGCGCGGCACGGCGTTCATGGTCCCGTGCGGTTGGCGGCCAGACAGCGATTGGGCCGAAATCGATTCGACAGCGATCGACGCGCCGGGACCGTTGATCCAACACCTCAATCCCTATGGCCAGGAAAACAGCGCTACGCGGCAAAACCAGACCATCCGGCCCCCGTCGACGGCGCAGCGCGAGCGCGACCGATCGCGCGCCGTGGTTCGTTTGCCCTCCTACGAGCAGGTGAAAGCCGATCCGGTGCTCTACGCGCACGCCTCGCGCGCCTTCCATCTGGAGTCGAATCCCGGCAACGCGCGCGCCTTGGCGCAGGCGCACGGCGAGCGGGACGTGTGGCTGAATCCGCCGCCGATTCCCTTGACCACGCCGGAGATGGACGGCGTCTACGGCCTGCCGTATCAACGCCTGCCGCATCCCGCGTATGGCGACGCCAGGATTCCGGCCTACGAGATGATCCGCTTCTCGATCAGCATCATGCGCGGCTGTTTCGGCGGCTGCACCTTCTGCTCGATCACCGAGCACGAGGGGCGC
>JAITNL010000129.1 GCA_031290495.1 Accumulibacter sp.
GCAGCAGGAAAAGATCGACCACCTCAAGAAATTCATCGACCGTTTCAAGGCCAAGGCGACCAAGGCGCGGCAGGCGCAGAGCCGGGTCAAGGCGCTGGAGCGCATGGAAAGACTCGCGCCGGCATTGACCAGCGCCGACTTCACTTTTGAATTCAAGGCGCCGGCCAACCTGCCCAATCCGATGCTGGTCATGCGTGACGCCGATTGCGGCTATCCATCGCCGGACGCGGCGTGCGGCCTGCCGCCGACGGTGATCGTGCGCCAGGCGACGCGCACGGTCAGCGCCGGTCAGCGCATCGGCATTCTCGGCGCCAACGGGCAAGGCAAGTCGACGCTGGTCAAGACGATCGCCCGCGCGCTCGCGCCGCTCGGCGGCACGCTGATCGAAGGCAAGGGACTCCACATCGGCTATTTCGCCCAGCAGGAACTCGATGTGCTGCGCCTGCAGGACACCCCGTTCGAGCACATGCTGCGGCTGGCCAGAAACAGCTTGCCCGACGGAGAATCGGGACGCGAACAGGATCTGCGCAACTTCCTCGGCTCGTTCAATTTCAGCGGCGACATGGCCGCGCAGCCGGTCGGCACGCTGAGCGGCGGCGAGAAAGCGCGCCTGGTGCTGGCCATGCTCGTCTGGCAGCGTCCCAACCTGTTGTTGCTCGACGAACCGACCAATCACCTCGACCTCGCCACCCGTGAGGCGTTGGCCGTCGCGCTCAACGAGTTCGAGGGAAGCGTGATGCTGGTCAGCCACGACCGCGCGCTGCTGCGCTCGGTATGCGACGAGTTCTGGCTGGTCGCGCGTGGCGGCGTGATGCCGTTCGATGGCGATCTGGACGACTATCAGCAATTCCTGCTCGGCGAAGCCAGACGCGCGCGCGAGGCGCTGAAGCTCGATCTCAGGGAAGAAGAAAAGACCTCACCGTCAGAAGCACCGAACAGGACAATCACCGCGCAAACGAAAGCGTTGAAACGCGATCTCGGCAAAGTCGAACAACGCCTCGCCGAACTGGAAACGCGGCGCGGCATAATCGAAGCGCGCCTCGGCGAACCCTTGTCGCCACGGGAAATCGGCGAGCTTGGGCTGGAACTGCAAGCGGTCAACGACGCACTGGCCGAAAGCGAGGAAGAATGGCTGCGGCTTTGCGAATGGATCGAGGCGGCGTAACTCATCGGGGTAAAGCCGTCGCCAATAAACTGGATTTACAACGACAGAGATGATGGCTGACCGCCGATTTTTTGCCCGATATTGTCGAAATTTTACGCGCGCGCTCGCGCAGCTTTTACACGTGCGCTCGCGCGCGGGCGATGGCGGCGCGGACTTGCTCCGGCGCGGTGCCGCCGATGTGATTGCGCGCGGCCAGCGAACCTTCGACGGTGAGCGCCGGGAAGACATCGTCGCCGATCAGCGGCGAAAAAGACTGTAATTCGGCGAGCGGCAGCTGCGGCAGGTCGACGCCGAGTTCGTCGGCGCGGCGCACGGCCAGACCGACGGCCTGGTGCGCGTCGCGGAAAGGCAGCCCCTTGCGCACCAGGTAGTCGGCCAGATCGGTGGCCGTGGCGAAGCCTTGGCGCAGGGCGTCGCGCATGGCTTCCGGGCGCGCGGCGATGCCGGGGATCATGGCGCTGAAAACGCGCAGCGTGTCGCTGACCGTGTCCACGGTGTCGAACAGCGGCTCCTTGTCTTCCTGATTGTCCTTGTTATAGGCCAGCGGCTGCCCTTTCATCAGGGTCAACAGCGCGGTCAAATGACCATAGACGCGCCCGGTCTTGCCGCGCGCGAGTTCGGGCACGTCGGGGTTTTTCTTCTGCGGCATGATCGAACTGCCGGTGCAGAAACGATCGGGAATCTTGACGAAGCCGAAGCGCGGATTCATCCACAGCACCAGTTCCTCGGACATGCGCGAGACGTGCGTCATCAGCAGCGCGGCGGCGGCGCAAAATTCGACGGCGAAGTCGCGGTCGGAAACGGCGTCGAGCGAATTTTCGCAGACGCCGTCGAAACCCAACTCGGCGGCGACGAATTGACGATCGATCGGGTAGGTCGTGCCGGCCAGCGCGGCGGCGCCGAGCGGCAGACGGTTGGTGCGCTTCCTGACGTCGACCAGGCGTTCGGCGTCGCGCCGGGTCATTTCGTACCAGGCCAGCACGTGATGACCAAAGGTGATCGGCTGCGCCACCTGCAGGTGGGTGAAACCGGGCATCGGCGTGCCCGCCTCGCGCTCGGCGAGGTCGAGCAGGGCGCTCTGGAACTGCCCGAGCAGAACCTGGATGTCGTCGATCGCGTCGCGCAGATACAGACGGACATCGGTGGCCACCTGGTCGTTGCGCGAGCGTCCGGTATGCAGACGCTTGCCGGCGTCGCCGACCAGGGCGGTCAGGCGCTTTTCGATGTTGAGATGCACATCCTCAAAGTCCAGCGACCATGCGAACGCGCCGGATTCGATTTCGCCGACGATCTGCGCCATGCCGCGCTGAATGTCGGCGAGATCCCCGGCCTGGACGATGCCCTGACGCGCCAACATTCGGGCGTGCGCCAGCGAAGCGCGGATGTCCTGCCGCCACATGCGCTGGTCGAAACTCACCGAAGCCGTGTAGCGTTTGACGAGTTCGTCCATCGGTTCGGAAAAATTGGCGGCCCAGGTGTATGGCGCGGCGGCGGCGGAAATGTCGAAATTCATGATGAAGGCCAATGCTTGAGCTAGAATCGATGACATGCTGAGTATAAAGCATTACGCAACCGGCCATCCCGTGCCGGACTTCCGCAATTTTGGCGTCATGCTGCGCATCCTGCTGGGCGTCAACCTGGGCGCGTTGGCGGCGGCGCTGGCGCAAAGCCCGGGCATCGACGGGTGGATGGCGCGGTTCATCGAAATGTCCGCCTGGACGCAACCCTTGTTGCTGACCACGCTGGTGCTGCTGTATTTGCTGGCGCGGGTCATCCGCCTGCTGCCGCCGCGCTGGGGGCAAGCCGCCGTCGTCCTGTTGGCGGTCGTGACAACACTGTTGCAGGCCGACTTCTGGCGCTTCATGGGACTGGAAAACGGCGGCTGGCAAAGCGCCGCGCGCGCCGCCGCGCTGACCGCGCTGAGCGCGGGCGTGATGCTGTTATATTTCGCGATGCGCGCCCGGATGTTCTCGCCCGCGCTGGCCGAGGCACGTTTGCAAGCGCTCACGGCGCGCATCCGCCCGCATTTCCTGTTCAACAGCCTGAACGCCGTCCTTTCCCTGATCCGCTCGGAACCGCGCCGCGCCGAGATGGCGCTGGAGGAACTGGCCGATCTTTTCCGCGCGCTGATGCGCGATCACCGCGACCTTTTGCCGCTGGCCGACGAAATCGCGCTGTGCCGGCAGTACCTCGATCTGGAAAAACTGCGTCTCGGCGACCGACTCGATGTGGTGTGGGAAATCGCCGACATCCCCGCCGATGTAACCGTGCCGCCGCTGATGCTGCAGCCCCTGCTGGAAAACGCGGTTTACCACGGCATCGAACCGTCCGGCGAAGCGGGAACGATACGCGTCGGTTTCGCGCGCAAGGGCGATGAACTGCATGTGTGGCTGACCAATCCCGTCGCGGACGACGGAGAAGCCGCCAAGGGAAACCGCATGGCGCTGGCTAACATCCGCGAACGCCTGGCGCTGTATTACGATCTCGAGGCGCGTCTGGAAATCCGGGAAAAAACCTTGCCCGGCGGCGCGCGTGAATACCGCGTGTGCATTGTCCTGCCCTGCCGGAGACCGTCGCCATGAGTGCCGTTCCCACATTGTCCGTGATGATTGTCGACGACGAGGCGCCGGCGCGCGCGCGTTTGCGCGACCTGCTGGCCGACATCGCCGCCGAAGTGCCCAACGCCCCGGTCGGCGAGGCGGCCAACGGGCGACTTGCCGTCGAAGCGCTGAAGGAGAACGTGCCGGACGTGATGCTGGTGGATATCCGTATGCCGGAGATGAACGGCATCGAACTGGCGCGTCACGTCGCCAAACTCGACAGACCGCCGGCCATCGTTTTCGTCACGGCTTACGACGCTTACGCCGTACAGGCTTTTGAACTCAACGCCATCGATTATCTGCTCAAGCCGGTACGCGCGGCGCGTCTGGCGGCGGCGCTGCAAAAAACCCGGCAAAGCCGTCCCGCGCCGCCGCCGGTGCTGGCGGAACTGCAAAAAGGCGCGCGCACCCACCTTTCATGCCACGAGCGCGGACGTCTGCTGTTGATACCGGTGCTGGAGATCCTCTACCTGAAAGCCGATGCCAAGTACGTCACCGCGCGCACGGCGGCACGTGAGTACCTGCTCGACGAATCGCTGATGCGTCTCGAAGAAGAGTTTTCAGAGCGTTTCATCCGTCTGCATCGCAGCGTGCTGGTCGCCCGCGACGCCATCGCCGGCTTTGAAAAATGCGCCGCCGAGGACGCCGAAACCCAGTGGCAAGCGCTGTTGCGCGAGGCGCCGGACAAGCTCCCGGTCAGCCGCCGACAATGGCCGTTGGTCAAATCGTATGCCCGGCAATTGAGCGCGTGAGGATGGGTTTTCAGACGCCGCCCCGAAAACTCAAGACCGCCGCCAGCGCTCCGGAGTATCCGGTGCCCCTGAAGACGACCGAAATTCGACGCTCCAGCCCTGAACATCGCTCTCATAAAAGCGTGGCGACGCGCTTTCACGGGTAAAATCGCAACTCTTTGAGTCAGGCGGGCAAGAGCAATGTCTGGAAACCTGTTTATCGTGGCGGCGCCTTCCGGCGCGGGCAAGACGACGCTGGTGCGTCTGTTGCTGGAGAACGATTCCCGGATCGGGGCGTCGATCTCGCATACGACGCGGCCACCGCGTCCCGGCGAGGAAAATGGCCGCGAATATCACTTCATCGACGTTCCGGCTTTTCGGGAAAAAATCGCCCGCAACGAGTTTCTGGAGTGGGCCGAGGTGCACGGCAGCCATTACGGAACTTCAAGGCGCTGGATCGAAGCCGAAATGGCCGCGGACCGCGACGTGCTGCTGGAAATCGACTGGCAGGGCGCGCAACAGGTGCGCCAAGCGTTTCCAAAGGCGACGGGCATTTTCATTCTGCCGCCTTCGATGGCGATTCTGGAGTCCCGTCTGTCCGGACGGGGAACCGATCCGGCGGATGCGATCGCGCGCCGGATTGCCGTGGCGCAGGACGAAATGCGGCATGTGGATGAGTTCGATTATGTTATCATCAACGATTCTCTGCGGCAGGCGGCCATCGATCTTCAGGTCATCGTCAAGGCCGCGCGGCTGCGTTACGACAACCAGCGGCAGCGTCATTCTTCGCTGTTCGCGTCACTGCTCTGATCGGAATCAATCACTATGGCACGAGTTACCGTTGACGATTGTTTGCAATACATTCCCAACCGTTTCCAGATGACCCTGGCGGCCACCTATCGCGCTCGCCAGATCACCACCGGCGCGACGCCGATGGTGGAGGCCGACCGCGACAAGCCGACGGTGATCGCGCTGCGCGAACTGGCGCGGGATTTGTATGGTCTGGAAGTGCTCAATCGCGGCCACGCCTGATCCTGCGCAAAGGCTGTGTGGTGATCGACCGTGAATTTCAGCGCCCCGGCTCATTTGGACAGTTCCGCCAATTTTCCCAATTCCACCTCTCCGCCGCCGGAAGGGTCTGCGCTTGCGTATGACCACGCGGATCCGGCCTACTTGGCTTTCATCGATGCGCTGAGTTATCTCAAGTCCGAGGACATTGAACTGATCGGCGCCGCTTTTCGCTTTGGCGACGAGGCGCACCAGGGGCAGAAGCGCCTTTCCGGCGAACCCTACATCACGCATCCGCTCGCCGTGGCCGGCGCTCTGGCCGAATGGCGCATGGACGCGCAGGCCATCGTCGCGGCGCTGCTGCACGATGTCATGGAAGATACGCCGGTCGGCAAGGCGCAAATCACCGAGCGTTTCGGCAAAGACGTAGCCGATCTGGTCGACGGACTGTCGAAACTCGACAAGATCGAGTTTCAGTCGTACCAGGACGCGCAGGCCGAAAATTTCCGCAAGATGCTGATGGCGATGGCGCGCGACCTGCGCGTCGTGCTGATCAAACTGGCCGACCGCCGCCACAATCTCCAGACGATGTCGGCGATCCGTCCGGAAAAGCGTCGGCGGATCGCCCGCGAAACGCTGGAGATCTACGCGCCGATCGCCATCCGTCTGGGGCTTAACAACATTTCCCGGCAATTGCAGGATTTGTCGTTCAGACACATCTATCCGATGCGCTTCATGGTGTTGACCAAGGCGATCCAGGCGGTGCGCGGCAATCGCCGTGAATTGCTGGGCAAGATTCTCGAAGGTATTCACAGGCAACTGGCCGAGGCGCATATCAAGGCCGGCGTATTTGGCCGCGAAAAGAGCCTGTACTCGATCTATCGCAAGATGGCCGAGAAGCATCTGAGTTTTTCCAAGGTGCTCGACATTTATGGTTTCCGCGTCATCGTCAAGGACATCGCCACGTGTTATCTCGCGCTCGGCGCGCTGCACGCGCGTTTCAAGCCGGTACCGGGGAAGTTCAAGGATTACGTCGCGATTCCCAAGGTGAACGGCTACCAGTCCTTGCACACCACGTTGATCGGCCCGTATGGCACGCCGATCGAAATCCAGATCCGGACGCAGGCGATGCACCATCTGGCCGAGGAAGGCATCGCTTCGCACTGGCTGTACAAGGACAGCGAGGAGAGCGGCGCCGATTTGCAGAACAAGATGCACACCTGGCTGCAATCCTTGCTCGAACTGCAAAGCGCGGGCGGCGATCCGTCCGAGTTCCTGGAACACGTCAAGGTCGATCTGTTCCCCGACGAAGTCTACGTATTCACGCCGAAGGGCCAGATTCTGGCCTTGCCGCGCGGGGCGACGGTCATCGACTTCGCCTACGCGGTGCACACCGACATCGGCCACCGTTGCGTCGCCGCGCGGATCGACCACGAACTGATTCCGCTGTCCGCCGAACTGGCCAACGGCAACCAGGTCGAGATCATCACCGCGCCCTACGCCAACCCGAATCCGGCGTGGCTTGCTTACGTCAAGACCAGCCGCGCGCGCAGCCGGATTCGCCAGTTCCTGCGCGGCATCCAGCAGGACAGCGCAAGTTCGTTGGGCGAGAAGATGCTGGAGCAGGAATTGCTGGCGCTCGGCGTAACGCCCACCGACGTGCCGGCGGCGGTCTGGGAGCGCGTGATTCACCAATCGGGCGGAAAAACCCGGCAGGATCTTTACTCGGACGTGGGCATGGGACGCAGTCTCGCCGCCGTCGTGGCGCACCATCTCGCCGAACATCACCAAGCGCCTTCGCATCCGGTCGTCGAGACGACGTCGCTGCTGATTCGCGGGACGGAAGGCATGGCCATCCAGTTGGCGTCCTGCTGTCAGCCGATTCCCGGCGATCCGATCATCGGGTTGCTGCGCAAGGATCAGGGACTGCGTATTCACACACACGCCTGTCCGGCGGTGCGCAAGCTGCGCGGTACCGAGCCGCAAAGCTGGATTCGCGTTGAATGGGAACCCGATCCCGGCCAGTTTTTTGAAGTACGCGTCAAGGTCACGGCCAGGAACGTCATCGGCGCGCTGGGGCGCATCGCCAGCGCTGTCGCCGCGCAGGGAATCAATATCGATCAAGTGAACATGGACCGGAAAAGGCCGGGATTATTTACTGAACTCCATTTTCAGGTCCAGGTCTCGGGGCGCTCGCATCTGGCGGCGCTGATGCGCAGTCTGCGGCGCGTCCCGGATGTCGTGCGCATCGCGCGTGAACAGGAGCCGTCTTGAAAGTCCTGATCCTCGGCGCCGGTGTGGTCGGCGTCAGCAGCGCCTGGTATCTCTCCAAGGCCGGGCATCGAGTGACCGTCGTCGACCGGCAGCCCGACGCGGGGCTGGAAACGAGTTTCGCCAACGGCGGCCAGATTTCGGTGTCCCATGCCGAACCGTGGTCCAATCCGCACGCGCCCTTGCGCGCCTTGTCCTGGATGGGGCGCGAGGACGCGCCGCTGCTGTTCCGCCCGCGTCTGGACGCCGCGCTGTTCGATTGGAGCTGGCGTTTTCTGCGTGAATGCACGCCGGGACGAACGCGCGAGAACATCCGCGACATCGTGCGGCTGGCGCTGTACAGCCGTGATCAACTCGGGCGTCTGCGCGAGGAGACGGGCATCCGCTACGATCATCTGACGCGCGGCATTCTGCATGTTTACACCGAGCGCAAGGAATTTGACGCGGCGATCGAGGCGGCGCGGATCATGCGCCAATTCGGCTGCGAGCGTTATCCCGTCGATGCCGACAAGTGCGTCGAAATCGAACCGGCGCTCTCCGCCGCGCGTCCTCTCCTGGTCGGCGGTGACTACACCGCGGCCGACGAGTCGGGCGACGCGCGGGTGTTCACCCAGAACCTCGCCGGGCTGTGCCGCGCTCGCGGCGTCGATTTTCGTTTCGCCACGACGGTCGAAGGCTTGACGGCGGCGGATGGGCGTATCGACGGCGTTATGGAGCGTTCAGAGACAGACAGCGAAACCTTGCGCGCCGACGCGTATGTCGTCGCGCTGGGCAGTTACAGTCCCTTGCTGCTGCGTCCGCTTGGTATTCGCGTGCCGGTGTATCCGGCCAAGGGCTATTCGGCGACGATTCCGCTGTCCGAAAACAGCGTGGCGCCGACCGTGGCGATGACCGACGATGGCCGCAAGATCGTTTTCTCCCGGCTCGGTCAGCGCTTGCGCGTCGCCGGCACCGCCGAGTTCAACGGCTATAACACTGAACTCAACGACGTGCGTTGCCGGGCGCTGACCACGCGCACGCACACTTTGTTTCCCGAATTGCGTCCGGCGGGCGAACCGGAATTTTGGTGCGGTCTGCGTCCGACGACGCCCTCGAACGTGCCATTCATCGGTCAGACCCGTTTGCCGAACCTGTATCTCAACACCGGACACGGCACGCTCGGCTGGACCATGGCCTGCGGTTCCGGCCGGGCGCTCGCCGACATCGTCAGCGGCAAAACGCCGGAAGTGGCCCTGCGCGGCTTTTGACCTTGGCGCTGATCGACACGCATTGCCATCTCGACGCGGCGGAGTTTGCCGGAGACCGCGATGCGGTGGCGCGGGCGGCGACGCTGGCCGGCGTCGCCGCGATGATTGTTCCGGCGGTCACGCCGGAAAATTTCGCCGCCGTGCGCGCGTGCTGCGAGCGCCACGCCAACTGTCATCCGGCCTACGGCACGCATCCTCTCTACACGGGTTCGGTCGATGAGACGGCGTTCGAGCAACTGCGGTCGCGCCTGGCAAAGGAAATGGCCGGACCGCATCCGCCGGTGGCGGTCGGCGAGATCGGCCTGGATTTTTATGTTGCGGGTTTCGACGCGGCGCGGCAGGAACGATTTTTCGTCGAACAATTGAAGATCGCCAGGGATTTCGATCTTCCCGTTCTTCTGCATGTACGCCGCTCGGTCGATTGCGTTCTCAAGCACCTGCGCCGGATCGGTGTACGCGGCGGCATCGCCCACGCTTTCAACGGCAGCCGCCAGCAAGCCAACGAATTGCTGCGTCTCGATTTCCGGCTTGGCTTCGGCGGCGCGATGAGTTTTACGCGCGCCACGCGCCTCCGTGAACTCGCGTCCGCATTGCCGCGCGAAGCCATCGTGCTGGAAACCGACGCGCCGGACATCCCGCCGGCATGGCTCGCGGGCGGACGCAACGCCCCCGGCGAACTGCTGCGTATCGCCGATGTTCTCGCCGAATTGCGCGGCGTCGAGCGCGCGGAAGTCGACCGTTTCACGACGCGCAACGCCGTTTCCACGCTGCGTCTGCCGCCCCCGGACGATCAACCGCTTTGGGCACCCAATTTGCCGCAAGCGTATGACCAGGAATTTGGAAACCATAAAATCGGACAATTTCAATGACTCGCGGCACTTATTTCCGATTCCACCTTGACCGACAGGATAAAATTGAAAAATTCCAGCAATACACCTGTCCATCGAGGTTGAAATCATGAAAGTCACGGTTGTCGGCACCGGCCGCGTCGGACTGGTCAGCGGTACATGCCTGGCGGAGGTTGGTAACGATGTGCTCTGCCTGGACATCGACCCGGAAAAAATCCGTACCCTGAACGCTGGCGGCATCCCGATCCATGAACCAGGACTGCTTGAGATGGTCAGGCGCAACGTTGCCGCCGGTCGTCTGCGTTTCACTGCCGATGTCGATGAATCCGTCAATCACGGCACCATCCAATTCATTGCCGTCGGCACCCCGCCCGACGAAGACGGTTCCGCCGATCTGAAGTACGTTCTGACCGCTGCCCGCGACATCGGGCGAAGAATGACCGATTACAAAGTCGTCGTCGACAAAAGCACCGTGCCGGTGGGCACGGGCGCAAAAGTCAATGAAGTCATTGCCGGCGAACTCCGCCGACGCGGCGTCAGTATTCCGTTCGGCGTCGTCTCCAATCCCGAATTTCTCAAGGAAGGCGCCGCGGTCGAAGATTTCATGCGCCCTGACCGGATCATTATCGGCGCCGAGGACGAACAGGCCATTTTCCTGATGCGCGCGCTGTACGCCCCATTTCAGCGCAATCACGAGCGCCTGGTCGTCACCAACGTAAAAAGCGCCGAACTGACCAAATATGCCGCCAACGCGATGCTCGCCACGCGTATCAGCTTCATGAACGAACTGGCGAATCTGGCCGAAGCGCTCGGCGCCGACATCGAGATGGTGCGGCAAGGCATCGGCTCCGACCCGCGCATTGGCTACCACTTCCTCTATCCCGGCTGCGGTTACGGCGGTTCCTGCTTTCCCAAAGACGTCAAGGCGCTGATCAAGACGGCGCAGGATGACGCGGCGATCACGCTCAATGTATTGACCGCCGTGGAAGAAGCCAACGACAGGCAGAAGCATCTGCTGGCACGGAAAATCGTCACGCGATTCGGCGCTGTCAAAGGCCGGCATTTCGCCCTCTGGGGACTGGCTTTCAAACCCGACACCGACGATATGCGTGAAGCGCCCAGCCGCACATTGATCGATGATTTGCTTGCCGCTGGCGCTGCCGTTACGGCCTATGACCCCGTTGCCATGCGGGAAGCCCGGCGCGTTTTTGGCGACGAGCCGCGTCTGAATTATTCCGATTCTCCGATGGCCGCCCTGGAAAAAGCCGACGCGCTGGTTATCGTCACCGAATGGAAAGAGTTTCGCAGCCCTGACTTTGAAGCCATCAAACGCGCGCTGAAAGTCCCGATTATCTTCGATGGCCGCAATCTCTACGATCCTCGATTCGTTCGCGGACAAGGCATCGAGTATTTCGCGATTGGCCGATAATGCCAATGGATTTGCTTATAACTACTGAAGATTTTCCAATTGACTCCCCCCACGTCACCTAAAACCAATCTGATTCGCGGCGCGTTCTGGACCGTATCCACCCGCTGGCTGATCAAGGCGCTTGGCTTCATCAACACGGTGATCATGGCGCGTCTGCTGATGCCGGAAGACTATGGCATTGTCGCCATGGGCATGTTGATGGTTGGATTCATTCAGGCGTTTCTCGATTTCAGCGCCACCATCGCGCTGCTGCGAAAACAGGAGGTGACACGTGACGAAATCGACTCGGCCTGGACTTTACGCCTCATTCAGGGAATTTTGGCCGGAGCTGTCATTTTCCTTATCGCGCCGATAGCGGTACGTTATTTTGAAGAACCTCGCCTGCTCGAAATCATGTGGGTATTTGCCGCTTGCGTGGTATTGGCGGCTTTTACCAACGTCGCGCAAACCCTGGCGTTAAGGGATTTCAATTTCACCATCGACTTCAAAATATCGACGCTGGGCAAACTTGCCAGCGTCATAACCACGATTGCTTTCGGCTTTCTGTTCCGGGACTACCGGGCGCTTACCCTGGGCATTGTGGCAGGCTACATTGTTCCGCTTATTCTCAGCTATACCTTGCACCCCTACCGGCCACGGTGGAATACATCGGAGATTCCAGAGATATGGCATTTGACGAAATGGCTGTTGATTTCCAATATTGGATTTTTTTTATTGCACAAAAGCGACGAACTCGCCGCCGGACGAATCGGCAGCACAGCGGAATTTGGCTTATACAACGTCGGCTCCGACTTTGGTCAATTGCCTGTATCGGAAATCGGTCCCGCCATGCAGCGCGCCATATTGCCAGTTCTGGCTTCCATCAAAGACGACGAAGAGCGAACCCGCCTGGCCATTCTTAAAATCCTGTCCGTGATCGCAACCGTAATCTGGCCGCTCGCCTTTGGTTTTGCCGCGCTTGCGTTTGACGCCACAAGACTCATTTTTGGCGAAAAGTGGCTGGCCGCCGCCTCTTTTGTCGCTGTTTTTTCCATTGTATCGGCCCTGCAGTCGTCCGGCGGGCCGCTGCGCTCATACCTTACATTGCAAGGTCATACGCGCGTTCAAAACACCGTTACCTGGATTGAATTTTTTGGATTCCTGATTACGGCAGTGCTGATTGTCCCAAGTCACGGCCTGATTGGACTGGCATACGCGCGGGGAACCGGCAGCCTGTTCAGCGCCATAGGTCTTCTATCCGCATGTCACAAGCATTGTGGACTGCACTGGAAAGACGCTCTGAAATATTCCTGTCGCCCGATAATCGTTGCCTTCCTGATGTATTTCGTTGTATCGGCGGCAATTTCCAACTTCGCTTCTCTTTTCGTCCGTTTGCCTGTTGGAATCGCGGCAGGCGCTCTATTCTATGTTGTCGTCATCATGCTCTCATGGCATATTTTGGGGCGGCCGGAAGGCATGGAATCGACTATTGTCGACAAACTCAAAGGTTTATCTGGAAATACGTAATTATCATGAAGCACATTCTGATGATCGCCTTCCATTTTCCGCCGCAAACCGGCAGCAGCGGCATTCAGCGCACTCTGCGTTTTGTCCGGCACCTTCCAGAATTTGGCTGGCAGCCGATCGTGCTCAGCGCGGATCCACGCGCCTACGAGCGTACCAGTAACGATCTCATGGCCGAGATTCCCGAAGGAACCGTCGTCAGCCGCGCTTTCGCGCTCAACACCGCTCGCCACTTCTCTATCGCCGGGCGCTACATCGCGGCCATGGCGCGCCCGGATCGCTGGATCAGTTGGAAGTTCGCCGGCATAAAAGAAGGGCGGCGGCTGATAGAAAAATACAGACCGGACGTTATCTGGTCGACATATCCGATTGCCACGGCGCATGTCATTGCGCTCGAATTGCGTCGGCGCTCTGGATTGCCCTGGGTTGCCGATTTTCGCGATCCGATGACACACTCCGAATACCCGACCGATCCAGTAACCAGGCGTCAGTTTCGTGAGATCGAGGCCGAAGTAATCGATAAGGCGGCGTTATCCCTATTTACAACACCTGGCGCGGCGCGCGCCTGCCGCGAGCGTTATCCCGAACGCGCCAGCCGCGTACAGGTTCTTGAGAACGGTTACGACGAGGAGAGTTTTTCCGGCCTGCGTCCCCCAACCGGGTCGTTCAATCCGGGCGGCGTCGCTCTGCTGCACAGCGGCATCGTCTATCCTTCCGAGCGCGATCCGGGCGCCCTGTTCATTGCGCTTGAAACCATGAAACGCCAAGGCCGCGTTGTTCCGGGTTCGTTGAAGATACGATTCCGCGCCCCGCTCCACGACGAGCTGCTCAGATCCCTGGCCGGAAAGCACGGTGTTGAAGCATTCGTCGAAATCTGTCCCGCCATCCCTTATCGCGAAGCGCTGTCCGAGATGTTGAGCGCGGACGGTCTTCTGGTCATGCAAGCCGCCAATTGTAACGAGCAGATTCCAGCCAAGATTTACGAATACCTGCGGGCGGGGCGACCCGTACTGGGTTTGACCGACCCGACCGGCGATACTGCGGGCGTACTGCGCGAGGCGGGTATCCACACAACCGCGGCACTGGATTCGCCGAGCGAAATTGTCAGCCTGATCGAGAAGTTCATGCGCGGCGGCCACGATGGATTTCTGCCGACCCCGGCGTATGTAGAATCCGCCTCCCGTTACGGACGAGCACGGGCGTTTGCGTCCTTGCTGGATAAAACACTCCGAGACCGGCGCGCGACGACGGACGTACAGACATGAAGGTTTGCCGTCAATGGACTCCGCGCCTTATAGCGCTTTAATTTAACATTTATAACAATCCATGAATGTAATATCCACGGCAAAGCCAATGGATATTTACATGTTTTGTCAAACTGCTATAAGCAACAGTGGGAGCCGATGGTGTAATTTCACCTGCTTGACCGATTGGAAACTGTTCGTCTTGTTGGAGCGGAGTACGGCAGACCGGGATGGAGCGCAGCGTAATCCCGGCATTGTCTGTCTGCCGACTGGCAGGGGAAGCTGGGTTTCCGCTGACGCTGTAACCCCAACCTACGGGCTTTTGGTGACCCTTACCGCCGCAACCACCCCGCCCCTGCCGGGGCACCCCTCCAAGGGATGGGAATTAAACCAGGAGCGCGTCGGGGTTGATTCCCCTCCTCTGGAGGGGTGCCCCGGCAGGGGCGGGGTGGTTAGCGGTGCCCGAAAGCGACAAGATGGCAGATGCTCCCGGCAAAGGCAGATGGTTTTGCAGCCCGTAGGCTAATGGAATGGACTCCTCCTGTCCCGAACGGCATCGTGATGTGCCAGACTGGAGGTTTTGATAAACCAGACAAAGGAAGGAGAAGTCCGAGATGAAGATTACACGAA
>JAITNL010000260.1 GCA_031290495.1 Accumulibacter sp.
TCGGGCATCAAGGATCTGACCCTCATTGGCAACGATTCAGGGTTCCCCGACATCGGCGTCGGCATCCTCATCGTAGCCAAACGCGTCAAAAAACTCATCACCTCGCACATCGGCACCAATCCGGAAACCGGTCGCCAGATGATCGCCGGCGAACTCGACGTCGAACTCGTCCCCCAAGGCACGCTCGCCGAGCGCGTCCGCTGTGGCGGCTCCGGCCTGGGCGGCATCCTCACCGCGACCGGAGTGGGCACACTCGTCGAGGAAGGCAAGACCAAGCTGACTTTTGACGGCATCGAATATATCGTCGAACGTCCGCTCCGTGCCGATCTGTCCATCGTCAAAGCCTATCGGGCCGACGAAGCGGGCAATCTCGTCTATCAGCGCGCCGCCCGTAATTTCAACCCACTCGTGGCGCTCGCCGGCGACTTCGTGGTCGCCGAGGCCGACGCCATCGTCCCGGTTGGTGAACTCGATCCGGATTTCGTCATGACGCCGGGCGTGGTCGTCGACGCGCTCATTCTTACAGAGGACAAGTGACATGGATGCCAAAAAACTCATTGCCGCCCGCGTCGCGCAGGAAATGAAGGATGGGGACGTGGTCAACCTGGGTATCGGCCTGCCGACCATGGTTCCCGACTTTCTGCCGGACGACGTGCATATCACCCTGCAGTCCGAGAACGGCTTCCTGGGCATGGGACCGCTCAAGGGCGAACCGCTGCCCAACCTGGTCAATGCCGGCGGCAAACCGTGCGGCATCGTGCCGGGCGCGGTGTTTTTCGACAGCGCCATGTCGTTCTGCATCATCCGTGGCGGTCATGTCGACGTGACCGTGCTCGGCGGCTTGCAGGCCGACCAGGAAGGCAACCTGGCCAACTGGATGGTGCCCGGCAAGATGGTGCCTGGCATGGGCGGCGCGATGGATCTCGTCACCGGGGCGAAGAATGTGATCGTGGCCATGGAGCACGCCACCCGGGACGGCGGCGCCAAGATTCTCAAGCGCTGCACGCTGCCGCTCACGGCGGCCGGCAAGGTCGCCACGATCATCACCGAACTGGCGGTATTCCGTTTCATCGACGGCAAGCTGGTGCTCACCGAAACAGGCCCCGGCGTGAGCGTAGACGACATCCGCGCCAAGACCGAAGCGGAATTCACGGTCTGTCCCGACTGCCGGGAAATGGTTCTGCCGGTCACGGTCCAGTAGGAGAGGCGACTGTTCATGGAGGGACTCGCGGCAGGAGGAACCGGGTCCCGGCATGACGGTCGCCTTTGCAGCGAAATATGGCCAGGTTTTTTCAATCAATAATCAACTAAGGGAGTTTGCGAAATGAGAGCACTAAGCCGTTTCTTCGTGACCATCATGCAAAAATACCTGCCTGATGCTTTTCTCTTCGCGGTCATTCTTACTTTCATCGCCTTTGGAGCGGCTTGGGTCTTTACCGACAAAGGCTTCATGGACATCGTCAACGCCTGGGGCAACGGGCTTTGGGGACTCTTGGCCTTCGCCATGCAGATGATCCTCATCGTGGTTACGGGGCATGTCATGGCCATCAGCAAACCCATGAAAAAGGTGCTGGCCGCCATTGCCTCCATTCCGAGCACTCCCGCCGGCGCGGGCATGATCTGTACCTTTGTGGCCGGTATCTGCAGCTGGATCAACTGGGGTTTCGGCCTGATCGTGGCCGCCCTGCTGGCCCGCGAACTGGCCCGCCGGGTCAAGGGCCTGGATTACGGTTACGTGGTGGCGGCCGGTTATGCCGGTTTCGTTGTCTGGCATGCCGGGATTTCCGGCTCGATCCCGTTGGCCGTGGCTACCAAGGGCCATCTGGTGGAAAAACTCACCGGCATCATCCCCACCACGGAGACCATCTTTGCCACCCCCAACCTGATCATTTCCGCCCTGATGATCATCTCCCTGCCCATCGTCTTCAAGCTGATGTGCCCGGAAGCCAAGGACGCCGTGAGCGTGGACGCGGCCCTGCTGGTGGACCCTGAAGAACTCAAGGAGCCGGAACAAAAGACTCCGGCGGAAAAACTGGAATACTCCCGGATCATCACAGCCATTTTGGGCCTCATGGGCGTGGTTTACCTGGTGCGCTACTTCTACCTCAACGGGATCATGAACCTTTCCCTGAACATCGTCATTTTCGTGTTCATGTGGCTGGGTATCATCCTGCACGGCACGCCCATTGCCTACGTTCGGGCCGTCACCGAGGCCATCAAGGGCGCCGGCGGCATCGCCGTGCAGTTCCCGCTCTACGGCGGTATCCAGGGCATCCTGATCTCCACCGGCTTGGCGGGCATGATTGCCCAATGGTTCATTTCCATCTCCACGCAATTCACCTTTCCCTTTTTTACCTTCATCGCCGGCGGCATCATCAACTTTTTCGTGCCTTCCGGCGGCGGCCAGTGGGTGGTGCAGGGGCCTATCAACATCCCGGCCGGTATTGAGATCGGCGTGAACTCGGCCAAGGTGGCCATGTCCAGCGCCTACGGCGACCAGTGGACCAACATGATCCAGCCCTTCTGGGCGCTACCCCTCTTGGGCATCGCCAAGCTCGGCGCCAAGGACATCATGGGCTACTGCGTCATGGTGCTCATCGTCACCGGTGTGATCATGAGCGCCGGCCTGCTCTTCCTGCCGGGCTGGTAATTAACTTGATTTTCCTGATTTGATGTATCCTTTTGGGGAGGTTCGCCTCCTCAAAACTTCGATTGCCATCCGGCGAAGATTGAAATCCAAAGCACCTTTCCAGAAGAGAAAATGGAAGGTTGGATAGTGGTCTTCACTGGCTGGTTGACACAGCCTAACAGTTAAGGAGTCTGTATATGAGCAAGGAAGTTTTTGTACTGAGCGCCGCGCGCTCCGCCGTTGGCACGTTTGGCGGTTCGTTGAGCACTTTCACGCCAGAGGATCTGGGCAGCATCGTGGCGCGCGCCGCCTTCGAACGCTCCGGTATCGATGCGCAGCGGGCGACGTTTGCCGCGGTCGGCAACGTCATCCCCTGCCGGAAAACCTTTCCCTATGTTTCCCGGATCATTGCCATTCGTTCCGGTATGCCCATGGAATCGACGGCATTGGCCTGCAACCGCATCTGCGGATCGGCCCAGCAGGCGATTATCATTGTCGCCCAGAACATTCTTCTTGGCGACGTCGAAATCGGTCTCGCGGGCGGCGTCGAAGTCATGTCTGCCGGCGGCTATATTTCTCCGGCCATGCGCAGCGGAGCGCGCATGGGCGATACCGCGATGGAAGACTTGATGGTGGCGCCGCTGACCGACCCGTTTGGCGCCGGACACATGGGCATGACCGCCGAGAACGTGGCCGCCAAATGGTCGATCAGCCGCGAGGAGCAGGACGCGCTGGCGGTCGAATCGCAGCGCCGGACCTTGCAGGCCATCGCCGAGGGGCGTTTCAAGTCACAGATCGTGCCGATTACGCTGAAGACCAAGAAGGGGGAAGTCATCTTCGATACCGACGAGCATCCGCGCCCCACCAGCCTGGAAGTCCTCGCCAAGATGAAACCAGCCTTCAAGAAAGACGGCGGTACCGTCACTGCCGGCAACGCATCGGGAATCAACGACGGCGCGTCCTTCCTCGTTCTGGCGGAGGCCGCCGCAGCCAAGAGCGCGACCCCGCTGGCCCGGCTGGTCGCCTACGCCGTTGCCGGCGTCGAAGCCAGCGTCATGGGCGAAGGGCCGATTCCCGCCACCAAGGCGGCCTTGAAGCGCGCCGGACTCACGCTCGACCAGATCGACGTCATTGAAGCCAACGAAGCCTTTGCCTCGCAGGCCATCGCGGTCAGCAAGGGGCTTGGCCTCGATCCGGTGAAGACCAACCCGAACGGCGGCGCGATCGCGATGGGACACCCGGTCGGCGCGACCGGCGCGGTGATCGCCACCAAGTTGATCCATGAAATGCACCGCGTCAGCGCCCGTTATGGCCTGGCGACGATGTGCATCGGCGGCGGGCAAGGCATCACCACGATCTGGGAACGCTGCTGATCCGTAGTTTGCTTGCCAGAAAAACTCTTTCGTGAGCGAATGGCACAGCCTCGTTAACGATTCATGGTTCCCCACCGCTCCAGCCCCTCTCCCGCTTGCGGGAGAGGGGGAGCAGGGCGGTGTATTCTCGATGTTTTCTCCTCCCTCTCCCGCTTGCTGGAGAGGGTGTTTTATGCGTTTGCTTCATGCGTTTGTGAGGACGTACGGTTTGGCGTGAAAAAGTACCTTTCAGGCGCGAACGGCGTCAGAATGGCGTCGGCCTCGTCCAACGCCCCGCAGCCGCCCACATTCCGCTTGCGAAAGACGTATCCGAAAGACAGCAGAAAATGCCTTTACATTTTCATTTTTGTTTGTGATAATGTACGACTTGACGAGAAGAAGTATCTTTCATCATCCGGGGTGGCGATTATCACCATGAGCGTTGGGATGGAAAATGTTGTGATCCATACTGGAGAAGTCGTTGGTGCCGGACGGTGTCCGCGCGCTGGCGAAAGTGTTTTGACCGACGCCTTGTCGCGGCCCTTGCGCGATTTGCGGATTTCGGTCACGGATCGCTGCAACCTGCGTTGCTCTTACTGTATGCCGCAGGACGTTTACGGAAAGAATTTCTCCTTTTTGCCGCAGAATGAGTTGTTGAGTTTTGAAGAAATCCATCGGCTTTCCCGATTGCTCGTTGGTCTCGGCGTGCGCAAAATCCGCTTGACCGGTGGAGAACCGATGCTCAGGCACCGGATCGAGCGTCTGATCGAAAAACTGGCCTTGCTGGAGGATCCAGCCGGTCAGCCCATCGAAATGGCGATGACCACCAACGGCACCATGCTGACATCGAGAGCGCAGACATTGAAGGATGCCGGGCTTTCCCGCCTGACCGTCAGCGTGGACGCCTTGAGCGAAACGACTTTCCGCCGTATGACCGGCGCGAAGATTTCCGTCGGCCAGGTGCTGGAAGGAATTGCCGCGGCGCAGGCGGCGGGACTCGCGCCCATCAAGGTCAACACGGTCATCCGGCGCGGGATCAATGAAGACGAAATAATCCCGTTGGTCAGTTATTTCCGCAACACGGGCGTCGTTTTGCGTTTCGTCGAGTTCATGGACGTTGGCACGACCAATCACTGGAAGCTGGACGAAGTCGTCCCGTCCCGTGAGATCGTCGCGCGCGTCGATAGCGTGTATCCACTGACGCCGTTCGCGGCAAATTATCCGGGAGAAGTCGCCCGGCGCTGGAAGTTCGTAGACGGGGCCGGCGAGATTGGCACGATCACTTCGGTGACGCGGCCTTTCTGCCGCGAATGTACGCGCTTGCGCCTATCGACCGACGGCAAACTCTATGGGTGTCTGTTTGCGGAAAACGGCGAGGAACTGCGCGCGGCGTTGCGGGAAGGCGCGAGCGACTTGGCGCTGCGGCAGCGTATTTCCGGTATCTGGCAAAAACGCGATGATCGTTACTCCGAGCTTAGGGACGCCCTGCCATCCGACGAGGGTGAGCGCCGCAAGATCGAAATGTCATATATCGGCGGTTGAAAAAGAAGGAGTTCCCCGCGCGGCGGCAAAAATGAAAACCCCGGTATTGACGCCGGGTTTGACGGGATTACAAATTCCGCTGGTCTGAAGAATGGTTGTTTCATGACGCTTGCGGCTGAGTGTCGTTTTTTTGTTCGTTGTATTTTTTCTTAAAGGAGTCATCAATGTCACGCATTATCCGTTTTGCCTCTCTGGCCGTGTTTTCAGTGGCCGTTTACGCCCAAGCCATCCACGCCGCTGAAGTCCAGGTTGCGGTTGCGGCCAATTTCACCGCCCCCGCAAAGGACATCGCGGCGCAATTCGAAAAAGATACTGGCCACAAGGCCACGCTCTCTTTCGGTTCCACCGGGCAGTTCTACGCCCAGATCGGACAGGGCGCGCCGTTTGAAATCTTTCTCGCCGCCGACGACACCACGCCGGCCAAGCTGGAAAAGGAAAACCACACCGTCGCCGGCAGCCGCTTTACCTATGCCATCGGCGCGCTGGTACTCTGGAGCGAGAAGACCGGTTTCGTCGACGACAAGGGCGAAGTCCTGAAGACAGACAAGTTCGCGCACCTTTCCATCGCCGATCCAGAAAAAGCGCCTTATGGCAAGGCCGCCGTCGAAACGCTCACCAAACTGGGACTCAACGACGCGCTCCAGGCCAAGATCGTGAAGGGCAACAACATCTCGCAGGCGCACCAGTTCATTTCCACCGGTAACGCCGAACTGGGTTTCGTCGCGCTGTCGCAGGTGTACAAGGACGGCAAAATCACCAGCGGTTCCGCCTGGATCGTTCCCGCCAACCTGTACGAACCCATCCGTCAGGATGCGGTAATCCTCGCCAAAGGCAAGGACAACGCCGCCGCCAGCGCGTTTATCGACTATCTCAAAGGCCCGAAGGCCGGAGCGGTTATCGAGTCTTACGGCTATCGCAAATAAAGTCTCATCCCTTTGGGTTTATCGTAAAATCGACTCCGGTTGAAACCCCACCTTTCAGGCGTGGTTTCAACCGTGGCGACTTGAGAGAGAAATTCCTTTTTCAGGTTCGTTTTGAGCGACAGGCATTCATGCCTGTCGCTAATCTTTTGCTGGTATTGTTCGGAGGTTTTCTTGAACGATCTGACGCATTTTTCCGCCGCTGGCCGGGCGCGCATGATCGATGTATCGGAAAAGGCCGCGACGCACCGTACGGCGATTGCCAGCGGGGTGATCCGCCTGTTTCCGGCGACGCTGGCGCGTATTCACGCCGGAACCCTCGCCAAGGGCAACGTACTGGCGGTGGCCGACGTGGCCGCCGTGATGGCGGCCAAGCGCGCATCGGAGACAATCCCGATGTGCCATGCCCTGCCGCTCTCCGGTATCGAAGTAAGTTTTGCCGAAATCGCCGCCCCCGACGCCGAGGGACGCGTCGGCATCCACGCCACGGCGACTGTCGGTTGTACCGGCGCGACCGGCGTGGAAATGGAAGCGCTGTGCGCGATAAGCGCCGCGTTACTGACTATTTACGACATGTGCAAGGCCATCGATCGCGGTATGCGCATCGAGAACGTTCAACTCGAAGAGAAGCGGGGCGGCAAGAGCGGCGTCTGGCGGCGAGGGGAAGCCGCGTGATCCGCGTCCTGTTTTTTGGCCCGGTGGCCGATAGCGTCGGCGCGCGGCGGATCGACACGCCCTGGCGCACCGGTCTGCGCTGGCAAGACGTGCGCGACGAACTGCGCGCGCGTTATCCGGAAGCGTTCGGGTGGGTCTCCATCGTCGCCGTCGACGGCGAGCGCGTGATCGGTGAAGCCGAAGCGCCGCTGGCTGACGGTTCCGAAATCGTTTTCATGTCGCCGTTTTCGGGAGGATGAAATGAGCGAACCGGTACGTCTGCAACAGGAGAATTTCTCACAGGACGAGGAACTCCGCGCCCTGCGCGCCGTCTCGCGGCGCATCGGCGGGATCGCCACCTTTATCGGCTGCGCGCGTGATTTTTCCGGGGATCGCGAGGTCAAAGCCATCGGCTTTGACGCCCATCCCGCGATGGCCTTGTCCGAACTTCAAAAACTGCGCAGCGAGGCTATCGAACGCTTCGGTCTGATCGACGCGCGCGTCGTACACCGGATCGGGACTGTGCCGGCTGGCGACGACATCGTTTTCATCGCCGCCGCCGCCGAGCATCGCGCGCCCGCGCTGCAAGCCTGTCACTGGCTGATCGACGGACTCAAGGAGCGCGCGCCGATCTGGAAGAAGGAAATCACCACGACCGGCGAATCCTGGGTGACACCGCATCCGTGACCCCGACTTGGCACAAGTTACGGCTGTCGCCTGAACTTACGCCAGCCGGGGATTTTGTCGCGTATTTTTTCGGGGCGGCGCAATAAACCGCAAGGACGAACACACAGGTCAGTTCCTGTGGGGTTCGCCTCGTTGGGGACAACCCGATCACCGCATTTTATAGCGGTTTCCATAAATAGCCTCTCCCTCTAAATAACCGTCATTTCTGCGAAAGCTTTGTCGGGGTTAGCTCAACGAACCCCGACTCCGTGTTTTCAGGCATCCATTGGGGGGCAATTATTTGCAGGAACCGCCATACAAGACCGCTTCTCAGGCAACCAACGCAATTTCCGTACCGGTGACCGAGCTGTTGTATCCGGGGAGCGCTTCTATTTCCTTGCGCAGTCTGACCGACTGGAGGACGTCCATCAACGCGGCCACCACCGGGT
>JAITNL010000211.1 GCA_031290495.1 Accumulibacter sp.
GAAGAAGCCATCCTCGTCAATGTGCGCGAATACACCCCGACGACCTTCCTGTCGGACAACAAGCCCTACAAGGACATGGAAGAAGCCAGCTTCACCTATTCCAAAGTCACCTGGAGTTACACCGACGGCAATATCGAATTTACCGACGACTGGAAGGCTTGAGCAAAACGCCGTTTCAGGGGTAATTGACGTCTGTCGCGCGGCGTCGATTGCCCTTTTTGTTGCTACTCATTCCAATCTCCGCCACAAGGAAACCACCATGATCAGCGTCGGCATTCGCACTCTTCTGGACCATCTGGGGCGGCAAGCCACCATTTATCTCAACAACGCGGCGGGACTTTGCGTTTCGGCGGGGCACCGCGAAGTGACGGCGGAGCATTTTTTTCTCAAGGCGATGGAGGATTCCGCCAGCGAGTTGTCGCTTTTGGTGCGCCAGGGCGGTGGCGAACCAGCGCGTTTGCTGGCGGCGCTGACCGCCGATATCGAAGCGTACTCCGGCGGCGGTTCGGGAAAGCCGGTGTTTTCTCCGCTCCTGCTGGAGATGTTGCAGGACGCTTGGCTGGTCGCCAGTCTGGAGCTGGGGACGCCTTCCATTACTTCCGGCGCGGTACTGCTGGCGGTGTTGGTCAGACCGGGGCGGTACCTCTCCGGTGCCACGGAAAAAATCCTCAACGGTTTTTCCCGCGAGGCCAGTCTCAAGGATTACGCCGTTGTTCGCGGCAACGCTTCAGAATATGAAACGCTTTCCGCCGCCACGCCGATGGCGGCAAGCGCGGAGGCGCGGGGAGAGAGTGGTTTTATCGCCCGCTATTGCGAGGATTTTACCGCCAAGGCCAAGGCCGGCAAGCTCGACCCGGTGTTTGGGCGGGATGATGAAATCCGCGGCATGATGGATATTTTCGCGCGGCGGCGCAAAAACAACCCGATTCTGGTCGGCGAGCCGGGGGTCGGCAAAACCGCGCTGGTCGAAGGTCTGGCCGGGAAAATTTCCGCTGGGGAAGTGCCGGACACCCTGAAGGGGGTACGCCTGATTGGTCTGGATATGGGCGCGCTGGAGGCTGGCGCTGGGATGAAGGGTGAATTTGAAAATCGCCTGAAGGGGGTACTCGACGAAATCAAGGCCAGCCCATCGCCGATCGTGCTGTTCATCGACGAAGCGCATACCCTGATTGGCGCGGGTGGCAGCGCGGGAACGTCGGACGCGGCCAATCTGCTGAAACCGGCGCTGGCGCGGGGGGAACTGCGAACCTGCGCGGCGACAACCTGGAAGGAATACAAAAAATACTTTGAAAAGGACGCCGCGCTGGCGCGCCGTTTTCAACTGGTGGCGCTATCCGAACCCTCGGTAGACGATACCCGGCAGATTCTGCGCGGGGTCAAACCCACCTACGAACAGTCGCACGGGGTCATCGTTTCCGACGCCGCCATCGAATGCGCGGCGGATTACGCCGACCGCTACATTGCCGGACGTTTTCAGCCAGACAAATCCATCGACCTGCTCGACACCGCCTGCGCCCGCGTCAAAGTCGCGCTGGCCGCCCGTCCCGGTGTGCTGGAAGCGGCGGAAGCGCGGGCGGCGGGCTTGTTGCGGCGGATTGAAAGTCTGCGGCGTGACCACGACAATCTTCTGCCCATCGACGAGGAACAATTGACCGCGCTGAAACACGAACGGGAAGAAGCGTTGGCGGAAAGCGTGGTTCTGGAAGCCCGCTGGAAAGAGGAACAGGCCGCCGTGCAGGCGCTGATTGCGGCGCGGGCGAATTTGCGGGCGACGCTGGAAGCACACAAAGTGACGTCACAGGCTGCGCCGGAAGCCGCCGAAGTAACCGCCGACGCTTCCGATGCTTCCGGCGAAACCGCCGCTCGCGACGCCATCCGTCAAGCTGCCGACGCGCTGGCGGCCCTGCAAAAATCCGGCCCGTTACTGTTTTCGGAAGTCGGCCCGGAAGCCGTGGCGCAGGTGGTTTCCGACTGGACGGGCATTCCGCTGGGGCGGCTGGCGCAGGATCAGGCGGCAATGGTGGCCGATCTGCAAAACCTGCTGGCGCGGCGGGTACGCGGTCAGGACACCGCGTTGGCGGCGCTGGCGCGCAGCATCCAGGTCGCCAAGGCCGGGCTGAAAGACCCGGATCGTCCGCTGGGAGTGTTCCTGCTGACCGGACCTTCCGGCACGGGCAAGACCGAAACCGCGCTGACCCTGGCCGAACTGCTGTTCGGTTCGGAAAAAAACATGGTCACGGTCAACATGGGCGAATTTCAGGAAAAGCACACCGTCAGCCGTCTGATCGGCTCGCCGCCGGGTTACGTCGGCTATGGCGAGGGCGGGATGCTGACCGAGGCGGTGCGGCGGCAACCCTATTCCGTGGTGCTGCTCGATGAAGTGGAAAAGGCGCACCCGGACATCATGAACCTCTTCTATCAAGTCTTCGACAAAGGGCAGTTGCAGGATGGCGAAGGCAAGGAAGTACAGTTTCGCAACACGGTCATCGTGCTGACCAGCAATCTGGGTTCCGACAAAATCGAAGCGCTGCTGCGGGAAAAACCCGTCGAAATCGACGTGGATCGTCTGCTCGCCGAAGTGCGCCCGGTGCTCAACCAGCATTTCAAACCCGCGCTGGTCGGGCGGATGACCATTTTGCCCTACCTGACCCTGTCGGATTCGGCGCTGCGCGACATCATCGAACAGAAGCTCAAACGCGTCGCCGGACAACTCAAGGCCAACAGCAAGATCGCGCTGGAATGGACGTCAGCCGTCACCGACCACATCGCCCAGCGTTGCACGGAAGTGGAAACCGGAGCGCGGAACATCGAATACATTCTCAACCTGCACATTCTGCCCCGCCTTTCCAAACGCCTGCTCGCCGGCATGGCCGAAGCCGCCCGCCGCGAGGAAGAAGGCTTGCCGCCGTTTACCACGGCGCGTCTGGACATCGGCGAAGCAGGCCAGTGCGTCGTGGAATTGGAGTAACCACCGGAATAACAACCACCATGAACAATTTTTACGCCGAAGAACTGGCGGCGCTGCGCGCGGACGCCGCCGCTTACGCCAAAAAATATCCGGCGCTGGCGCCCATGCTGGCGGGGCCTGGCGGCGATCCTGACGTGGAGCGCGTGCTGGAAGGCACGGCGTTTTTGTGCGGACGCATTCAGGAGCGCCTGAGCCGGAACGCGCCGCGGCTGTTGCAAAACCTGTTGCGCTGGACTTTCCCGCAAGCCTTGCTGCCGCTGCCTTCCTCCGCGATGATCCGCTTCTGGCAGCAAGCGGGCTTTGCCGAAGCGCTGCGCGTCCCGCGCGGGACGCGGCTGGCCGCGCGCGCCGTGGATCGGGTCTCCTGTCTGTACAGCACCGATTACGACCTGTTCGTCCCCGCCGCGCAGATTGCTTCCGTGCAACTCGACCCGCCCGCCGGCACACCCTATCTGGGAGTTACCCTCGGTCTGCGCGGCAATCCCTTTCCCGAAAATACTCCAGACTCGCCACTGATCCTGTATCTGGCCGGAGATTACGCGCTCGCGGCGCAACGCTTTTTTGTGCTGTTGCGGCAAGTCCATCATCTTGAAATCAAGATTGGAACGACGACGCATCACGTGCCGGCCACGGCGGTGCGGCAGCAGATTTTTCCCCTGCACGACGCCCGGATGCCGCCGGGACGGCGGCGCGACCGCGCCTACATGGAAATCATGCGCTGCTTCTACACGCCGGAGCAGTTGCTGTTTCTGCGGATCGATGGGTTGCATCGTTTCGCTGGGGCGCGGAACGGGGCGCTGGAGATTCGTTTCTGCATCAACCCGCCCTTCGATCGCGTCCCTGATTTCGACCGCGACAGTTTCGCCCTCGGCGTGGTTGCCGCCAGCAACATTTTCCCGGCCTTTGCCGACCCCCTGACCATCGATCATAGCGAGACGGAATACACCCTGCACCCGCAGGACGAGGCGGAGAAAAAACTGGAAATCCTCAGCGTCGCCAGCGTCACCGGGCTTTTCCCGGAAGGACGTACCGAAACCTATCAAGCGTATGAATTTCTCCGGGATACCGAAGCGCCTTATGTTTACAGCGTGCGTTTTCTGCAAGACGGCGCGCGCGGCGGCAGCCCGGATTATCGCCTGATGCCGCTCTACGCGCGGCGTTCCGGCGGCGGCATGGACGCGCTGCAAAAACACGTGCTCTCGGTCGCCCTGACGTGTTGCAACCGCGACGCGCCCAATGCCCTGCGCCTGGGCGACATTTGTCTGCCCACCGACGATTCCCCGGCGCAGGCGGTCTTTGAAAACATCAGCGTCCCGACGCCGATGCTGCCGCGCCCCAGCGACGATCCGACGCAATGGCTGTATCTTTCGCACATGAGCGCCAATCTGCTGCCACAGGCGTCGGCGGAATTGCTGCGCGCTGTGCTGGAGCTGTACATCGGCGGCCACGGCGCCGCGCCGGAACGTCTGGCCGCCAACCGCCGCCGCTGCGCCGCCATTCTGGAATTTTCCAGCGCGGAAGAAGACCGTCTCATCGCCGGGCGCCTCTACCGTGGGCGTCGCTTGCGTCTGACGCTTGACCCCGCCGGATTCGTCTCCTTTGGCGGCATGTTCCTGTTCGCCAACGCGCTGGAGCGGTTTCTGGGCGGCTTCACCACCATCAACAATTACGCGCGGCTGATTCTTGAAGTCGCCGGGACAGGAGAACGTCTGGAATGGCAACCCCGCATGGGCGAAAAGCAGTTGCGATAAAAACGGCGTTGCTGGAGCGCCCCGAGCGCTTTTCGCTGATCCAGGCATTGCATCTGCTTACCCTGGAACTGGAGGCCGAAGGTCTCTCCAGCGCCGAGGCGGCGCGGTGCGTGCGGATCGTGCCCTGGCTTTCGCTGGCCTATCCGCCGGGAGAAGTCACCGCACTGCGCGTCACTCCCAAACCCCCAGCCGCCGCTCGCGTCGCGTGGGACAAACTCGCCGGACATTCAGTCGGACTTGCCGACGGCGGCAGCATCAACGCGCAGGAATTTATCCTGCGTCTGATCGAGCGGGGCTGGCGGGTAGAGCGACAAGGGACGGCGCTGATTCTGACCAACGGGCAGCAAACCATGCGCCCGCGCCCGGTCAGCGATTCGGCCAAAGCCATCCTGGATTATCTGCGCGAAGCCGACAGAACGGGCGGCCTGACCATGCCGCCGCAATTCGGTGACTACGGGGACAGCGCGTTCGGCGCGCCAGCCGTGGACGACCTGGAAGTTTTCTCCGAACGTTACACGCTGGAAAGCCCGCTGATGGGGCTGTACAGCACGCAAGGTCCGTTGCCCACGCTCTATACCGAAGAACTGCTCGACGAAGCGCGTGCCGACCAGAGCGTGGTCAAGGATTTTCTCGACATCATCAACAACCGGCTCGCGCACTATTTCTGCCGGGCCGAACTGCATTACGACTATCCGCGCCGCCTGATCGAGTTTGCCGACGCCGATGTGGAGCTGGTGCTGAACAGCCTGATTGGGCAAGCCTATCCGGAACTGCGTCCCGCCCGGCATCCGCATCCCCAGGCCGCCGAACTGCTCATCGGCCCGCGCACGGCGCAAGGTCTGGCGGCGTATCTGGCTTTTGAACTGGGCTGGCCGGCCATCGAAGTCGAAGAATGTGTCCTGCGCTCCGCGCCGATTCCGCCCGCTCAGCGTTGTCGGCTAGGGCTGCGCAACACGCGTCTGGGAGAGGTTTTTGTCGGCGAACGGATCGACGATTGCATGGGCAAAATCCGCATTCACCTGAAGGAATTGCCCGAGGCGGATTTGCAAAACTATCTGTTTGGCGCGCCCGGCCATGCCGCCCTGCTGACCTTGGTGCGTTGCTATATGGATGAAGCGCTGGTCTTCGATATCAAACTGCATCCGGCGGACCGGATTCTGGAAAACCATACCTTGGGCGGTCATCTGCGGGTCGGTTGTCACCTCGCGCCCAAGGGCGTCGCTCCCCGCCTGCCGGTCACGGTTTATAGCCGTTCGCCCAAACAAACGCCAGCTGAATCCAGAGAGACGTTGTCTCCAAGGCAAGCGCATGAAATTTTGCAATAATTCATGTAACACGGCTTGCCAGTTTTTAACCTCCAGCTCCCCGCGCGTCAACGCGCGGGACCGATCCATCGCCTACCGGGGAATCACTTGAAACGACGCCGATTCGTCACTGCCGCCGTCCTGTCCTTGTTGACCAGTCCGCTGGCGCAGGCCGCGCCCGCAGCGAAAACGGGCACCAAACCGACGGCCAAACACGCTCCCAAAAAAACCGTCCGGTCTGCGGCAAAAAAACCGGCGGCCAAACACACGTCAGCCGCCGCGAAATCCACGCAGACGCCAGATAACGCTTCGCACGCAATCGTCCTTCCTGACGAACCGCCGCCGCAATGGCGCAGCTACGAGCTGCGCACGTCGATCACGCTGAACAACGCGAACGGCCCGGCGCGTCTGTGGCTGCCCTTGGTGCAATACCGCGACACGCCCTGGGAACGTTCGTTCGGTCATCGCTGGCAAGGCAACCATGCGATGGCGGGAATCTACCGCGATCCGGTCGCCGACATGGAGATTTTTTACGCCGACTGGTCTGAAGACATCGCCGAACCGACGCTGGAAATCGTCAGCCATTTCGCCACGCAGGATCGTCAATTCGACATTACCCATCGCGGTGTCAGCCCCGAACGCGGCGAAATTTTGCGCCGCTGTCTGCAAGCGACCGAAGCGACGCCCACCGGCGGCATCGTGCGGCGCACCGCCGAACAGGCAGTTGGGCGTATCAAGGACCCGCTGGCGCAAGCCAAGGCGATTTACGATTGGGTTGTCGAAAACACCCGTTACGACCCGTCGGCGCAAGCCGCCAACCACACCGCCGCGCTCCTCGAAAGCGGCCAACTGACGGGCAGCGGCATCGCAATAGCGTTGCTGTTCGTCGGTCTGTGCCGCGCTATCGGTATTCCGGCGCGCCCGGCGTTCGGGCTGCGCATCGACCGCTCGCGCCTGTTCGGCAGTCTCGGCGTCAGCGGCGAACTCAACGCTTCGCCGCATTGCCGGGCCGAGTTTTACTCGCCCGGTTACGGCTGGATTCCGGTCGATCCGGCGGATGTCCGTCAAGCCATTCTGGATGAAAATCTGAACCCCGCCGACCCCAGACTGACCGTCCTGAAAAAACTGCTGTTCGGGTTCTGGGAAATGAACTGGATCGGCTTCAACACCGCTCTGGATGTCCTGCCGCACGGAACGTCCAAAGGCGCGTTACCTTTCCTGATCGCTCCGCTCATCGAAACCGGCGCGGGCCGTTTCGACGATCCCGCGTCCGGCAGCTTCAGTTGCAGCGTCGGCGCGCTGCGCATCTGATAAATCATAAAACCGGACAAATCTAAAAACTCGTGCCCCCAATTGAAGTCATCCTGGCCAACCCGCGCGGATTCTGCGCGGGCGTCGAACGCGCCATCGCCGTTGTCGAACGCGCCATTGAAAAATTCGGCGCGCCGATCTACGTGCGTCACGAGGTGGTGCACAACAAATTCGTGTGCGACGATCTGCGCGCCAAGGGCGCCATTTTCATCGAGGATCTGAACGTGGTTCCCAGCGGACAAACGGTGATTTTCAGCGCCCACGGCGTAGCGAAGTCCGTGCGTCACGAAGCCGAACAGCGCGGTCTGAAAGTCTTCGACGCCACCTGTCCGCTGGTCACCAAAGTACATAAACAGGTTGCTCGAATGCACAAGAAAGGCGTGGGGATTGTCATGATCGGCCACAAAGGCCACCCCGAAGTCGAAGGCACGATGGGGCAAAGCGAAGAAGGAATGTACTTGGTCGAAACCGTCGACGACGTATGGCATTTGCCCGTCGCGCCCGGTACCCGTCTGGCCTGCGTCACGCAGACCACGCTATCGGTCGACGACGCCCGACAAGTCGTCGGCGCGCTGAAACAGCGCTTCCCCGACATCGTCACGCCCCGTGGCGACGACATTTGTTACGCCACGCAAAACCGTCAGGACGCCGTCAAAACGCTGGCCGAGCGAAGCGAACTCATCATCGTGGTCGGCAGTAAATCCAGTTCCAACTCGAATCGCCTGAGAGAAGTCGCCGAATTGCGCGGCGCGGTTGCGCATCTCATCGACGAAGCCGGCCAGATCGATCCGGCGTGGCTGCGCAACATCCATCGCGTCGGCGTAACCGCGGGCGCGTCGGCCCCCGAAATCCTGGTGCAGCGCGTAATAGACAAACTGACGCAAGGCCAACCCGAAAAAGCGGTGCAGCTCGAAGGCGTGGAAGAAAACGTAACCTTCGCGCTGCCAAGGGAACTACAGAAATAATCCTGGAAACGCCCATTGAATCAGCCGCTCTCCCAGAACGGAAGAAGGCCCGTCTCGCCTGGCGGACAGGCAAACGCGGCGTCGCAGCCGAGATGACCGACCCACGCCAGACGTCCGTCGATCCACAGCAAGGGCAGGCGCTCGCGTTCCCACGGCGGGACGCCGTTCTCCTGCAACAGGTTACGCAAGCCGCGGCGCGGACGGCGGATGTCGGGCTGCAAGCGTTCGCTGCCGTGCCGCGCTTTCAGCAGCGCCTGTTTTCCCGCCAACGCGCCGCGCCTGATTCCTTGTTCCGCGCTTTCGGCAAAACGCACCCGCCCCCCCGCCCACGACACTACATCCTGCCCCGTCCACGGCACCGGGGCGGTCGGCGGCGTCTGGCGCGGCGGCACGATATACAGCTCGCCGCGATAGACGCGCAGTTCGCCGTCCGCCGTCGCCAGACGGGTTTCCGATAGCGCGTCGACCGTCGCCAACTGTTTGAGCGCTTCGCCGATCCAACCCGCGTCCGGCGCGCGGAATCCGGCGTGTCTCCAGACGTATCGCAGCAGATTCCGGGCGCGCGCCGGTGCCAGTCGATTGAAAGCCGCCGCGACGATGCGCCCGGAAGCGGCGGAAACGGTCTCACGATCCAGCGCGGCGAGATCGTCGAGCAAGGCGGCCGCTTCGGCGAAATGGCCGGCGGCGCGAGCGAGCGACACGGCGGCGCCAGGAAATTCCCGCTCGAGACGCGGCAGAATGTCGTGACGCAGGAAATTGCGCCGGAAACGGGTGTCACCGTTACTTTCGTCTTCGATCCAGAGCAGACCGTTCGCCCGCGCGTAACCTTGGAGTGTGTCCCGGCCAATCCCGATGAGCGGCCGCGCCAATACCGGTCCGTCAGCTTGCGCGCGCGTGGCGGGCATACCGGCGACACCGGATACGCCGGCGCCGCGCAGGAGGTTGAGCAGCGCCGTTTCGGCCTGATCGTCGCGATGATGCGCCAGCGCCAGCCAATCGGCGTCGATACCGGCGAAAACGTCATAGCGCAAACGCCGCGCCGCGCCTTCCAGCCCCTCGCCGCTGTCGCGCGGCACGTCCACCCTGGTAATCCTGAGCGGCACGTCCAGCCGCTGACAGCAATCGCGGCAAAAGTCCGCCCATTCGTTGGCGCGCGGACTGATTCCGTGATGCACATGAACCGCCGATACGTCGGCGAGAAGCTCGCCCGCCCGCGACAAACGCCATAGCGCGTGCAACAGTGTCATCGAATCCATGCCGCCGGACAGCCCGACGCAAACACGATCACCGTGTTTCAGACGAGGTCGAAAAAAGCCGCCGAGCGCCGCGTCGATCAGCGCCGCCGCCGTCAGCTTACGCGCGGGTACCGCTTGCTTGGCGCTGCCATGAGTCCAATCGGGGAAACCAGTTTCCATCGTAAAACCAACTTTGGTTGAAACCTCGCCCTTCAGGACGGCAGACAGGGCAGACACGGCAGGCACGGCAGGCACGGCAAAATACGTTATACCGACAAGCCGAAGGTATGTCGTTAATTTTTTGCCCGGCGGCGAATCCAGACAAATCGTGAAGCATTCTAACCGGAAAGCCGCGCAGTCTTTTCCAACATGCCATGAGTCTGAGCGCTGGTAAAAGGATCGATCGTTCAGGGCATGGTAATCGACATTCAACCTTCGCACCGCACTGAATGGCAGGGCAGGCAGTACCGGAGTTGGTTTTACGATGAACGGGAAGAAACTGGTGACGCTGAACCATTTGCGGAGATTTTTGACGACCATGCGGGAGGCCGAGCTTCGCGGACGCGGGCAGGGCAACGAACGCTGTCGGCACATCGAAGCGGTACTCAAGCGTTTGGGCCATGGTTGGCTGGAGCGGACGACCGGCGGTTCTCGGCAGCAACTGGCACGGAGGGTCGCGCGCTTCACGTCGGCGCGCGTCTGCCAGGGAAAATTCACCGGATTATATTTGGCCGGAAAATTTGAGACATCACCGCTCTCTTGTTTTCCAGAAAAAAGGATTTGTCTCATGGATTTTATCGAGGTGACGGGCTGATTGGTTCAATGGCGTTACATGACTTGGACGCCAAACAACCTTGGAACTTCAACCGAATTGCTGTTGCACCACAAGCCAATTGTGAATATGACAGTCTTTCTCCGTTTGGATTAACCGATTGGCAGCGTTTTTTATCAGACGGAAAAATCAAAAACACGCCATTCTGGAGTGGAATACGCTTAAGAAAATAATTTACCGTGATGGATTTACCGCCATGCCAGCACATATTAATGATATTCTCAACGACGAAACTGAATAATCCGACATTCCAGAAACAAACGGAGTTTGCAACATCGAATTTCTGGGCAATGCCGTCACTTGCGCCAAAGCGCTGTCCGTATGTTTGAGTTTGCGGCAGCAAATCCCCCCGTCCAAGTCCTGCGGGGACGGCACTTCCCAGCCCGTCGGTGGCGGCGCTGGCGGCAAAAAATCAGTACCGGCATAATTCACGTGGGCGCGGTCATATGGCCCATGCAAGCAAGCAATGGCCGCCAGAAAGAGAGACAGGGAAAGAGGGTGGCAAATCGGAACAGATTTTACGATGAACACACCTAACCAGACCCATTTTGGCTTCGAGCAGATCGACGAAGCCGACAAAGCCGCGCGCGTCGCCGGCGTTTTCGATTCGGTATTCCCGCGCTACGACCTGATGAACGACCTCATGTCCGGCGGATTGCACCGACTCTGGAAAGCGTTCGCCATCGCCCGCAGCGGCGTGCGCGAAGGCGCGCGCGTACTCGATGTCGCGGGCGGCACCGGTGACCTGGCGCGAGCTTTTGCCCGGCGCGTCGGCAAGAACGGACAAGTCTGGCTTACCGACATCAACAACGCCATGCTGACTTACGGACGCGACCGCCTGGTCAACAAAGGCTGTCTGCTCCCCGTAGCGCAGTGCGACGCCGAAAGGCTGCCTTTCCCCGACGCCTGTTTCGATTGCGTAACGGTCTCTTTCGGTCTGCGCAACATGACCCACAAAGACCAGGCGCTCGGCGAAATGTTCCGCGTCCTGCGTCCCGGCGGGCGGTTGCTGGCGCTCGAATTTTCGCGCGTCTGGAAACCGCTCGCGCCGCTCTACGACTTTTATGCTTTCAAGATCATCCCGCGCGTTGGACAATTGATTGCCAGCGACGAAGCCAGCTATCGCTACCTGGCCGAATCGATCCATGTTCATCCCGACCAGGAAACGCTGGCCGCCATGCTGCGCCAGGCCGGTTTTGAAAACGTCGACTATTTCAATCTGACGCTGGGCGTCGTCGCCCTGCATCGCGGATTCAAATACTGAATCCGGCGACGTACAACCCGGTCGTCTCACCTTCCCGCAAGGTGAAATCGCCGGACCGTGACAGCGACGCAACAGTAAGTCATCAAGCAAAAACAAGTTGAACAAAGCAAATAATATGTCAGCATATTGGTCATAGAGGAGAAATATCAAACGCTGTTGAGGCAGTTGGACGAAGCGAGTTTGCTGTAGATATTGACCCGGCAACATTTTTACTGGCATGTCGCTCAAGATTTTATTGAAAAACAATGTATTGCCGCTGGATACGCGTCATGAAATTTGTTGCCGGTTTAATAGCATTCGCCGATGGTGGCGAGAAATGGGCTTACGGGCTGTTTCCGCGAAGATCGCAAACAGGTTCTGAAGGCGCTCCGGGCGCGGACGAAAGCATCGATCAGGCGCTATAATCCCGCGCACGATTGGTCAACCAGGCGCGCGTCATGACCC
>JAITNL010000220.1 GCA_031290495.1 Accumulibacter sp.
CTCTTGAAATTCGCGGTCACGTCTCGCGAGGTTTTTTCGAAAGCGTGACGCCAGCCGATGTTCGCCCCGAAGGTGACGCGCGGACCGTTGTCGAGCTTGATCTCGCGTTTCGCTCCCAGACCCAGCGTGGCGTATTTCTGGGTGAAGTTATATCCTTTCACGACCAGAGCGTTGGGGCCTTTTTCGTTGATGCTGCCCTGTTTGACATGAAGCGCGTCGAAGGCGGCGTAGGGCGACAACGTCACGCCGGCGCCGATGCGTTGTTCCAGCGTGATGTCCAACCCGCCGCCGAGCAGATTCTGCCGATACGAATCATGGGTTTCGGCCTTGCCCACAACACAGCCCCATTTGCTGGTGTCGCAGGTGTAGCGGGTACTCTCGTTCTTCAGATGGGTATGCTCCAGATGAACTCCGAGACGCAGGGTGCTCGCCTCTGACAGGGTGCGGCTGAGCCGTCCCAGCGCGCCCAGATGCAAACCGTCGCTTTCGATTTTGCTGGCGAGGTGTTTGTACTCGCTCTCGCCGATGCTCGTCCCGGCGTAGAAGGAGAGATTGAAGTCCGGCGCCGGATCGGCGGTAACGCCCAGCAGCAGGCCGTTGGATTCGAAGTCATAGCCGGCGTAGCCCTTGCGCGAGGATTGATCGCGCTCGCTGTGGATGTAGCCGCCGAAGAAGCTGTAGGCGGGCTGAAAGTCCGTGCCGCCGCTGGCGTGAAGCGATGTTGGGCGATTGACATTGACCGCCGACAGCGCCGGGGTTTGCCACATCTCGCCTTGCATATGCGCGTTGTGGTGCTTGCCGAGGCGCGAGGCCAGCGAGCTGCGGGTGTTTTGCCCAAGCCGGCTGACCGGATTCTGACTGTCGGAGGTGGCGTCGATCATGCGCTTGACCTGTCCCTGTACCGAGGAATGCAGATACATGCCAGTTGCCGTCTGGGTGGCGTAGCTTTCCGCGGTCAGCCGCTCAGGGCTATACGCCAATTCGTGGATTATCCCCATTCCATCAGCGCTGAACCCGCCGCTCTCCCATTGTCCCATGGCGTAGGCCGCGAACGCCTTGAACATGCGGGTGGCGTTGGGCGAAGTGTTGTTGGTGAAGTCGGTATAGCGGACGACCTGGTCATGGTCTGACAACGACAAACTGAACTGGTAGTCCCCGCCGAAAACCAACAGCTTGGGCTTGAACGCGTCGCTGAGGTCGTTAACGTTGTCAGCTTGCACCAGTTTGATGTCTCCGAAATCGAGCGGGAGCCACAAATCGTTGCTGGCGTCGACGCTCAAGGTGCTGCCGCCGAATGACACCAGCGCTTTGGCGCTTGGGAGAGCATTCGTGAAGTCGAGGGTGCTGTCGGTCATTTTCAAGCTCGATGCGGCGGTGACGCTCCCCAGCTCGACACGGCCAACCAGCCTGCTGTCATTTTCGATCTTGACATCAACCGTGGGATTACCGGATGAATTGGTGGCGTGGAGCGTGGCCAGCGTGCCCCAGATCCGCGCGTCATTCATGGTCAGGCTCATGCCAGTGCCGTTGCCGACGAAATCCACGCCGTAGCCGCTGGAACTCACCAGGCCGCCGTTTTTCAATTCAAGTTTGGTGTTATCGAAGAGTTCCACGCCGATCGCCAGCGTACCGACGCCGCCTTCGGACAACGCGATGCCATTCCAGAAGTAGCGGGCGGTTGCGTCGACGAAGGCGCCGTCGACGATCAAATTGGCGCTGTTCGTCAGTTGGACCGCGCGGACTGAGTATTCCTTTTCGTCGACCGGTTTGAACTCGTCGTCCAGCAAGTACATCGTGCCGTCGTCGTCCTCGAAGCCGGCGTAAGTCACCGCGCCGACGCTGACACCGGGGTTCAGCGTGACGTTGGCGTTATCGCTCGCGTCGATGCCGATGCTTCTCGAACCTTCGGCAAGGATGGCGCTCGTGATGCCAAAGTTTGGCTCATACTGTTTGAGGCCGTCGCTGCCGCTGAAAATATCGACCGTGCCAGTCGTCACCAGGCCCACGCCGTTGTAACCCTTGCTGTACAGGCGGCTGTTTTCCGCAAGTGTCAGTTTGCCCAGTGAGCCGCCGCTGGTGGTATGCGACAGCGCAATGGCGTTTTCGCCATAGGCCGCGAGTTCGCCATCAATGGTGTTGTCCGCGGTGGATGAAAGTTTGAGCAGGGTAAAAGGGGGTGCGTAGTCGGTTTTTTCCGAACCATAGCCTTCGACGCGGTTGCCATTCAGTTTCACCGTGTAGTTGCTGCCCACGGTTATCGCGATTTCGGCATTTTTGGAGGTGTCGGCGGAATAGAAGGTATAGCTCGGATCCAGCGTGACGCGGAACGGTCCGAACCTTGCGTCTGGGTCGCCGCGCAAATCCAGATAGGCGATGTAGTTGGGGTCGTTGTCGTTGGTAACAGTGAAGTTGCCGGAGGTGGTGGTAACCGTTTGGGTGATATAGCCGCCGGTGCTGCCGTGCGTGACCGTGTCGCCCGATAACGAGCCATCCGCCCGCGCCGTGCGATAGAAGTGCTCCACGGCCTGCACAAACAGCGCCTCGGAAGGCGTGGCGGTAAAGTAGCCGCCTTTGTCAATGGTGGTGAGGGAATTGGCATAGACCGCCAGACCGAGGTCGTTGAGAGCGCTGTAATTTGACGACTCCAGCCAGCCGGAAAATGAACTGGAGCCGGCAATGCTGCCGCCGTGGCCGGTGGATATCACGTCGTGGATGTTAACTGTCACCTCGCCCAAATAGCCCATATCCTCCAGGTATTTGATAGCACCGAGCAGGTCTGTCCATACCAGATTCATCACTCCCAGGCCATAGGAGATTTCCATCCCGGACATTGGGATGGTGTTCATGTTGTCTTCGGCGGTGCGCGCGGCCGTCAGTGCATCGCTCAGAAAAATACCGGTGTGGTTGATGGCGTACAGAAAGGTGAGCAACTCACTCATATTTGTAACCATGGCCCCGGACGTCCACGGAATGGTCGGGTCAAGATTGCTGACCGGCACGCCTTCTTCCGTTCCAACCATTCCCGCGTGACCCGCTTCGGTTGACAGATAGGTGTTGGCGCTGTTGAGACCGGTGATTTTCCCGACCACATATTCATTAATCAGAGCCTCGGAATTTTTCCCGCTGACCGCCTCGGCCATCAGCGCCAGCACCACGGCGTTGGTGTTGGAATAGTGGTAAGCGAAACCGTCATCTGGGTCGGCTTTGAACGGAAAGCCTTGCCGCGACAGTTCGACAAGTTTCAGGTGGTTCGTCCACGTATTGCCGTTGAAACTGGGCACCGGGCCGTAACCCGCTTGCTGCCACAAAGCCCAGATGTTCCCCTCGGGGAGACTCGCCGTCATGAAGTTGGGCAGCAACGTGCCCATGCTCATGAACTCACGCAGAGTGTAGCCGCTCGCGCCTTCAGGCAGGGCGTTGATGATCTCGTTCAGTTTGGCCTTGACGCCGGAATCACTCTGGGCGTCCCTGATCTGGGCAAGCGTGTGATTCAGATCGGCCGCGCTCAGGCCGTGGAGATTGTTGCCCATCATGTACAGCAGCGCCGAGCTGGTGAACATCTTGCTCTGACTGCCAATGTGGAACGTCTTGTCGACATTGCTCGCTGTGGTGGCAGTGACGACGGGGGAGGCGGTGCCCGTTTTCAGACCGGCAATGGTCTCGATCCCCGAACTGCCGTAATAGCTGCTTTGCAGGGATTTCAGCACGTCGGCATAGCCGGGCGCCGCCGCCGATGCGCCGACTGGCAGGAACGCCAGCAGAAGCGCGCCGGCGAGGAGGGTTTTTTGATGACGTTTCGGTTGTTGCATGGTAAATCTCCTTCTTGTGGTTGATTCAAACGACACAGTTTCCTGACTTCTTGCCGCCGCGAAACTGAACAACCGTCATTCCCGCAACAGCGTGTGGCGCGGGAATGACGGGAGTGCGCGTGTTCAGGCGTTGCTCAGAATGTCCTGCCGCTGATAGTTGTACTCGAAGCGGGCGACCACGGGACGGGCGGTTCAATGCTGGGTTTCCGCTAACGCTGCAACCGCCTACGGGCTGAGCGGCAGCAAGATTCAAGAAAATCAGCCTCATAACGCGTCATCTCCAAGGATTTCTTTTATATCTATGCCCTTGTCCGCTAACATTTTCATTATCCGCTCCTTTTCTGCTTCCCGGCCTTTTTCCCAGCCTTCTTCACGGCCTTCTTCACGGCCTTCTTCACGGCCTTCTTCACGGTTTACAGCCAAGGCGTCTTCCATCTTGAATTCAACCATCAACATATTTATTACCTCCTTGCCGTACTGCAACAGAAATTCTTTCAATATGCCATGCCCTATACAATATTCTATGGCTTTTACAAAAGATTCTTCCTTTTTGCCTGATGTTTCCTGAAAGTTCCTTATGGTATCGATAAACTCCGCGTATTCCTCCATGCTTTTGCTTTTAGCCATGATACCGGCGTTATACCCCTTATTGATGTTTACAATTCTGACTTTTAATTCCAATTGAATGTCGCCGTCACCTTCAAACGCGGTCGACAATTTCAGTTCAGCGTTTGCCGGGTATTTATCCACGCCATTGTATAACACAAAGAACTCCGGCCTGGGGATTTTCACCATTTTGCGTCTGTAAGCCGCGCTGCTGTCCGTTATCCTTTCGTAAACACGGGATATATACATCAACATTCTTAGCGGCATATTGGCATTGATCGTGCTTTGATGTTCGATCAGCACCACTAATCTATCGTTGATCGTAAAGGATAAATCATTCAAACGCTCATTGACCAGAATATTGGTCAATGTAGTTATTTCAATTTCAGCGTCTCCACTTATTTCCACCCCGCTTAACGCGCTGTAAACTTCTTTTAATATGGTTTTATCGCTGAACAGCTTGCTGAACACGCTGTCTTTGTACTCTCTGTTTTCCACTCAGGCGCACTCCTGTGTCAACGCGTTTTTTAACTGAATCGCTTGTCAGTCCGTCTCGGTTGCTGATTGTACGTTAAAGGCTTCTGGTCTTCAAGATATGATTTCCGGGATTGTTATGAGCTTTCAATCTGTCCGGTTTTCACAGTCATTCAAAGGAGGTGGCCGATGAGACGGACGGAGCTGTTACAGGAGTTGCGGAAGATGAGATTTGAAGAAGCGTATGAAGGGTGGAACGCTGGACGGCTGACGCGGGAAGAAGCCTGTAGGCTGGGTGGCAGCGTCAGCGGAAACCCAACGTCCCAATGCTGGGTTTCCCGCTACGCTCCAACCCAGCCTACGGGCTACGGGCTGCTATATTCACGGCAAAGCCAATGGATATTTACATGTTTTGTCAAACTGCTATAAGAACAGGCCGGAGGAATTACGCCTCCGGCCTGTTTGTTTGTGGTTCGTCGCTTTGCCGCCGAGGTTTTCCCGTCACCCCGCTTTTGCGGAAATGACGGGAGTGCACCTCAGAAGCGCGCTTCCAGTCCCAGATAGAGCTGATGATCGGACGCCTTGTCCTGCCGCTGATAGTTGTACTCGAAGCGGGCGACCACGGGACGGGCGGTTTTCAGCCACTTCAGATCGACCGACACTCCGCCCAGCAGGGTGTTTCGGCCTTCGTCCAGCGTCCGGCTTTTGAAGGTGTCCGAGTAGCCCTGGAAATTCGCGGTCACGGATTGCGTGCTTTGCTCGAAGGCGTGACGCCAGCCAACCGTTACCTTGGGGGTGACGACGAAGCCTTTGTAAAGCTCGATGTCGCGGCTCGCGCCGATGCCCAGCGTGGCGTAGGTGCGGGTAAAACTCTCACCTTTCACGCGCAGGGCAAAGAGGTCGTGTTTTTTTCCTTGGCTGTCCGTGTACGTGGGGCCGCCGTGTTCGTTGAGGCTGTCCTGTTTGAGATGAAGCGCGTCCAGGGAGGCGTAGGGCGACAGCGTCACATCGGCGCCGAGGCGTTTTTCCAGCGTGGCTTTCAGCCCGCCGCCGACCAGCTTCTGATGATACTTGCCTTTGATTTTGTCCGTGCCAGCGTAGGCGTAACGGGCGCTGTCGTTATCCAGCCGGGAGTAGTCCAGATGAGCGGCCAGACGCAGGGTGCTCGCGTCCGACAGGGTATAGCTGTAGCGCGCCTGCGTACCCAGATGCAGGCCATCGCTTTTGATCTTGCTGGCGAGGCGGCTGTATTTGGTCTCACCGCTGCTGGCCCCCGCGAAGAAGGCGAGATCGAAGTTTTGCGACAGTTCGGCGGCGACGCCCAACAGCAGACCGTTGGCGTCATGGTCATAGCCCGCGTACCCCTTGCGCGAGTGCTGGTCGCGCTCGCTGTGGATATAGCCGCCGAAGAAGCGGTAGTTGGTGGTCGGAGACGCGATGCCGCCGCTGGCATGGAGCGGTGTCCGCGTCTCGGCCGCCGTCAGCGCGGAGCTGTGCCACATTTCGCCTTCCATATGGGCGACGTTGTGCTTTTTGCCGGAGTGCGAGGCAAAGGTGTTGCGGATGTTTTGCCCAAGCCGGCTGCCGGAATTCTGGGAAGCGAACGCGCCGTCGATCATGCCACTCACCTGATTCTGCACGGAGGTATGCAGTCCCATGCTCACCGCGGTCTGGGTGGCGTGGGTTTCAGCGGTCAGCCGCTCAGGGTGTTCCGACACGTAGCCGATGAACGCCTCGATGGGATCCGCGACGGGCAGCTTCTGCTTCGACAACCAGTCTTTGGCCGCGGGCGTCAAATCGCCATCTGGCGTCAACAACCAGGTTTGGGCCGCGGAGGCGAATGCGCCGCTATTGAACTTGTCAGTGGCATATTCGAGGAACACCGGGAACATGCGGGCGCTGTTGGGCGAATCGTTGGTGAAGCCGGTAAGACGGGCGTTATACCCCGGCCCAACGGCCACCGTAAAGGCGTCGCCGCCAAAGGTATGCAACTCGGGAGCGAACGCGCTGGCGAGGTTGCTGACGTTGGGAGCGTACACCAGGGAGATGACTCCAGGAGAGAGCGGGAGAATCATCGCGTTGCTGTTATCGACGCTCAACTCGCTGCCGCCGAATTGCACCAGCGCCTCACTGTCCGGGTATTGCAGCGAGAAGTCGAGGACGCTGTCGTTTATGACAAGCGAAGACGTGGATTGGACGTCCGCCAGCGCGATACGGCCCACCAACATACTTTCTTCGGCCGTGACCGCAACATTGGGGGTGTCGGAAGAAGCGTGGAGCGAGGCCAGATTGCCCCAGACGCTCGCGTCATTGCTCAGGGTCAGGGTACTGCTGTCGTCGCCGATGAAATTCACGCCATAGCCGCTGGCGCTCACCGAACCTTCGTTTTTCACCACGAGTGTGGATTTGGCGAGTTCGACGCCGATAGCCAGCGTGCCGCCGCCGCCTGCGACGCCATCCCAGGGATAGGTGGCGGTTGCGTCGATACTGCCGCCGTCATTGGTCAGCGTGGCACCGTCAGACAAACTGACCCCACGGACGGAGTATTTCTGCTCGTCGACCGGTTTGAACTCGGAGTCCAGCGTGTAAATCGTACCGCTGTCTTCGTCCCTGAAGCCGGCGTAAGTCACCGCGCCGACGCTGGCGCCGGGGTTCAGCGTGATTTTGGCGTCCGAACCACCCGCCTTGATGCCGATGCTTCCCGAACCTTCGGCCAGGATGGCGCTCGTGATGCCGAAATTCGTTTCCAGCGGGTTGAGGTCGGTGATGGGGTTGTCGTCGTCGTCGAGGATGTATTGGCCGTTCTGGTCGCGGATGTAACCGCCGCTGGAAATATTGACCGTGCCCTTCGTCTCCAGGCCTATGCCGTTAATTCCCTTGCTGTACAGGCGGCTGCGTTCGGTAAGGGTCAGCGTGTCCAATGTGCCGTCGCTATGCGACAGCGCAATGGCGTTTTCGCCATACGCCGCGACTTCGCCATCGACTTGTTGGCCATTGCCGCCCACAACTTTGAGCATGGTAAAGGTGTTGTCGTCGCTTTTATCCGCACCGTAACCTTCGATGCGGTAGCCAGCCAGATCCAGCGCATTGCCGCTGGCCACGGTTACCGCAACCTCGGCGCTGCCGTCGGTTTTGGCGGAATAGTAGGTGTAGCTCGGATCCTGCGTGATGCGGAACGGAGCGCCGTCGGGGTCGCCGCGCAAATCCAGATAGGCGATGAGGGGGATGTCGTCGCTCTCGGTGCTGCCGCCAAAAACGAACCCTGTGCCAGTAAGAACTTCTTGGGTGATATAGCCGCCGGTGGTGCCGTAGGCGTAGTTGGCGCCGTCTTTCGTGCCATTCGCCCGCGCCGTGCGATAGAGGTGTTCAACGGCCTGCGTAAACAGCGCCTCGGAAGGCGTCGCGGTGAAGTAGCCGCCCTTGTCGATGGTGGTGAGGGAATTGGCGTAGACCGCCAGACCGAGTTTGTCGAGATCGGTTTGAGTCGCCGACGCCAGCCAGCCGGAAAAGGAACTCGATCCGGCAATGCTGCCGCCGTGGCCGGTGGATACCACGTCGGGGATTTTTAACTCAATCCCCGTATTTTGCTTGACATAAGCCGCGAAACCACCGAGCAGGTCTCCCCATACCAGATTCATCAAGCCCAGGCCATAGTCGATTTCCATCCCGGACATGGGGATGGTGTTCATGTCGGCGGTACGCGCGGCCGTCAGATCGGCGTTCAGAAAACCGGTGTGGTTGATCGCGTCCAGAAAGGTGAGCAGCTCGTTCATATCAGTCACCATAGCCCCGGACGTCCACGGAATGGTCGGGTCAAGGTTGTTGACCAGCACGCCTTCTTCCGTTCCAACCATTCCCGCCACCCCCGGCGCGGTTGACAGATAGGTGTTGCTGCTGTTGAGACCGGAGATTTTCCCGACCACATATTCCTGAATCAGCGCCTCGAAGTTTTTCCCGCTGACCGCCTCGGCCATCAGCGCCAGCACCACGGCGTTGGTGTTGGAATAAAAGTAATTGAAACCATCCGGCGCCTTTCCCGGAAAGCCTTGCCGCGCCAGTTCGACAAGTTTCAGGTGGTTCGCCGGCGTATTGCCGTTGAAACTGGGCACTGGGCCGTAACCCGCCTGCTTCCACAAATCCCAGATGTTCCCGTCGGGGAGATTCCCTGCCATGAAGTTGGGCAGCATCGTGCCCATGCTCATGAACTCACGCAGGGTGTAGCCGCGCGCGCCTTCGGGCAGGGTTTCTATCAGTTCGTTCAGTTTGGCCTTGACGGCGGCATCGCTTTGGGCGTCTCTGATCTGGGCAAGCGTGCGATTCAGATCGGCCGCGCTCAGGCCGTTGATATTTTTGTCCATCATGTAGAGCAGCGCCGAGGTGGTGTACATCTTGCTCTGACTGCCAATGTGGAACGTCTTGTCTTTATTGGCATCGATGGTGGCCGTGATGGAGTTGCTGGCCGTGCCTGAATCGCGCAGACCGGCAATGGTCTCGATCCCCGAACTGCCGTAATAGTTGCTTTGCAGGGATTGCAGCACTTTGTCATAGTCTATATGGCCTGGCACCGGATCCGCCAATGCGCAGATCGGCAGAAAGGCCAGCAGAAGCGCGCCGGCGAGGATGGTTTTTTGATGACGTTTCGGTTGTTGCATGGTGAAGCCTCCTTCTTGGGGTTGAGATTCAGACGACGTGGTTTTCAGACGATGTTTCGATTGCGGCATGGCAAAACTCCTTCCTGGGGTTGAAATTCAGACAGCGTGGTTTCCTGTTTTGATGTGTTTGGCCAACAAGGCGAAAAAGGCGGGGATGAACAGCGGCGCGACGCAGGTCGCCGCGATCATGCCGCCGATGATGCTGCCGCCGAGTACGTGACGGCTGGCCGCGCCCGCGCCGGAAGAGAGCACCAGCGGCGTACAGCCCAGAATGAAGGCGAGCGAGGTCATCACGATGGGGCGGAAGCGTTTTTGCGCGGCGGTGAGCGCGGCCTCGGTGGCGTTTTTGCCGGCCCGCATCTCCATCCAGGCAAACTCGACGATCAGGATGGCGTTCTTGATCGACAGCCCGATCAGCGTCACCAGCGCCACCTGCACATAAACGCCGTTGTCGAATCCCGCCAGCAGCGCGGTCAGCAACGCGCCGCAGACGGCAAAGGGCACCGAGAGGACGGAAATCAACGGCGGCAGAAGGTGCTCGAACTGCACGGCCAGAATCATGAACACCAGCAGCAGCCCCAGACCGAGCGCGGCGTAATTGGTGCCGCCGCCGGTTTTTTCCTGGTACGAGGTGCCGCTCCAGGCCAGCGCGTAACCGGCGGGCAGCGCGGCGCGCGCGACTTCTTCCAGTGCGTTCATGGCGTCCAGATTGCTGTACCCCGGCGCGGCCTGACCGGAAATCTGCACCGCGGGCTGACCGTCGAAACGGTTCAGCAGCGGCGCGCTGCCGCCCATGCGACGCCGGATCAGGTTGTTCAACGGAATCATGACGCCACGGTCGTTGCGCACGAAATAATGATCCAGATCGTCAGGCTGCGCGCGGAAACGGGCTTCGGACTGCATGTTCACTTTCAGGATGCGCCCGTTCTGGGTGAAGTCGTTGATGTAGGCGCCGGACAGGTAAATCGCCAGCGTCTGGTAGGCGTCGGCCACTTGCACCCCCATCAGTTTGGCGCGGTCGGCGTCGAGGCTGAGGGTAACGGTCGGCGCTGACAGCGACAACGAACATCCCGCGCCGATCACTTCCTTGCGGTCGGCCGCGCTTTGTCCGAAACGGGCGCAAACGTCGGCCATTTCGGCGGCGCTGGCGCCGCTTTTGTTCTGCAGCCAGCCTTCCAGTCCGCCGACCGTGCCCAGCCCGACAATCGACGGCGGGTTAAAGGCGACGAACACGCCGTCGGCAATATCGTTGCCCAGCGCGCGCACGCTGTCGGCGATGGCGAACGAAGATTGCGCCGCCGCGCGGCGCGTTTCCCACGGCTTGAGCATGACGAAGGCCGCGCCGCGATTGCCGACGTTGCCAGCGCCGCCGAGCAGGTCTTGTCCGGCGATGCTGAGTACCGCGTCGACGTCCGGGTTGCGCAGCAGTTTTTCGGACAGGGCGGACAACCCGGCGTCGGTGCGCGGCATCGACGCGCCGTCGGGCAGAATGGCGGCGGCGATGACGTAGCCTTGATCTTCGTCCGGCGTCAGTCCTTGCGGCACGGTGCGAAAGAGCACAACGTTGGCCGCGCCGACGGCCAGCAGGATGGCAAAACTCATCACCGGATGACGAATCAGCGCGGCGCAGGCGGCCAGATAGACGGCGCTGATTTGGTCGAACACGCGCTCGAAGGCGCGGAAAAAGACGTTCGGCGTGTGGCCGGCCTGGTGGCGGATCAGCGCGGCGCACAGCAGCGGCGTCAGGCTCAGGGCGACGATGCCGGAAATGAACACCGACAGGGCGATGGTGATGCCGAACTGGCGGAACATCTCGCCGGTCATGCCGCCCATGAAGGACACCGGCACGAACACGGCGATCAGCGCCAGGACGATCGAGATCACCGGCCCGGCGACCTCGGACATGGCCTTGGAAACCGCCGCCGCCGCGCTCAGTCCTTCGGCGCGCATGAGGCGCTCGGTGTTTTCCAGCACGACGATGGCGTCGTCGACGACGATGCCGATGGCCAGCACCATGCCGAACAGGGTCAGGGTGTTGATCGAAAAATGCAGCAGCCACATGCCGGCAAAAGTGCCGATGATGGCAATCGGCACGGCAACGCAGGGAATCAGCGTGGCGCGCAGACTGCCGAGGAACAGAAAAATCACCGCCGCGACCAGCACCACCGCTTCGAGCAAGGTGTGCTTGACCTCGTCGATGGAAATATCGACAAAGCGGGTGATGTCGTAGGGAACGGCGTATTCCATTCCGGGCGGGAAATCGGCGCTCGCCTCAAGCATCACCTCGCGCACGCCACGCGCGGTGGCCAGTGCGTTGGCGCCCGGCGCGAGCACGATGCTGATGCCGGCGACGTTCTTGCCGTTGAGACGGCTTTTGACGCTGTAATCGGCCGCGCCCAGGGTAATGCGCGCGACATCGCCGAGCCGGACGATGTCGTCACCGTGATTGACGCGCAGGACGATGTTCTTGAAGTCGTCGACCGAACTCATGCCCTTGCCGGTGTTGGTCAGCCAGGTCATCCGCGCTTCGGGCGGCGCCGGTTCCAGACCGAGCGTTCCGGCGGCGTATTGCGCGTTCTGTTCGCGCACCGCGGCGGCGATGTCCTGCGGGGTGAAGTCGTTGGCCGCAAGACGCGCCGGATCGATCCAGATACGCAGCGCGTATTCCTCGGCGATCAGCAGACCGGCCATGCTGACGCCGGCCACGCGCTGGAGACGCTCGACCAGGTTGGCAGCAGCGTAGTTGTTGAGAAAGAGACTGTCGTAACGCTCGTCGGGACTGGACAGGGTGACGATCTGCAAAAAAGACCCGCTCCCGGCGTTGACGCTGACCCCCATCCGCTGTACGTCGTCGGGCAAACTGCCGACGACGCCCTGTACCTTGCTGTTGACGCGGCTTTCGATGACTTCCGCGCTCATTCCCTGATTGAAGGTCACGGTCAGCGACATGACGCCGCTGGCGGCGCAGTTGGATTGCATGTACTGCACGTCGGCCAGACCGTTCAGCGCGCGTTCCAGCGGCGCGGCCACCAGCGCGCAGAGCACGTCGGGACTGGCGCCCGGATAGACGGCGGTGACGCTGACCGCCGGCGGGACGAGGTCGGGATACTGGGCTACCGGCAGGCGCAGCATGGAGACCACACCCGCCAGCAGGAACAGGATCGAAATCACCAGCGCCAGCAGCGGGCGGCGCAGAAAGAAATAATTTTTCATGGTTGCGACGCCGGTGCGTTGGCGGGGGCGTTGGCCGGCGCGTTGGCTGGCGCGTCGGGCAGAAGACGCGCTTCCACCCGCGTTCCCGGCGCGACCTTGCCGGCCCCCTCCACGATGACCCTGACACCGGCCTTGAGGGCGTCAGTGGCCTTGAGCAGGAAGTAGCCGTTGAACGGCCCTTGCGCCGTGAGCGGTACGAAGTCGACCTTGTCGCCGACGCCGACCACGGCGACGAACGCGCCGCCCCGCAAGTATTGCGCCGCCGCTTGCGGCAGCATCAGCGCCTGCGGAAATTCCAGCGCGTCCAGCCGGATGCGCACCAGTTGACCGGAAGCCAGCGCTCCGTCGCGGTTGGGAAATTCGGCGCGCGAGGCCATGTTGCCGGACGCCGGATCGATTACCCCGCTGCCGAAGCGCAGCTGCCCCGGATAGGGATAGAGCGCGTCGTCGTCCAGCAGCAGATGCGCCTCGACCGGTTCGCGGTAGCGCGCCACGCCCTGCTGTACGAGCGCTTGCAAGGCGCGTACCCGCGCGGCGGGAACATGGAACACGACGCGCACCTCGCGGGTGTTGTGGATGCTGGTCAGCAGACTGTCGTCGGGAGAGCCGGCGTTCACCAGCGCGCCTTCCTGAATCAGCGCCATGTCGGCGTAACCGCTGATCGGCGCGCGCACACGGGTTTTTTCGAGTTCGAGACGGGCGCCGCTCAGCGCGGCGTCGGCCGAGGTCAGTTCGGCCTGCGCGGAGAACCAGCCGCTCTCCGCCGTATCGAACTCGCGTTCGGAAATCGAATCGAGCCGCTTGAGTTCCGTGGCGCGCTCGAAGTTGCGCGCGGCCTTGATTTTGGCGGCGCTGGCCTGTTGCTGCTGCGCTTCGGCCATTTTGAAACGCGCGCTGTATTCGGCGTCGTCGATCTCAAAAAGCAGATCGCCTTTTTTCACCCACGCTCCTTCGCGGTAACGACGCGCGCGCAGCACGCCGTCGACCTGGGCGCGTACTTGCACGCTTTGCGCGCCTTCTACCCGCGCGGAAAATTCCTGGCGGTAGATGAAATCTTGCGCGGTCAGGCGGACGACGTTGACCACCGGCAGGGGGGCTGTCCCCTGCGCGCTCGCGGTGAGCGCGCAACAGGCCATGAGGAGGCCGACGAGTGGGGGGGTGACACGTGTGCAGGCAATGCGTTTGAACATGAAAAATATCTCCGAAATTCCGGTTTCTTTACGGCGCGACCGGCGTTGCCGTTTCAAGCGTGATCGTATAGTTGTCGTCCCAGCCGCCGCCCAGCGCCATGTACAGATCGACTTCGGCGGCGATGCGGCTGTTCTTGTGTTCCGCCAGATCGAGACGCGCGTCGAGCAGCGAACGATCGGCATCCAGCACATCCATATAGTTGGCGTAACCGTAGCGGTAGCGGTTTCTGGCGACCGTCGCGGCGCGCGTCAGCGTACTCTCCATCTGTTCCAGCGCCGCGCCCGCGAGATCCAGACGGGTGATCGCGGAGAGCGCGTTGCGCACGTCGCCGAAGGCACTGCGCACGGCCTGTTCGTAGCTGTGCGCGAGTTCCCGGCAGCGCGCTTCGCCCATCAGTTCCTGAAAGTAGGTGCTCCAGAAATCGAGCGGCAGTCTTATGACGCCGAGAATGCTCCAGGTCGTGGAATGTGCCGAACCCACGCCGCCGCGCGTCGCGGCGGCGGCGCCGACCGACGCGTCGAGGCCGATGGACGGCAGGTAGTTGGCGCGGATGACGCCGACGTTGAAGTGCTCGGCCATCAGGGCGTATTCGGCGGCGCGCAGGTCAGGACGCTGTTCCAGCAGCTTGAACGGCAGCGCCACGGGCAGAGGGTGCGCTTGCAGCATGTCGGGAGCGTCGGTCGCTGCCGCGAAGGCGTCGCCGGCCATGATTTGCGCCGGCGAACGGCCAAGCAGCAGGGACAGCGCGCTGACCGCCTGTTCCTGAAGCAGACCGGCCATGTGCAGGCTGTAACGCGCGCGCGACAGCTCGCCTTGTACGCGCAGCAATTCCATTTCGTCATTGCCGCCGATGTTCACGTTGTTGCGTTGCAGACGCTCGGCCTGTTCGCGCTGGCTGACGGTCGCCGCGGCGATCTGTACTTGCTGCCGGGCGGTGAGGAACGCGGAATACGCCTTGACGACGTTGCCGGCCACCAGCAGGGTGAGCGCGTCGTAATCGGCGGCGCTGGCGTGCTGGCCGAAACGCGCGCTTTGCCAGGCGTCGTGGAATTTGCCCCGGAAGTCGAGTTCCCAGGACGCGTGCGCGCCGGCGCTGTAGTTGGCGACCTGGTTTTCATTGGGCGGCGGCCCGCCAACCGCTTTGGAGGACAGTTGCTGCTTGCCGCCTTCCCAGGAAGCGTCGGGACGCGGGAAAAAATCGCCGGCGCTCAGGCCGACCAGCGCTTCGGCCTGTTGCAGACGTTCACGCGCCGCCAGCAGGTCCTGGTTGTGACGCAGGGCTTCCGCGATCAGCTCGTTGAGCCGGGGTTCGTTGAAGCGCCGCCACCAGCGAACGTCGATGGCCTCCGCTTTGTCGGCGTCCGCCGTGTCGGGCAAAACCAGCGCCGGCCGCTCGTAGGGCGGCGCGAGCGAGCAGGCGGAAAGCAGCGCGCAAAGCGCGGGCAGCAGTAAGCGTCTGATGTGTTTCATGAAGGGGTCCTTTGGTCAGGGGCGGGGGTGGGGGTGGTTTGTGCGAGCGCTTTCATGGCTTTGTCAAAATCGCTCTCGAAGAGCCGGTCTTGCGCCACGCGGTATTTTTCAAATTCGCTTTCCGCGTGTACTTTGGCCAGCGCGGCGGAAATCTTGTCGGTGTCTTGCAGAATGTCGTGTTCGGTAAATTCGAGAAACGCGTCCAGTCGTTTGGCCCAGTCTTCCATGGTCATGGGAATCTGACGCTGGGCGCGTTCTTCGGCCAGATCGAGATACGCGTTTACGACACGTCCTAGGGCTTCGAGTTCGGCTTCCGTCAGGTAGTTTTTCGCTATGACGACATCGGTTTTGACGATTTTGCCGGCGGGCGCGCGCTCCCAGGAGGTAAGCCCCATGTGCGTTTTGTCGGCGTCGGCGCGCTCGACGATGAGTTCGGCGGCGGTGTGACCGTGAATGGCAAAATGCAGTTTGTTTTGTACCTTGGCAAAGAAGGCGCGAGTGGTCGGCGCGTCGCGGTTGTAATCCATCGCGGTGGCGTAAATGTCGGTGATCTTCTGGTAAAACCGGCGTTCGGATAACCGTATCTCGCGAATTTCCGCCAGCAGACGCTCGAAATAATCCTCGCCGAGAAAAACGCCGTTTTCCATGCGCTTTTTGTCGAGGACATAACCTTTGATGGCGAACTCGCGCAATACACGGGTCGCCCACTGGCGAAATTGAGTGGCGCGAAGAGAATTGACCCGGTAGCCGACGGAAACGATGGCGTCGAGGTTGTAATGGTGAATGGCGTATGATTTTCCGTCCACGGCGGTTATTCGGAAATCCCTAATAACTGAATCCGTCGACAACTCACCACTGTCGAAGATTTTTTTCAGATGTTCGCTGATGGTGCGGATATCCACGGCGAATAACTCGGCGATCAGTTTCTGGTTTAACCAGACCGTTTCGTCCTCATAACGCGCCTCGATACTCTGCTCACCCGCTTGTCCGGTGAAAATCAGAAATTCGGCGGTGCTGTTGCGGATATGGCTCATATACCCTCCCAATCCAGCCTGTTCCAGCGTCGTTCGCGCAATCGGAACGGGTAACTTTTGCCGTCGACGGCAGTTATCCGGAATTTCCGGATAACTGCCAACGCGTCGAGTTTCACGCTGGACATAATATTTATCGGCTGCTGGCTCATATACCCATCCAATTCACCCTGTTCCAGCGTCGATTGTGCAATCGCGACGGGTAACTTTTGCCGTCGTTGGCAGTTATCCGGAATTTCCGGATAACTGCCAACGCGTCGGGTTTCACGCTGGACATGATATTTATCGGTTGCTGGCTCATATATTTCCCAATTCAGCGTGTTCCAGCGCCGCGATCATGCCTTGCAGGAGCGCTTCGATGAGCGAAGGCGCAAATTCCGCCGGGTGCCAGTCGAGGGTAAGGTGAAACTGTTCATCCTGAATGTGGGCGGTCAGGGCGAGCGGGGTGTCCTGCGGGAAATCGTCGCCCACGTCCAGCGGCGATCCGAGGCTTTCCAGGGTGAAGGGCAGAGCGGCGGCGTCGGGCGCGCCCAGCGTGGCCTCGCCGAGAAAGTTGAAGGTCAGGTCGGCGGGGATGGCGAGCGTATCGGCGTGTTCGTCCTGACGGGCGGCGGCAAGATAGCGCAGCAGTCCGTAGCCCAGCCCCTTGTTCGGCGGACTGGCGAGGCGTTGGCGCACGGCGCGCAAGGTGGCCGCGAAAGTGTCGCCCACGGCGAGGGGCAGCGGATACATGGTGGTAAACCAGCCGAGCGTCCCCACCGGCGAGACTTCGCCAAACAGTTCTTCGCGGCCATGCCCTTCGAGCAGCACCGTGCATCCGTCCTTGCCCAGGGTGTCGCGCAGTGAATGCAGAAACGCGGCGAGCAGTACCGCGTCGAGGCCGACTCGCGCGGCGCGGCTTTGGCGAACGACGCGCTGGCTGGTCGGGCGATCCAGCTCAAGCTCGCGGCTTTCCAGTTCGCGTTTCAGACGCTTGACGCGTCCGGCGTCTTCGAGCAGCGGCGCGATGACCGGCAGCCCGCGCCAAAAATCGCGCTCACCGGCCAGCTCCGGACTGTTGGCGTAGTCCGCCAGACGTGACGCCCAGGCGGCAAAACTGCCGCTTTCTCCGGCCAACGCGATGGGCTGCCCGGCGTCGAGCGCGTTCAGCGCGGCGGCGAAATCCTGAAGCAGTACGCGCCAGGAGACGCCATCGACGATCAGGTGGTGGAGCATGAACACGACGTGCTGAATCGTTCCCGCCGCCGTCTCTTCTTCGCCGACGACGCACCAGGCCAGCGGCGGACGTTGCGGATCGAGGTTGGCGGCGATGCTTCGCCGCGCCTGCTCCAGATGCGCGGCGGCGCAGAACTGCAAGCCGAAAAAGGCGCTGGCGCCGCGGTTTTGCGCCAGCGTCTGGATACACGGCGCGCGTCCCGAAGGGTCGGGCAAAAAGACGGCGCGCAGCATCTCGTGACGTTCCGCCAGCGCGCGCAGGGCTTGCTGATATTGCGCGGCGGGGCGCGGCTGACGCGGGGCGAGCGTGACCGACTGGAAAAAATGCGCGTGGCGCATCGGCAGATCGAAAAACCAGCGTTGGATGGGGGTGAGCGGAATGACCGTTGCCGTGACGGGGGCGCGCAGCAACGGCAGCAGCGCGTTGGCGATCTCGCTCACGCGCGGCGCTTGCAACATGCTGAAATGACTGCCGGAAACGTAGATGTCGCGCGCGCCGCCTTGCGCCAGCGCGCTCCAGCCGAGCGGACGCGTCTCGAACGGCAGGTAATCGGCGTAGGCCGCCTCCAGGGGACGAATACAGATCATCGCGGCGCGTCCGGCTTGCGGCAGGTAGCCGCCCCACGCCAGTAACTGGGCGCGCAGGTAGGCGGCAAGTGACGGGCTGAGCGCCGGGTTTTCCTCCGTGCAGCCCTCGTAGCGTCCCAGCGTCGACAGCACGACCTCGACCGCTTGCGCCGGGATGCCGTCGGCCAGCAGCGCTTGCCGCGCTTCGTCATCCAGCGCCTTGCCGGCGTCGTCGACCAGCAGACGGCTGCGCGTATTGAGCGCAACCACCGCGCGCGCGACGATGCCTTGCGCTTCGAGTTGGCGGGCGATTTCCCAGGCGCTCAGACCGGCCATGCACAGACCGAGCAGAACGAAGTCGCCCTGCGGAAAACTGGCCGCCAGCGGCGCGATGTAGGGTTGCGTCATCGCGGGCAGGTCTTCTGGCAAACGCGCAGGCAACGGCGCGTCATCGTCCGCGTCATCGTCGATACCGAGCGGCGCGAGCGCGTAAATGGGTAAATCGGCGGGCAGCGCGTCGAGCAAAGGTTTGTAGCACAGCAGCGAGCCGCCCAGACTGGGCACCAGCACCAACGCCGTCCCCGTGCCGCGACGCAGGGGAATCAGCGGCGAGGAGGCGTCCCGCCGCGCTTCGTGATATTGCGCGAGCAGCGCGCGCAGGGTGTGCGCGCGCAGGAAATCGGTGACCGAAAAGCGCACGCCAAGCAGGGATTCAGCCGCCGCGACCAGGCGCACGGCCTTGATCGAATCGCCGCCCAGCGCGAAAAAGTCGTCGTCGAGCCGCACGGCGGGAACCTCGAGCACCGTCCGCCACACGTCGGCCAGCGCCAGTTCCAGCGCCCGCCGAGCCGGCGCGCCTTCGCCCCGCGCCGTCGGCGCACTGTCCGGCGGCGGCAGCGCCTGGTAATCCACCTTGCCGTTGCCGGTCAGCGGAATCGCGGCGAGCGTCACGATGACGTCAGGACGCATGTAGGCGGGCAGCGCGGCGGCCAGCGCGCTTTGCCACTGGACGATGGTTTCTGCCTCGGCTTCCGCAGTCTCCGCCGCCGTTTCCGGGACGATATAGGCGATCAGGCGGCGATCCGCGCCGACGGCGGCGACGGCGGCGCGCGCTCCGGGCAGGGCAAGCAGGTGCGCTTCAACCTCGGCGGCTTCCACCCGGTGTCCGCGCACACTTAACTGCGTGTCCCGACGCCCCAGAAAATCCAGCGTACCGTCGGGGCGCATCCGGCACAGATCGCCGCTGCGGTAGCGCCGCCAATAGATGGGATTGCGGCTGGTTTCGGGCAGCAGAGGGGCGTGGGCGTTGGCGATGAAAGCCGCCGCTGTTTCCGCGTCGCGCCGCCAGTATCCACGCGCCAGACCGGGGCCGGCGATGTGCAATTCGCCAGGAACGCCGAAGGGTTGCAATCGCCCTTTTTTGTCGAGCACCATGCACCACGCGCCGGCGACGGCGCGTCCGATGGGCAGCGTTCCCGTGGATTCGCGTACCGGGTAGCAGGTGCACATGACGGTGGCCTCGGTGGGGCCGTACTCGTTGAACACGCGATAGGGGCGGGGGGCGCCGGCGTGCTGTACGTCGCCGCCGGAGGTCAGGATGCGCAGGGTGGCGGGCGCGGGCAGACGGTGAAATTCGGCCATGAAAAGCGCGGGAATATTGGCGAGGGTAATTCCGTTAAGATCGAACTCGTCCCGCGTCCGCGACGGATTCACCCGCGCCTCACCAGTGAGAACGTGGATGCCGCCGCCGACGGCGAGCAGCGGAAAAATTCCCCAGAAGGACGCGTCAAAAGCAAAGGAAAAGACATGCCCGGCGCGGTCGTTGGCGGTGACTTCATAAAAATCGCGGTGCCAGCAGGTGAAGTTGTACAGCGCCGCGTGCGTGGTCAGCACACCCTTGGGTACGCCGGTACTGCCGGAGGTGTAGGTCAGACAGGCGAGGTCTTCGGGCTGTGGCGGGGAAAACGCCGCGTCGGTGTCAACCGTGTCAGGCGCGTCAAAGCAGTCGGGGGCCGTCAGCGTCGGTCCGGCAAAATCCGGCGCGTCGGCGCGCGCGTCGACGATCAGCGCCGCCGCGCCGGAATCGTCGAGCAGGAAAGCCTGACGCGCGGCGGGCAATTCCGTGTCCACGGTGAGCCACGCCGCGCCGGCGCGGAGGATACCGAGCAAAGCGGGGATGTGCCGGGCGGAACGTTGCAGACAAATGGCGACCACCGCTCCCCGCCCGACGCCAAGACCGCGCAGGCGCGCGGCCAGCGCGGCGGCGGCGGCGTCGGCTTCGGCGTAGGTCCAGGCGCGCTGGTGATCGGTGAGCGCGACGGTCTCCGGAGCGCAGGCGGCGGCTTGGCGGAAAAGATCGACCACGGTGCGTTCGGTTTCCGTGACGGGCGCGGCAGACGTGGAAGGCGGCGGCGGCGCTGCCATCCCAGCGCGCAGGATGGTTTCTGTCTCGCCCGCGCGCAGGATGGAAAGATCGCCGATGGCGGCCGTCGGCGCGCGCTGCATGGCGTCGAGCACGCTTTCCAGACGCGCCGACAGATCGGCGGCGAGCGCGGCTGAAATCGCGTTTTCATCGTGCTGCAAACGCACACTGAGCGCGTCGTCAGCCGCCCGGTAATCGGCCACCAGCGCGAGGGCGTAGGGCGTCTGGTTGAAACCGGCGTCGAGGGACAGCTGCCGGGACGCGGCGGGCGCGTGATCGGGCAGGTTCTCGAAGACAAACAGCGATTGCAGCAGCGCCGCGCCGTGCGGCGTGCTTTTCAGGATTTCGGCGAGCGGCAGGACGGCGTGTTCTTCCAGCGCGAAGGCGTTGTCCTGCGTGGCCTTGAGCAGATCGAGCACGGTCCGCGCGTCATCACAGCGGATGCGCGCCGGAACGGTCTGCGCCAACATGCCGACGATCTCTTCCACTCCGGCAATCGGCGCGGCGCGTCCCGAGAGCACGACGCCAAAAACGGTTTCGTCCTGATCGCACAGACGGGCGAGCAGCAACCCCCAGGCGCTTTGCAGGAGGCTGCTCATGGTCACTCCGGCGCGCTCGGCCAGAGCGCGCAGGGCACGGGTCAGGGCGGCGTCGAAGACATGATCGTGGTTGCGCGGGCGGGGGGCGTCCGCCGGGTTTCCGGCGAACGGCAAGACGGAAGGCGCGGCCTCGCGCAGCGCCTCGTTCCACCAGCGCGCCGCCGCCTGACGGTCGGCGGTGGCCAGCCAGCGCGCGTAATCGGTGAAATCGGCGGCGGCGGTCGGCAGGGGCGCCGGGGCGAACAGGTCGCGCAGAATCAGGTTCATGCTCCAGCCGTCGAGAATGGCGTGGTGAAAGCTCACCTGAATGGCGTGCCGATTGTCGTCCAGGGTGTAGATATCCAGTGCAAAAAGCGGCCCCTGCTCCAAATCCAGCCCCGCTTCGCGCGCGCGCCGCAGGTCCTGCGCAAGGTGTCGATCCCGCGCTGGTTGTGACAGCGCGGAGAGGTTGTGATGGGCGAAGGCCAGCGCGGGTTCGGCGAGCACCACCTGCAAGGGCGCGGCGGCTCCGCGCAGCGCGAACACCGTGCGCAGGGCTTGACGGCGCGCGGCGATTTCGATCAGGCGCTGTCCCAGCGCCGCGCCGTCGACGTGTCCGCCGAGGGTGAAACTCATCTGTTCCAGATAGTGCGGCTGATCGGGGTGAAGGCGATGCGCCGCGAGCAGTCCTTCCTGCATCGGCGTTGCGGGCAAGACCTGCTCGACATGCTTGCCAAGCGCGGCGTAACGCGCGGTGATTTCGGCCAGCGCCGGATGCGCCGCCGCCGCCGCGACAGGGACGTGAACAGGAACAGAGGCGGGGGATAAAGTGACGGCGGAGGTCGTCAGCGGTTCCAGTTCGGCGGCAACGCGGCGCAAACTCTGCAAGCGGAAAATCTGCCGGGTGGTCATCCGTAAACCCTGGGCGCGCAAGCGCGTCACCATTTGCATGGCCTTGATTGAATCGCCGCCGAGGGCGAAGAAAGACGCCTCGTCATCGACGGGCGCGTTGGCGTCCAGCGCGAGAACGTCCGTCCAGATGCCGCGCAGGAGGGCGGTCTCTCCGTTCAGCGCGGATGTTTGTGGCGGCGGCGCGTTGCGTGGAGGAGGCGCGGCGGCGATTTGCGCGGCCAGCGCGGCGCGGTCGATTTTGCCGTTGACGGTGAGCGGCAGGGCGGGAAGTATCTCAAGTCCGGCGGGCAGCATCCAGGCGGGCAGACGTTCGGCCAGCCAGTCCATCAGCGCCTTTTCCGTCACGGCGGCGCTGGAAGTCAGGGTCACGCCGACGCGCGGCAGTTTGGCCGCGCCCTGCTGGACGATTACGGCGGCGGCTTCCGCCACGGCGGGATGCGCGCGCAGCGTCTGCTCGATTTCACCGGGTTCAAAGCGTTGCCCGCGAATCTTGATTTGTCGATCCAGTCGACCGAGAAAGACGAGATTGCCATCCGGCAGACGGCGGCAGAGGTCGCCCGTTTTGTACATCCGCGCGAAATTCGCTTCGCCTTTGCCGGCAAAGGGATTGGCGATGAAACATTGCGCCGTTTTCTCCGCCAGGCCGACATAACCTTGCGCCAGTTGAATACCGGAAAGGTATAGCTCGCCCGCCACGCCAAACGGCACCAGGCGGCGGCGCGAATCGAGCACGTAGCAACGGGCGTTGGCAACCGGTTGGCCGATGGGGGGAGTCTCGGCGTCTTCCGTCACCGGCCAGAAGGTGGCGCACACGGAAAATTCGGTCGGCCCGTAACAGTTCATCAGCTTGAACGGCATTTTCCGCAGCGCTCCCGGACTGTCGCCGGCCAGCGTGACGACCCTGAGCCGCGGGAAAGTGTGCGCGGCGAGCAGGGGTTTGCCCACCATCGGCGGCAAAAACGCGACGCTGACCCGCTCCGCGCGGAAAAATTCCGCCAGTTCCTCGCTCTCGGTACGAATTTCCGGCGGCGCCACGGCCACCGCCGCGCCACAGCCCAGCGCCGGAAAGGCTTCGTAGATGGAGGCGTCGAAAATGAACGGCGCGTAGAGACTGAACACGTCCTCGACGCCGGTCTGGTTTTCTTCCGCGAACCAGCGGCACAGATTGGCCAGACTTTTCTGCGCGATGGCCACGCCCTTGGGCGCGCCGGTGGAACCCGAGGTGTACAGGATGTAGGCGAGGGCGTCGGGGAATGAATCGGCGGCAACTGGCGGCGGGCTGTCTTCGTCCGGCGCCGCCGTCAGCGCGTTCATCTGGAAAGCGGTGGGCGGATGGTCGCCGCCAAAGAGCGGATGCGCCGCGCCTGGCGCGTCGGTGATGACGCCGAAGGCGTGACAGTTTTCCAGCATTCCCGCCAGACGGTGGGCGGGATGATCGGCATCCAGCGGCACGAATGCCGCGCCCGCCAGCATCACGCCAAGTTCGGCGATAACGTAGTCCGCCGAGCGCGGCAGCAGGATTCCGACCGCCGCGCCCGCGGGCAATCCGGCGTGTCGCAGACGCGCGGCGAGGGTCAGGGCGCTGGCGCGCAAGGCGGCGTAGCTATGGGCGATGCCGCCAAAACGCAGCGCGGTGGCTTCGGGGTGACTGCTGGCGGCCTGAAGAAACAGTTCGGTAAACGTGGTGTCCGGCCAGTCTCTGGCGGTGGCGTTGCAGTGTTCAAGCAGACGTAACTCTTCCGCCGGACTGAGCAGCGGCAGGTCGCCGGAGGGCGCTTCCGGGGCGGCGAGGGCGGCTTCCAGCAGGAGACGGAAATGTTCGGCCAGGCGCTCGATTTGCGCCGCGCGGTAGAGGCCGGGGACGTAATGGAAATTCAGGCGCAGACGCTCGCCTTCCAGACATTCCAGCGCCAGTTCCACGCCGTTCATGCCGAAACTGGCTTGCGGGGTGACGGCAAGACCGGCGCGACATTCGAGCGGCGGCTGGTTTTCCATGACGAACAGGGAGCGTCCGAAATCCGCGCCGACCAGTCGGCGAATGTCAGCGCCTGAACACGCGTCACGCGCCAGCGCGTCGAGCAGGGCGTCCTGCGTCGCCGCCGCCAGATCGGCAAAAGCGCTGTGCGGCGGGCAGCGCAAACGTATTGGCAGCACGGCGATGCAGGGGCCGACCAGTTGTGTTTCCTGCTGCCCCGAACGCCCGGAGGAAAGCGCGGCAAAAACCAAATCTTCCCGGTCGTTGTAACGCGCCAGCAGCAGTCCCCAGACCGTCATCAGGACGGCGTTGTGGGTGAGGCCGCGCGCGCGGGCGAAATTCGTCAGCCGGGTGTGGGTGCAGCGATCCAGCATCGAGGAATACGCGATTTGCGCGCCGCCGCCCTCGGCGTTTGCCGGAACGTCCGCCGGAACGAAGCGCGGCGCGTCGTTGGCGCCGTCCAGCGCCACGCGCCACGCGTCGGGATTTTGGCGCTGGTCTTGCAGTTGCAGACGCTCGATATGGCGGCTGAATCCGGGGGCCGGCGAGAGCGGCAATTCGGCGGCGAACAGCTCTTGCAGCAGGATGCCGAGACTCCAGCCGTCGATGACGATGTGTTGCCATTGCAACGCCATGTGAAAGGCCGATGGCCCAAGGCGAAACAGCAGGACGCGCAGCAGCGGGTCGCTGTCGGGACGCGGCGCGGCGCGGCGCGAGGCGGTGCAGTCGGCAGCGATCCGGGATTGTTGCGCCTCCGGCGTCAGGGCGCCGAGGTCGATGGCGCGGAAATCCCCCGGTTTGTGGCGCAGCACGACCTGACAGGGCGTCGCCACGCCGTCGGCGGCAATGACCAGACGCAATGCTTCGTGGCGGGAGACGAGTTGGTGAAAACGGTTTTCAAGCGCGTCGGGGTCGAGTTCGCCCTGAATGTCAGCCCGGTTTTCGATGAAGTAGAGGGCGTCCCGGTCATCGTCCCCGTTGTGTCGCATGTCGAACAACATGCCGGCCTGCATCGGGGTGAGCGGCAGAATGCGCTCGACGCCTTCCCTGGCGTAACGCTTGCGAATGAAACGCTCGTCGGCTTCGGGAATCGGCGCGGCGGGCGCGGTTGGCGCGGCGGGCGATGGCGTGACCGCGCGCAACAGGCGGGCGAGAGCGCGCGCGGTGCGGGCGCGGAACACTTCTTTCAGTTCGAGACTGCAGCCGTGACGATCCAGCGCGGCGATCAGCATCATCGCCCGAATCGAGTCGCCGCCCAGATCGAAGAAGTCACTCTCGGCATGAACGTCGTCGCGCGCCAGCACTTCGCGCAGCATCCGGATCAGCAGACGTTCCCCGGAAGTTTCATCGGCGGCGTCAAGGACGGCGGTGGACGCGATTTCCGCTGGTGGCTCGGGCAGCGCCGCGAAGTCGATTTTGCCATTGACGGTGAGCGGCAAGGCGTCGACCGGAATCAGGCGCGTTGGCACCATGTAGGCGGGCAGCCAGCGCGCGGCTTCATCCAGAATGTCCTGCGCTGACGCCGTGTTCTTCTCCCGCGGCGTGACGACGCCCCAGGCCAGCAGACGGGGATGGCCGTTTCGATCGGGACGCGCGCCGACCGCGCACGCGCTCAGGCCGGGGTGCCGCAGCAACGCTCTTTCCACTTCGCCAGCTTCCAGACGATAGCCGCGAATTTTGAGCTGGCTGTCTTCACGCCCGAGAAAATCGATTTCGCCGCCGGGCAGCAGACGGCAGAGATCGCCGGTTTTGTAAAGACGCCCATGTGAGTCTGACCCGAAAGTATCCGGGATGAATTTTTCCCGGTTCAGTTCGTCGTGCCCCAGATAGCCGATGGCGACCTGCGGGCCGCCGACGCACAGCTCGCCCGTGAAGCCAAGGGGCTGCGGATGGCCGTGGGCGTCGAGGATATAGCAGGGCGTGTTGTCCACGGGTTTACCGATAGTGACCGGTTCGCCGGGATAAAAGCCGTGGCTGGTGGCGGTGATGGTGGCTTCCGTCGGCCCGTAGTTGTTGAACAGCCGCAGACGACGGTTTTCTTCGCGTACCGCGTCCGGCGCGAACACGTCGCCCCCGGCGGTCAGCGACGCCAGCGTATCCAGCGGATATTGTTCAAGCATCGACGTGGCCAACCGGGGCGGCAGCCAGAGATCGGTAATTCCTTCCGTCACAACGTAAGCGTGCAGCTTTGCAGGATTGTGGCGCAGCGCGTCGGTCAACACATGCAGCTGCCCGCCGCCGCTCAGACAGGGCAAGCTCTCCCAGATGGAAACGTCGAAGGCGTGCGCGGCGAAATGAGTGATTTTCGAGTTCGGCCCGATACGGTACTGGCGGCGGCTCCAGCGCGCCTGATTGGCGAGCGCGCGGCGGGAGATGAGCACGCCTTTCGGGGTGCCGGTGGTGCCGGAGGTATAAATGAGGTAGGCCGGGCTTTCCGGATCGATTTCCGTCAGGGGGGCGACGGATTCCGCGTCAGGGCGGGTTTCCCGCGCGCTGTCCACATCCAGAAACGGCAGACCGCGCGGCGCGCGCGAGGCGAAGGCGGCCTGGCTCAACAGCGCGAAAGGGCGGGCGTCGGCCAGATAAAAGGCGAGGCGCTCATCCGGCGTTTCGGTGTCCAGCGGCAAAAAGGCGACGCCGGCCTTGAGCGCGGCCAGGCATGACAGGGCAAATCCGGTTCCGCGTTCCAGCAGGATGGCGGCGACGGCGGGCGAGTTGCTGGAGCGGCTGGTTTCCTTGTCGGCCTTGGCGCGACACGCGAGCAATTTTGCCGCCAGCGCGTCGCTTTGGCGGTCGAGTTCCGCGTAAGAGAGGCGAACGTCGTTGCATACCAGCGCCGTATGCGTACCTTGCGCGGCGGCTTGCGCGCGGAACAGCGGAACGATGTCCAGCGCGGCGTCCAGCGGCGCCTCGATGGGGGCGGTGACGCGTAAAAGCTGCCGTTGGGCGCTGGGCGAGAGCAGGGCAAACGACGACAGGGGCTGCTCCGGCGACGCGCACACCGCGTCGAGCACGGTGCGATAGGCGTCGCGCAGACTTTCGGCCTGCCAGTCCGGCAATCTGGCGCGGTCGTAGATGAACGCGCCGTTGATGCCGTCCTCGTCGGCTTCCCAGGAGAGCGCGAAGGCAAAGCCGGTACGGGAAAAACTGTCGACGATGGCGATGCGCAAATCATCCCGGCCACGTGGGGCGGGATAGTTTTCCAGCACGAAGAAATGGGTGAACAGATCGCAGCGCAAGGCCGATTGCGCCTGGATTTCCGGCAGGGGCAGCCAGGCGTGTTCCGCCGCGTCGAGCGCGCGATCGCGCAGCGCTTCGACCAGTTGGATAAAAGACTGTTCCGGCAGACAGCGCGCGCGCACGGGGAGGGTGTTGGTGCACAAACCCACGATATGCGCCACGCCCGCGAGCGCGTGGGGACGCACCGAGACCGCTTCGCCGAACAGCGCCTCGTCGCGCCGGTTGGCGCGCGCCAGCACCAGCGCCCAGGCGGCCTGCAAGACGTGGTTGAGGGTGGCGCGGGTGGCGCGCGCCAGCGCGCGCAGGTTTTGCCGCAGCGCGGCGGGCAGAAGCAGGGGCAGTTGAGCGTCGTCGCGCGCGGCACTGGTGTTTTCCGCGAGACCGGGAATTACGGTGCGTTCATCCACGCCGGCCAGATCGTGCCGCCACCAGTCGCGCGCGGCCTCGGCATCCCGCGTCCGGAGGTAATCGGCATAGACGCGAAAAGGCGGCGCCGGCTCGGCGGGCAACGCCGGGGCGAACAGTTCGCTGAAAAATATCCCGGTGCTCCAGCCGTCGAAAAAGACATGATGCACGGTGAAAATCAGCCGGTATTCGCTATCGTTCAGGCGGTACAGGCACAGACGCGCCAGCGGCAAGCGGGAAGGATCGCTCACGGCGGCGCGCTCACGCGCGGCTTCGTCAAACAGACGGGCGTCCTTGTCCGCCGCCTCTTCACGCCAATCGTGAAACGCGAAGGCGCTGTCGGAAACCGCGCCGGGCGCCAGCGCCAGCAGTCTGGGGCGCGTCAGCCCGGCGTCGACGAGAACGCCGCGCAGACTTTCGTGGCGTTCGACCAGCGCGAAGAAGCGGTGGCGCAGAGCATCCGCGTCCAGCGCGCCCTCGATGCGCAGCGCGGTCTGCTCCACGTACATTTCCGCGTCCTCGCCGAGGCGTTGCTGAAACAGCATTCCCAATTGCATCGGCGTGGGGTCGGCGAGGTGCAGGAGTTGCGCGCCGTAACGCGCGCGCAAGGCGGTTTCGTCCGCCGATGTTTGTCCGGTTTCGTCCGCCGGAAGCTGGTGTTGTTCGGCGACGGAAGCCGCTCCTGCCGCGCGTTCGGGCCAGGCGCTTTTCGTCGGCTGGGCGGCACCGGCGGCGAGCGGGGTAAGCCGTTCGGCCAGTTCGCGCAGCACCGGGGCGTTAAAAATATCCCGTGCTTCCAGATTGAAACCCAGGGCGCGAATACTGGCGGTCAGCATCAACGCCTTGATGGAATCGCCGCCCAGTTCAAAGAAATTGTCTTCGCGACTGACGCGCGGGACACGCAAATGCTCGCGCCAGACCTGGGCGAGCGCTTCTTCCGCCGCGCCCTGGGGCGGCGCGGCGGCGACGCTTTTTTTCTCTGGCCGCGGCAGCGCCGCGAGGTCGACCTTGCCGCTGCCGAGCTGGGGCAGCGCGTTCAGAAACAGGTAATACGCGGGCAGCATGTAGGGCGGCAGCGCCTTGCCCAGCGCCGCGCGCAGTTCCGTTTCCAGCGCTCCGCTATCCGTTGGCCTGGCGGGAATGACGTACAGGCAGAGAAACTTTTGTTTGTCATCGTCTTCCAGCGCGACGGCAATGGCCTGTTTGACCAGCGGATGGCGCATCGCGTGGTTGGAAATTTCATCGGTTTCGACGCGAAAGCCGCGAATCTTGACCTGCCCGTCCAGCCGTCCCATGAACAGGTAATTGCCGCCGGGCAAGCGTCGGAACAGATCGCCGGTGCGGTACACGCGGCGATAGTCCGTGCCGCCGGCAGGGGCGTCGGCCAGCATCGGATTGGGAACGAAAACGTGGGCGTCCAGTTCGGGGCGATTCATGTAGCCGCGCGCGATCTGTTCGCCCGCCAGACACATTTCGCCGGGAAAACCGTCCGGCATCAGGCGGCCTGTTTCGTCCACAATCAGGCTTTGGGTGTTGTCGACCGGTTTGCCCGTGGGTACCGGAGAAGCGCCGTCCAGATCGAAGACGTGCGAGGTGATGGTAAATTCAGTGGGGCCATAGGCGTTGCTGTGCCGATACCGGCCACGCGGACGCGCGATGTGCAGAACGTCGCCGCCGGAAACCAGCAGCCGCAAATCGGGCAGGTCGGTACCGTCGATGAGTTCCGAAACCTGGGAAAGAAAATAGGTGACGGTAACGCGGTGGCGGCGCAGGTAGGCGTGCATCCCCGGCAGGTCGTGGCGGATGTCCTCGTGGAAAATGTGCAATTCAGCGCCCTGCATCAGCACCGGGAAAATTTCCCACAACGACGGATCGAAGACGAACGGCGCAAAGGCGGTGCAGCGATCCGCCGGGGCGATGGCGTAATAACGGACATACCAGCGGCACATGTTGTAGAGGCTGTGATGTTCCACCAGCACGCCCTTGGGCTGCCCGGTGGTGCCGGAGGTGTAGAGGATGTAGGCCAGATCGCCGGGCGCGGGCGAGCGCGGAGCGGGGGCGTCCCGTGGCGCGGCGGCGCACAATTCATCGACATCGAGGCAGGGTGTTGAGGATGTGGATGTAGCGCGCGCGGCAAGCGCGGCGGCGGCGCGGGGCCGCGAGGCGGCGTCGGTGATGAGCGCTACCGCGCGTGAATCTTCCAGCATGAAGGCGAGGCGTTCGTCCGGCTGGTCGGCGGCCAGCGGCAGTAGCACCGCGCCGGCCCGCCAGATGCCCAGCATGGCTATCACATAGGCGGGACGGCGGGGCAGGAGCACGCCGACAACGTCCCCCGTCTGTACGCCCCGCGCGATCAGCGCTTGCGCCAGCGCCTGGCTGTGGGCGACGAGTTCGGCGTAACTCACGCGTTCATGGTACGGGGCGTGATCCAGAATCAGCGCGGTTTTATCCGGCACCTGGGCGGCGCGTTCCAGCACGCAGTCGAGCACGCCGCGGTTCGGCTCAAGCGGTCTTGCCGTCCCGGCCCATTCCGCGCGCAGACGCTCGAACTGGGCGGGCGGGATGAGCGGCAGGGCGCCGACTTTTGCTTCCCGGTTTTGCGCGGCGGCCTGTACCAGCCAGACAAACACCTCGCCAAAGGAAAGCGCGGTTGCGCGGCGGAAGGCGTCGGAATACATCAGGTTGCAGTTGAGCGCCCCTCCCATCTCGACGATGTCGATGGAAAAGTCGTACATCGCGCCTTGACCATGCGCGGCCAGCGGCGTGGCGCGCACACCCGGCCATTGCAGGTTGCGGTGGTCGGCGCGCTCATAACTGCACATGGTGGCGGCGGGTGAAAAACCGAGCGCGTCCACGAGGCTCTTGTAAGGCGCGTGGCGATGCCGCATGGAGTCGCTGCACGCCAGACGGACGCCATCGAAAAACGCGCGCAGACTGGCGTCCGGGTCAACGCGGAAAAGTTGCGGCACGGTGTTCACGAACATGCCCACCGCCTGTTCCGCCGCCTTGGTGAAGCGCCCGCCGTCGGCCATCCCGGAGCAGATCGTCCGCGAACGGGTGAGCGCGGCCACCAGCAAGACATGCACGCCGTTCAGGAACATGTTGAGCGTGATGCCGTAGTCCTTGCAGGCCAGTCTGGCCTGTTCGAGGATCTGGGCGTCGATGCGCATCCACACCTGTCCGCCAGTGGGCTGACCGGCGTTGGCGGGGAAGTCGCAAGGCCATTCCAGGCGCGGCAAATTCTTGAGTTTTTCCGCCCACCACGCCGCGTCGTCAGCTTGCGTTTGCGCTGGCGCGCCGCCGGAAACTTCCCGGAAGGGCACGGGAGCGGCGAGCGCCTTCCCCCACGTCAGCGCGTTCAGTTCGTCGAGGATGATTCCCAGCGACGCGCCATCTGCCGCGATGTGCAGGATGTCCAGCATGAACAGGCTGCCGCCGTCGGACTGCCGGGCCAGCCGGGCGCGCAGGAGCGGGGCGGCCGCCAGATCGAAAGGCCGGATGAAGCTGGCAAGTTGTGTTTCTATGGCCTGTTCCGTGCTGGCGTCGGTCTTTTCCAGAAAGAAGCGGGGTTCGGCGACGATTTTTTGCAGGGAACGTCCGTCAAGGTGTACGAACGCGGTGCGCAGCGCCTCGTGGCGGCGGATGATTTCACCCAGGGCGATTTCCAGCGCCTCGGCGTCCACCTCGCCTTCAAGGCGAAAAGCCAGCGGCAGGTGGTAGGCGTCCTGCCCATGTTGGCGCAGAAAAATGGCGTAGAGATTTTCCTGCGCCGGCGTCATCGGGACAAAGCCGGCCGGCGCGCCGCTCGCCAGCCGGAACGGAAAACCGCCCGCGCGCAGTGCCAGTACGCTTTCCCGCACGGCGGCGGCGATTCTGGCCGTGTCTTCCGCCGTGTGCGCGGTGGACAGACCGCAGGTGCGCCGCTCCCAAGTGTAAATTCCGCGCGCCATGAGCAGCAGGTAAAAGAGCGGCAGTTCCACGGGCTGGGCGAAGGCGCTGAACGCGCCGTAACTCTCGAAGATGAACTGCGCGCCGTAGTGCATCAGGCGCAGCGGCACCTCGTTGTCCTGAAACCAGAGATTTAGCGTGTCGGCGAGCGCGCCGGTCAGGGCGTTGGCGTCGGCGCACAGGGTCGCTCCGTGTTCGAGCAGGTGCCCTGAGACGGCGGCGACGGCTTCCATGCTCAGGGGATGGCGGCAGAAGGTGCCGCCAAAGACGATGGTTTCTTCAGGCTGGAGCAGCTTGCTCTGCCCCGGAAATCCACCGTCGATCAGATCCAGATAATCCTTCCGTCCAGCGATGACGCCGACCGGCAAGCCGCCGCCGATCACCTTGCCGTAAAGGGCGATGTCGGCGCGAACGCCAAAGTATTCCTGCGAACCGCCGGGCGCGATGCGAAAGCCATTGACCATTTCGTCGAAGATGAGGCAGATGCCTTGCTCACGGGTCAGGCGGCGCAGACGGCGCAGGAAGGTTTGCGGCTGGCGTCCGGGGCGGCGGCTGTGCACCGGTTCCACCAGCACGGCGGCCAGCGTATCGGCTTCGGCTTGCAGACGTTGCAGCGCGGCTTCCGAGTCGTAATCGAGCAACAGTACGTCTTCGATCATTCCCGGCGGGCTGCCCGGCGAGGACGGGACAATCCGGTCGCCTTCATTGACCGCGAGCACGCCGTCGAAAATGCCGTGATAGGCGCCGGAAAACAGCGCCGCACGCTTCTTGCCGCTCTTGGCGCGCGCCAGGCGCAGGGCAAACATCACCGATTCGGAACCGGTGTTGCAAAAGCAGACCCGCTCCATGCCGGTGAGCGCGCCGATTCTTTCGGCGGCAATGGCGGTGAGATCGCATTGCGGCCCCAGCCCGAAGCCTTTGTCCAGACGCCGCCGGATGGCTTCTTCCACGTA
>JAITNL010000241.1 GCA_031290495.1 Accumulibacter sp.
GCGGCGGCGACTTCCTCCCGCGCCGCCGTGAGCCGCGCGTCGCCCGCGATCACGAAATCGCTCGCGCCCTGCGCGGTTTCCGGCATCTCCTGCGCCACCTGGGCGAGACGCCACGACGGCGGGCGCGAGAATTGACCACCGTCTTCGTGCAGATGACCGTTCATCAGCGCGAACAGCGACGATTTGCCCGCCCCGTTACGCCCGACCAGTCCGACCTTCTCGCCCGGATTGATCTCCGCCGAAACTTTGTCCAGCAATACCTTGACCCCGCGCCGCAGGGTCAGGTTCTTGAGGGTAATCATGCGATGACGATTCCAAAAAATAACCGTCATTCAGGAATGACGGTTTTCAGCGGCCTTTGTGGATTCCCGCTTGCGCGGGAATGACGAAATTTCACTTGTGCGGAGCTTTTCATGGCTTTCCACAGACACCACGGCAAGAAACACGCAGGTTTTCCACTCGGTCTCTGTAGATAACGCCAGCGCTTTATCTGAACACCACCGTCTTGTTGCCGTGCAGCAGCACGCGATCTTCGAGGTGATAGCGCAGACCGCGCGCGAGCACGGTTTTTTCGATGTCCTTGCCGTAGCGGACCATGTTGTCGACCGAGTCGGCGTGATCGATGCGGATCACGTCCTGTTCGATGATCGGGCCTTGGTCGAGCTGACTGGTGACGTAGTGGCAGGTCGCGCCGATCAGCTTGACGCCGCGTTGGTGCGCCTGGTGATACGGCTTGGCGCCGACGAAACTGGGCAGGAAGGAGTGATGAATATTGAGAATGCGCCCGGAATAGGCGGCGCACATGTCCGCCGGGAGAATCTGCATGTAACGCGCGAGGACCATCGTGTCGCCCTTCACTTCCTCAAAAACGCGCCGGATTTCGGCGTAGGCCGCAGCCTCGCCATCCGGCGTCATCGGCACATGGTGGAAGGGAATGCCATGCCATTCGACGAAACCGCGAAAGCGGTCGTGGTTCGAGACGATGCACGGGATTTCGATGTCCAGTTCCTTCGATTGCCAGCGCGCCAGGAGGTCGTACAGGCAATGTTCCTGCTGGCTGACCAGGATTATCACGCGCTTTTTCACCGCCGAATCGTTGATCTTCCAGGTCATCCGCAGTTCTTCGGCAAGCGGGCGGAAACGCGCGCGGAACTCGGCCAGATGGAAAGGCAGCGAATCGGCCTTGATGTCGACGCGCATGAAATACCGGCTTTGTCCGTCGTCATCGTCGTCGGAGTGGTAACGCGATTCGAGAATCCAGCCGTTGTGCCCGGCGATGAAACCGGCCACGCGCGCCACGATGCCGACGCCGTCGGGACACGAGGCGGAAAGCGTGTAATAGCGTTGGGAAGACACGGAGAATCAGGCTTCGAGACGCGCGAAGGCGTGGTCGATTTGCGCGCGGAAATCGCCGTAGTTCCATACCACCGGGTACTGCGGAAATTCGCGCATGACGTTTTCGGGCGGGTGAAACAGGATGCCGGCGTGCGCCTCGCCGAGCATCTTGGTGTCGTTGTACGAGTCGCCGGCGGCGACCACGGTGAAATTCATCTCGCGGAAACGCTTGACGGCTTCGCGCTTCTGCTCGGGCATACGCAGATGGTAATTGACCACCCGGCCATCCGCGTCCGCCTCCAGACTGTGGCAGAACAGGGTCGGCCAAGCCAGTTGGCGCATCAGCGGATGGGCAAATTCGTAGAAGGTGTCGGAGAGAATGATGACCTCATAAGTCTCGCGCAAGGCATCGAGAAACGCACGCGCGCCCGGCAGCGGCCCCAACTCGCAGATAACCTGCTGGATGTCGCGCAAACCCAGCCCGCGCCGCGCCAGAAGATCCAGGCGGAACGTCATCAGCTTGTCGTAATCGGGTTCGTCGCGCGTGGTGCGGCGCAGCTCCGGGATGCCGGTGCGCTCGGAAACCGCGATCCAGATTTCAGGAACAAGTACGCCCTCGAGGTCGAGGCAGACGATCTTCACGGGAGACTCCTGGGTGGCGGAACAAAGCGCGCATTTTACCAAATGCCGCCCCAACAGGCTGATTCGGCAGGTCAGAGGCACTGCTTTGGGGGATTTTTCTTTGACCACGGGTTTTATTCTTACTCGCAAACAGGAGAAGTCAGGGAGATGGCCGATCAAATGCGATGCCAAGTCCATTTTGGTCATCCAATAAATGGGTGTAAATGGGTGTAATATTGGTTCATGTTCCGAACCGATACACTCCAGATCACGCCGGAGGTCTTGGGCCTGATCGCCCGGATCGACGAGTTCAAGGGCGCGTGGCGCGCCTTGGGCACACTCGCGCCCGACCGGCTGTCGGCGCTGCGGCGAGTGGCTGCCATCGAGAGCGTCGGCTCGTCTACCCGCATCGAGGGCGGCCAGCTCACCGACCGGGAGGTCGAGCGCCTGTTGTCCATGCTTGCCATCCAGAAGTTCGAGACGCGCGACGAACAGGAAGCGGCGGGTTACGTCAAGCTGATGAATTTGATCTTCAGCGCGTGGCCGGACATCCCGTTCAACGAAAACCACCTCAAACAACTGCACCAAATCCTGCTGGAGCACAGCCAGAAAGACGAACGGCACCGGGGCGGCTACAAGACCAACGCCAACAGCGTCGCGGCCTTCGACGAAAACGGCGCGCAGATCGGCATCGTGTTCGAGACGGCCACGCCTTTCGATACACCGCGCCTGATGGCTGAACTGGTGACGTGGGTAAGCGACGAACGCGAGAAGGCGCATCTGCACCCGCTGCTCGTCATCGCCATCTTCGTCGTCGTGTTTCTGGAAATCCATCCGTTTCAGGACGGCAATGGACGTTTGAGCCGCATACTGACCACCTTGCTGCTGCTCCAGGCAGGCTACGCCTACCTCCCTTACAGTTCGCTGGAAAGCGTGATCGAAGCCAGCAAGGAAGCCTATTACCTCGCGCTCAGGCAGACGCAAGGAACGATCCGCACGGACGCGCCGAACTGGCAGCCGTGGCTGTTGTTCTTCCTGCGCTCGCTGTCCGGGCAGATCGCTCGCTTGACGAAGAAGATCGAGCGCGAAAAGATCGTGCTGGCAGCGCTGCCCGCGCTGTCGCTGCAGATCGTCGAGTTCGCCCGCGAGCATGGGCGTGTCACCATGATGGACGCCATCAAACTCACCGGCAGCAGCCGCAACACCCTGAAACAGCACTTCCGCAACCTGCTCGAACTTGGGCATCTGGAGCAGCGCGGCAGCGGGCGCGGCGCATGGTACGCGCTGAAATGAAAACCGAAAAAAACCATTCCCGCCACCGTCCCGCGCGTGATTTTGTCGGACAATACACAGTGCCGACAAAAATCCGCCGCCCGTGTGTTCAAGTTCAACGAAAACACAAAAACGGACAGCGGCAACGCTCACCGCCCAACCGATTGAAAATTTTTCAGGTAAACGTCATGCCCGACATCTTCATCTCCCGCCAACCCCTGATCAACCGCCAGAACCGGATTCTCGCCAATCGCCTCAATCTGCATCTGTTGAACGGCGCGACATCGCGCGACGCGGTCAGCGCCTTGCAAGCGCTGACCAACGACTGGCCGGCGAACGAGAAACCGGTATTTCTCAACTGCGGGGAAACGCCCTGGGATCGGGCGTTGCTTGACTGGAGCGCGCCGTCCAACGCGACCTTTGAATTGCCTGGCGCGGTGTTCGCCAACCCCGGCGCGGCGGCCTTGATCGCGGGTCTGCAAGCCGCCCAGACGCCGCTGTGCCTGATGGTCGACGAACACGCCGAGGCCGCGTTTTCGTCGGGCACCGCTTTCCGTTTCATCGGTCTGGACGCCAAACGTTTCACGCCGTCGCAGATGCGCACCGCCGCCGCGCAGACACAGCCCTACGGAATCGGCGTGGCTTTCAACATCACCGACCAGCAAGCCTTCCAGGACTGTCTGAACGCCGGCCTCAACGCCGCCGCGGGCTGGTTCTTCAAACAGCCTACCGGCGTTCAGGCCAAGGCGATCAATCCGGGCCAGGCGCAGATCATCCGCATCATCAACCTGGTGCGCCAAAACGCCGAAATCAAGGAAATCGAGGCCGCGCTGAAACAGGACGTGACGCTTTCCTACAAGTTGCTGCGCTACATCAACTCCGCCGGATTCGGCCTGTCGTGCGAGATCCAGTCGTTCCGTCACGCGGTCACCATCCTCGGCTACGACAAACTCAACAAGTGGCTTTCGCTGTTGCTGGCCACGGCCAGCAAGGACCCGATGGCGCAAGCCCAGATGCACACGGCGCTGTGCCGCGCGCGCCTGATGGAAATTCTCGGTCAGGGGCTGGTGGGCAAGAACGAATACGACAACCTGTTCATCATTGGCGCTTTCTCGATGCTCGAAGTCCTGCTCGGCATCGCCATGGACAAGATACTGGAAACGATGAGTCTGCCCGAAACGATCTGCGACGCGCTGCTCGGACGCGGCGGCGTCTACGGCCCATTCCTCGATCTGGCGATCGCCTGCGAAGGCGAGGACGGCGACGACATCGCCGCCAAGTCCGGTATGCTCGGCCTTTCGTCCGAGACCTTCAACCAGGCGCAAATGAAAGCGCTGACCTTCGCCGAAACGATACAGTTTTAGAGAGAGGAGCATGAGAAAAATCCTGTTGCTGCTGACATTGGGCGCAATTTCAGGCAGCGTGAGCGCGGAAATTTACAAGTGTCTGGAAAATGGCAGACTCACTATTTCCGACGCGCCCTGTCCGTCCGGCGCGGTCTGCTCGGTGCTGTCTTATGAGCCGCAAAATTCGCGTCCCCATTCGCCCACCGAGGAACTGGAAACCTTGAAGCAAAAGCTCGAAGTCATGCAACGCGAACGACAGGAGCGCGAGGCGGTTTATGAGGCGGAACAGAAACAGCAAAATGAAATGGAGGCACTGCAAAAACAGCAAAACGAAATCGAAGCAAAAAAACAGGCGGAGGCTGACCAGGAAGCGCAAATAAAAGCCAACATCAAAAAAAAGAAAAGAAAAAAGCTGGAAGAAGAAGAAGAAGAGCGCAGAAGGTTAGAATGGTGGCTATATAATAAAGAATAAAACAACAAGTCGCTTGCACCAACAACGGTGCTGGACTTTACCTTTAACTCCAGCGTAGAATTACTGTAATTATGAGAAACATCCAGCTTGGTTTCCTCTGAAATTCCATAGCAATATTACATAAGGGCCATACAAATGAAACTTTCTCTTTCTTTTAATGGCGCTCAAAGCACACTCGCGTTATTGCAGCCAGTAGTTACCGCAGCGGGAACAAATACAACCATCACTGCCAACACGATGCAGACTTGGAGCTTAAATAACTTGGTTACTTTAGTGCAGATTGCAAATTGATTCATCGAAAACTAACGCCGGTTTGGAACTTCCTCTTCAGGAGGATAATCTTGCACGGGAGAGGCGCAAGCTCTTTCGTCCGGTTTTGCCATACGTGAGTTGAAACGAGTTCGGCCTGGCCGATGGAGGTACGAAGCGTTATGGACGAAATTTCCTACTGGCTGCTGCGTTGCGAAAACCAGTTTTTCGTCGTAGACGGCGGTCCTTCCGGCAAAACCTTCCCGCGCGGTCACGCCGCCGATTTCGGCAATCCCGCGACGGCATTGCGCATCGGCAACTGGCAAGGACGGCCTTGTCACGCCGCCGAGATCAGTCAGCCTCCGGCGCATATCCCTGGCGAACTGAGCTTGCTGCGTCCGCTTTACGGACTCACCGGCGAGGAGGCTTTCACGCTCGCCGGACGCGCGGTCGAACTCCTGGACTGGCAAAAAAATCACCGCTTTTGCGGTCACTGCGGCACACCGACGGCGAAGAAATCCACCGAGTTCGCCATGATCTGCCCGACCTGCGGCTTGCTGGCCTACCCGCGTATCTCGCCGGCGGTGATGGTGCTGGTCGAACGTGGCGACGATTTTCTGCTGGCGCGCGGTCCGCATTTCCGTCCCGGCGTGTTCAGCGCGCTGGCGGGATTTGTCGAAGCCGGCGAATCCGTCGAGCAATGCGCCGTGCGCGAGGTACGCGAGGAAGTCGGCGTCGAAATCGCCAACCTGCGTTACTTCAGCAGCCAACCGTGGCCGTTTCCCAATTCGCTGATGATCGCCTTCTTCGCCGACTACGCCGACGGCGAAATCACTCCCGATCCAGGCGAAATCGAAGCCGCCGCGTGGTTTCCCCGCCGCGCCATGCCGCCGCTTCCCGATCACGCCAGCATCGCCCGCCGCCTGATCGAAGCCCGCATAGGTGGATAAGCCGCGCCAGCGGCGTAATCCGACAGCGTTCCCCGCCGCGCCAGCGGCGCTGATTTTACAGGCGGCAAAATGATCGGCGGCGCTTCGCGCCGGAGCTTGGGATGTCGGATTACGCCGCTGCGCGGCTTATCCAACCTACGAAA